>NZ_MOME01000019.1:0-145707 GCF_001983005.1 Protofrankia sp. BMG5.30 | reverse complement strand
CTTCACGATCCGCGGCTCGAACGTGCCCTCCCGGTCCCTCGGAACCGAGATCTCCACCTCACCGGCCGCCTCGGAAACGACCGTCTTCGTCCGGCTGCCGTTACGGACGTTGGTCGATTCCCGCTCCGCCGGTACCCGGTTCTTCTCATGGCCGAGATGCTCGGTCATCTCCTCGGCCAAAGCCGTTTCCAGCACCGCCTTGGTGAACAGCTTCAACAGCCCGTCCGGCCCCGTCAGCGCCAGCCCACGCGCCTTCGCGTCCGCGACCAAAGCCGCCGCAGCGGCCTGCTCCGGCGACAGCTGCCGCCCCGATTCACGATCTTGCTTGCGAGGGGTCATATCACCCGATGTCATCACTCACAGTGCCCATCCCGCCGGACCCCGAGGGCCCGGCGTGTCGGGCCGGAAACACCGATCTTGAAACAGTCCCCGGCCAGCCGGCGGCATCGAGTGCTGGGATGTCCGGACACGGGTGTGGGCAGGGCGAAGGGGTCCGCGTGGTGGCGGGTTGTGCCATGCTGGGTGGGCGACGGCAGTGGAGGAAGCCGGTGGGAATCCGGCGCGGTCCCGCCACCGTAACCGGGGAGCGAACCCTCACCGTGTGTCACGGACGTGTAGGCGTCCGGAAGGCCGAGGGGGAGCACTGATCCGGGAGCCGGGATACTTCGGCCGTTCGCACCGTTACCGAGGGCGAGGAAACCCGAGGGAGGACCGCGGCATGCCCGTTCACGCCCGTCAGCCGGTGCCCGGCGCACGGTCGGGAGCACGATGACGGCCTACCCGCTGTCCGCGGTGGTGGGTATGGACGACCTGCGGCTCGCCCTCGTCCTCAACGCTGTGTCACCGGCCATCGGCGGGGTGCTCGTCCGGGGAGAGAAGGGCACCGCCAAGTCGACGGCGGTGCGGGGGCTCACCGCCATGCTCCCGCCCCTGCGGGTGGTGGCCGACTGCCGGTTCGCCTGCGACCCGGCCGCCGGTGACGCCGACTGCCCGGACGGCCCGCATCCACCCGAGGCTCCCGCTGTGACCCGGGCGGTGCGGATGGTGGAGCTGCCGGTCGGCGCCTCCGAGGACAGGGTGACCGGGTCGATCGATCTCGACCGGGCGCTCACCGAAGGCGTCACGGCGCTGCGCCCCGGGCTGCTGGCCGTAGCCCACCGCGGCCTGCTCTACGTCGACGAGGTCAACCTCCTGCACGATCATCTTGTCGACCTGCTGCTGGACGCGGCCGCGCTCGGTGTCGCCCACGTCGAACGCGATGGGGTGTCGGTCCGCCACGCAGCCCGGTTCCTGCTGGTCGGGACGATGAACCCGGAGGAGGGCGAGCTGCGCCCGCAACTGCTGGACCGGTTCGGGCTGACCGTCGAGGTCGCCGCCAGCCGGGACCCGCGCGTGCGGGCCGAGGTGGTGCGCCGCCGACTGGCCTACGACGCCGACCCACAGGCCTTCGCCGCCGCCTGGGCGGAGCAGGACGCCGCCCTCGCCGCCCGGATCGCCGCCGCCCGTGACCGCCTGCCCGCCGTGGAGCTCTCCGAGACGGCGTTGCGCCAGGTAACCGCGGTCTGCGCCGCCTTCGACGTGGACGGGATGCGCGCGGACGTGGTCACCGCCCGCACCGCGATCGCGCTGGCCGCCTGGGAGGGCCGCGAGCGCGTCACCGCCGACGACATCCGCCGCGCCGCCCGCCTGGCACTGCCGCACCGGCGCCGCCGAGGCCCGTTCGACGCCCCCGGCCTGGACGAGGACACCCTCGCCGACGCCCTGGAAAAAGCGGGGGAGCCGTCTACGGACCCGGACGGACCGCCGCCGGCCGGCGGCGGTGGTGGCGCCGGCCACGGCGACGCCGCTGCCGACAGCCATGACGGGCATGCCGGTGACGGGCCACCGCCCACGCCGGCCGGCGACCTGCCGACCCCGCGCCCGGCGGAATCGGAGCCCCTGCACCGGGCGGAAACGCAACGAACGGCAACAGACGCGGCGGCGGAACCGCGGCCCGCCAGCGGGCCGACCACCGCGTCCGAGCACAGCGGGTACGAGCAGCCCGACCCGTCGCGCGGGCAGACCGACACCGCCGACGTCCGTCCCGCCGGCCCGCCCGGCCCGACCTTCCGCCCCCGCCGCCTGGAGATCCCCGACGTCGGTACCGGTCTCGGCGCCGCCGGGCGGCGCTCCCGGGCCCGCACCCGTCACGGCGCGGTGGTCACCGACTCACCGGAGGCCGCCGGCCTGCACCTGCCGGCGACCCTGCGGGCGGCCGCGCCCTGGCAGCGGGTCCGCGGACGCCGCGGCCCGGGGCTGCTGCTGCGCCCGTCCGACCGGCGCGGCGCCGTCCGGGAGGGACGCGAGGGCAACCTGGTGCTGTTCGTGGTGGACGCCAGCGGCTCCATGGCCGCCCGCGCCCGGATGCGCACGGTCACCACCGCCGTGCTCTCTCTGCTCCTGGACGCCTACCAGCGCCGCGACCGGATCGGAATGATCACCTTCCGGGGTGCCGGCGCCGAGGTCGTCCTGCCGCCGACGTCGAGCGTGGAGGTGGGTGCGGCCCGGCTGCGTTCCCTGCCGACCGGCGGACGCACCCCGCTCGCCGCCGGACTCACCCGCGCCGGGCAGGTGCTGGCCGCCGAACGCCGGCGTGACCCCGACCGGCGCGCGCTGCTGGTCGTCGTCACCGACGGGCGGTGCACCACCGGCCCGGATCCGGCCGCCGCCGCGCACGCGCTGGCCCGCGCCGGGGTGGCCAGCGTCGTCGTCGACTGCGAGAGCGGATACGTCCGCCTGGGCCTGGCCGGGCGGCTGGCCACCGCCCTCGGTGGCACGACCGTTCCGCTGGCCGCCCTGTCGGCGGCCGGCCCGGCGGTCGCCACCGGCCCCACGGTCCCCGCCGGTCCCGTGCGTCCGATACGGCCGGCGGGATCGGGCTCCGTCCGGTTTGGCGGGCCCGCCGGGCCGACCGTTGGGCCGACAACAGCTTCCACCCAGCCCGGGAAGGTGGCCTGAGGGATGCCGCAGGGACAGCCGGCCGTGATACCCGACGACGGCCTGACCACCCGGGCCCGCCGGGACCGCCCGCTGCTGATCGTCCACACCGGTGACGGCAAGGGGAAGTCGACCGCGGCGTTCGGGCTGGCCCTGCGCGGCTGGGCGCAGGGCTGGCCGGTCGGGGTGTTCCAGTTCGTCAAGTCCGCGAAGTGGCGGATCGGGGAGGAACGGGCGCTGCGCACGCTGACCGCCACCGGGGAGGGCGGCACGGTCGCCTGGCACAAGATGGGCGAGGGCTGGAGCTGGGTGCAGCGCCGCATCGACCCGGACGCCCAGCCCGCCGACGCCGCGCGCGAGGGCTGGGAACAGATCCGCCGGGACCTGGCCGCGCAGACCTACCGGCTCTACGTCCTCGACGAGCTGACCTACCCGCTGAAGTGGGGCTGGCTCGACGTGGCCGAGGTCGTCGAGACGCTGCTCACCCGGCCCGGGCGCCAGCACGTCGTCATCACCGGCCGCGCCGCGCCACCACAGCTGCTCGACGCCGCCGACCTGGTGACCGAGATGACCAAGGTGAAGCACCCGATGGACGCCGGCCAGAAGGGCCAGCGGGGGATCGAATGGTGAGCGGCCCCGGCATCGTCCTGCCCCGGCTGCTGATCGCGGCCCCGGCCAGCGGCGCGGGCAAGACCACCGTGGCGACCGGGCTGATGGYCGCCCTGACCGCCCGCGGCCTGCGGGTCTCCCCGCACAAGGTCGGCCCGGACTACATCGACCCGAGCTACCACGCCCTGGCCACCGGACGCCCCGGGCGCAACCTCGACGCCGTGCTCTGCGGCGAGGAGCGCATCGGCCCCCTGTTCGCCCACGGCGCCCACGGCGCCGACATCGCCGTCGTCGAAGGGGTGATGGGCCTGTTCGACGGGGTGTCGGTGCCGCGGCCCGGCCAGCCCGCGGACTTCGCCTCCGCCGCCCATGTGGCCCGGCTGACCGCCACCCCGGTCGTGCTGGTCGTGGACGCGTCCGCCGCGGGCCGCTCGGCCGCGGCCGTGGTGCACGGCTTCGCCACCTGGGATCGGCGGGTGCGCCTGGCCGGTGTCGTCTTCAACCGGGTCGGCTCGGCCGGCCACGAGAGCCTGCTGCGGGACGCCGTCGCCGGCCTGCGCATCCCCGTGCTGGGGGTGCTGCGCCGGGACGACACCGCCGCGGTGCCCTCGCGGCATCTCGGGCTGGTGCCGGCGGCCGAGCGGGCGCCGGCCGCGGCCGAGGCGGTCCGGGCGCTGGGGGCGCTGGTCGCCGCCTCCTGCGATCTCGACGCCGTGCTCGAGCTGGCCCGCTCGGCCCCGCCGCTGGACGTCCGCCCCTGGACGCCGTCGGACGCCGTGGCCGAGGCTGCCGCTACGGCGTCCGGCCAGGCGTCCGCGCGGGCAGCGTCCGTGGCCGAGGCGACGGCCAGGCGCAGCGGGCCCGCCAGCCGGCGGCCGGTGCGGATCGCTGTCGCGGGCGGGTCCGCGTTCACGTTCGGTTATGCCGAGCAGGTCGAGCTGCTGCGCGCCGCCGGGGCCGAGGTCGTCACCGTCGACCCGCTGCGTGACGAAAAACTTCCGGACGGCACCGACGGGCTGGTGATCGGCGGCGGGTTCCCCGAGGAGCACGCCGCCGCGCTCGCGGCCAACGCACCGCTGCGGGCCGAGGTGGTCGCGCTGGCGCGCCGGGGTGCGCCGATCGTCGCCGAGTGTGCCGGCCTGCTCTACCTGGCCCGCTCCCTCGACGGGCATCCCATGTGCGGGATCCTCGACGCGGACACGGCGATGGGGCCACGTCTCACTCTCGGTTACCGCCAGGCGGTAGCTGTCTGCGACAACCCGGTCGTCACCGCCGGTACCGGGGTGACCGCGCACGAGTTCCACCACACGTCGGTCGTCACCGCCGCCACCGTTCCCGCCGGGGACGTGCCCCGGTCGGCCTGGCGGGTCGACGACCGGACGGAGGGTTTCGTACACGGCAACGTGCACGCCTCCTACCTGCACCTGCACTGGGCCGGCGTGCCCGGGGCGGCCCGCCGGTTCGTCGCCACGGCCCGCGGAGCAAGATCGCCCGGACCGTCCGCGGCAGATGTTTCGGCTCCCGCGGCAGCCGCCGCCGCTCCCAGCGCGGGACGGCCCGCGGGAGGAGCGCGATGAGCGGCGGGAACGTCGAGGACGGTGAGGAGACCGAGGGCGGTGAGGGCGGCGGCACCGTGCCGGTCCGCGGCCGGCTGGTCGGCGTCGGTGTCGGCCCCGGTGACCCGGATCTGGTGACGGTCCGGGCCGTACGGACGCTGGAGCGGGCCGACGTCGTGTTCGTCCCGGTCAGCGAGGGGCTACCGCCGCCGGGCCGGGCCGAGGCGACCGTGCGCGCGCACGTCACCCACGACCGGATCCGCCAGGTGGCGTTCCGGATGACCGGCGACGCCGACTACGACGCCCCGGCGGTCACCGTCAGCCAGGCCCTGCGCGAGCATCCCACGGGCAGTGTGGCGTTCGCGACGATCGGTGATCCGAACGTCTACTCGACCTTCACCACGCTGGCAGCCCGGGTCCGGGCACTGTTACCGGAGGTCACCATCGAGACCGTCCCCGGCATCATGGCCATGCAGGATCTTGCCGCCCGCTCCGGCACGGTGCTGGCAGTGGGCACCGAGACCGTGGCGCTGCTGCCGCTGACCGCCGGGGTGGACGCCTACCGCCGGGCGGTGGCCAACCACGACACCGTGATCGCCTACAAGGGCGGGCGCGCGTTGCCGCAGGTCCTCGACGTGCTGGCCGAGGCCGACCGGCTGGCCGGCACGCACGGCGCGGCCATCTACGGCGCCTGCACGGGCCTGCCCGAGGAGGACATCCGCCTCGCCGCCGACCTGCCCCGCGACCAGCCTGGCCCCTACCTGTCCACGGTGATCTCGACGCGGCGCCGGCAGTGGCCGGCATGACCGCCCGCCCGCCCGGGCGGGTCACGTTCGTCGGAGCCGGCCCCGGGGCCGCGGACCTGCTCACCCTGCGCGCCGTCCGGGCGATCGGCGAGGCGGACGTGGTCATCTGGGCGTCCTCGCTGGTGCACCCGGACGTGCTCACCCATGCCCGCAGCGACGCCGAGATCGTCGACTCGGCCGGGCTGCCGCTGGAAGGCGTACACGAGATCTACCGGCGGGCCGCGGGCAGCGGGCTCGCGGTGGCCCGCATCCACTCCGGTGACCCGGCGCTGTGGGGGGCGCTGCAGGAACAGTTGGAGATCTGCGCCGAACTGGGGCTGGCCACCGACATCGTCCCCGGGGTCAGCAGCTTCACCGCGGCCGCCGCGGCCGTCGGGCGCGAGCTGACCGTCCCGCAGGTGGCCCAGTCGGTGATCCTGACCCGGCTTGCCGGCGGGAAGACCCCGATGCCGCCCGGGGAGGAGGTGGCCCGGTTCGCCGCGCACGGCACGACCATGGCGCTGTTCCTCTCGGCGGCCCGCTCCGGCCAGTTGCAGGCCGAGCTCACCGCCGGCGGCTACCCACCGGAGACACCCTGCGTGGTCGCCTACCGGGTGAGCTGGCCGGACGAGCTGATTGTGCGATGCGCACTCGCCGACCTTGCCGCCACGATCCGTGAGCACAAGCTGTGGAAGCACACGCTGGTGCTGGTCGGCCCCGCCCTCGCCGCCGGCGGGACCCGCTCACACCTGTACCACCCCGGCCACTTCCACGGGTTCCGCCGGGCCGACCGGGCCGCTCGCACCACGCTGCGGACGACCCTGGGCGACTCCCGGCCCTCCTCTGTCCGTGACATTCCTGCCCGTGACTGGCCCTCATCCGACTCACCGACGGATGCCCGCGGAACCGGGCCAGCATGATCATCTTCATTGGGGTGTCCCGCGCAGACCGCCACGAAACCGTCCCGGGTGAGGCCGTACGGCTGGCAGCAATCGACAGGAACGGCCGTCCGCTGGGGAGAACGCGTCGGTGCGCATCGCAATGAACAATCATGATGACGGATGGTCACGATGACGGACGCCAGGCTGTCGGGCCGGTCGGGCATCGGCCTGGTCGCGGTGACCGCCGCCGGCCGCGCGGCCGCCCGGGATCTGCAACGGGCCTGGCCGGACGCCCGCCACTACGACGGCACGGCCCGCGAGGCGCTCACCGCCGCCGTCACCGAATGCGCCGGGGTGGTCTGCTTCCTCGCGACCGGCGCGACCGTCCGGCTGCTGGCCGGCGGCCCGCACGCCGGCGGCCTGCTCACCGGCAAGGACAGCGACCCGGGGGTGGTCTGCGTGGACGAGGCGCGCCGGTGGGCGGTCGCCCTCGTCGGCGGGCACGCCGGCGGAGCCAACGACCTTGCCGAACGGGTCGCCGCCACGCTCGGCGCGACCGCCGTCGTGACCACCGCCAGTGACGCCGCCGCGGTCCCCGCCCTCGACTCCTTCGGCGCCGACATCGGCCTGCGCGTCGAGCCCGGATCACGGCTCGCCACCGTGGGCACGGCGCTGCTCGCCGAGGAGCCCGTGACCCTGTACACGGACGCGGTCTGGCCGCTGCCGCCGTTGCCGGGAACGGTCCGGCCCGCCGATCTCACCGATCTCACCGGCCGGGCCGGACCCGCCGATCACCCCGTTCCCGCTGGTCCAGGCGCCCTCGGTGGCGCCGATGAACCCGACGGGAGCAGTGCGCCGGCCGCGTCGCCGGCCGGACCGGCCACGTCGGTTCCGCCGGATCGGCCGGCGGCGCCCGCCATCGTGATCACCGATCGGGTCGTCGCGCCGCCGGCGCCCGCGGTGGTCTACCGGCCGCCCAGCCTGGTCGTGGGGGTCGGCGCGAGCCGGGGCGCGCCCGCCGACGAGGTCGTCGACCTCGTCGAACGCGCGCTGGCCGAAGCCGGGCTGTCACCGCTGGCCGTGCGTCACCTCGCCACCGTCGAGGCCAAACGGGACGAGGCCGGCATCGTCGCCGCCGCCCGCGCGTTCGGCTGGCCGCTGGTCGTGCACCCGGCCGCGGCGCTCGCGGCCGTCGACGTCCCGCATCCCTCCGAGGTGGTGCGGGCCGCGGTCGGCACGCCGAGCGTCGCCGAGGCGGCGAGTCTGCTCGGCCCCGACGGGGGCGGCACATCCACTGGCACCGCCGAGCTCGTCGTGCCCAAACAGGTGAGCGCGCACGCCACGGTGGCGGTGGCCCGGCACCGTCCCCGCGGCCGGCTGGCCATCGTCGGCCTCGGCCCGGGCGACCGGGACCTGCTCACCCCACGCGCCGCCCGCGAACTCGCCCGCGCCAGCGTGATCGTCGGCCTGGACCAGTACCTCGACTCCGTCCGCGACCTGATCCGGCCGGGCGCACGCGTGCTCGCCAGCGGCCTCGGAGCGGAGGAGGCACGCGCCGGCGCGGCCGTGGATGCCGCCCGCGCCGGCCACGCGGTCGCGCTCGTCGGCAGCGGGGACGCCGGCGTCTACGCGATGGGCAGCCCGGCGCTGGAACGGGCCGACGGATCCTTCGACGTGGTGGGCGTCCCGGGGGTGACCGCGGCGCTGTCCGCCGCGGCGCTGCTCGGCGCGCCGCTCGGCCACGACCACATGATGATCAGCCTGTCGGATCTGCACACCCCCTGGGACGTGATCGAACAGCGGGTCCGGGCGGCGGCGCGGGCCGACGTCGCCGTCGCGTTCTACAACCCGCGCAGCAAAGCGCGGACCTGGCAGTTGCCGCGGGCGTTGACGTTGCTGGCCGCCCACCGTCCGCTGTCGACCCCGGTGGGTATCGTCACCGACGCCTTCCGCCCGGCCCAGCAGGTCACCGTCGCCACGATCGGGGAGCTGACCGCCACCCCGGCGCCACGGCTGGAGCTGGTCGGCATGACGACGACGGTGGTCGTYGGCAGCACCCATACCCGTGTCGTGGCCGGGCACGTCGTCACCTCGAGGGGGTACCGGTGGAGCTGACCGACCAGGCCCGTGCCGCGCGCGGTATGAGGGGCTGAATCCGTGACCATGGAACGTAGCGCGCGGGCCCTGCCCTTCAGTGCGGGGTTGGCATATTTACGCTGGGTGCCGTTGCCTCTCGATGTACTGGTGTACGAGGGACAGGGGTGCCCCGTCGACGGAGCCGGCGAAGTACGACGGGGACCAGAAGTGCCCGCGCATCGAGTGCTGGTTCACCCGCTCGGTGAACTCCGTGCGCAGGCGGCGGGCCGACACCCCCTTGATGCTGTTCACCAGTGCCGATACCGAGATCTTCGGCGGGTAGTGGACAAGCAGGTGGACGTGGTCGTCTTCCCCGTTGAACTCGGCGAGGGTGGCGCCGAAGTCGTCGCACACCTCGCTCATGATCTGCCGGCAGCGGTCCAGCATCGCGGTGTCGAGCACGCCATGCCGGTACTTCGTCACGAAGACCAAGTGGACGTGAAGCGCGGAAACCACATGCCTGCCACGCCTGTAGCTGTCATCCTGTGCCATAGGCCAAGTATGATGGTAGACGTGCCCACCGTCCGTTACCGCTACCGCGCCTACCCCACACCGGGGCAGGCGCAGGCGTTGGCGCGGGCGTTCGGCTGCGCCCGGGTCGTCTACAACAACGCGATCCGCACCCGGGATGCCGCTCACGCGGCCGGGGAGAAGATCTCCGACACCGAGGTGCAGCGACGGGTTGTCACCCTCGCCAGGCAGRCCCCCGAACGGGTGTGGCTGGCAGAGGTGTCCTCGGTGGTGCTGGTGCAGGCATGCCAGGACGCCCGGCGGGCGTTCCGGAACTGGTTCGACTCGCTGTCCGGGAAACGGAAGGGCCGGGAGGTCGGGCATCCCCGGTTCCGGTCACGCAAGGACCGCCGGCAGTCGATTCGCCTCACCCGTAACGGGTTCACGGCTACCTCCCGGGGTGTGCGGGTGGCGAAGGTCGGAGACGTCGCGCTTGTCTGGTCTCGGGAGCTGCCGTCGGTTCCGTCGTCGGCCACGGTGATCCGGGAGGCCGACGGCCGGTACTACGTGTCGTTCGTCGTCGACGTCACCGGCACCGCGTATCCGCCGACAGACTCCGAGATCGGGATCGATCTCGGGTTGGATCGGCTGGCGACACTGTCCACGGGTGAGGTGGTCGCGAATCCGCGTCACCTCCGGTCGCGTCAACGTGGACTGGCCCGCGCGCAGCGGGCCCTTGCCCGGAAGAAGAAGGGTTCGGTGAACCGTCGTCTGGCGGTGCGGGTGTGGACGTGCCCGGCCTGCGGTATCGTCCACGATCGTGATCTGAACGCGGCCCGGAACGTTCTGTTCGAGGGCCAGCGGATCGTCGCCGCCGGGCGGGCGGAGACGGAAAACGCCTGTGGAGCCGGCGTAAGACCACCGCGTGCGGTGGCTGTCGGCGGTGAAGCAGGAACCCATCGAGGTGTCACGTGAGTGGCACGGTAGGTATCCCCGCCGTTCACAGCGGGGAGGACGTCAAGGACCCAGGCACAGGATCGGACGCAGACCTGAACAGGGCTGCGGTCGCCTCCGTGGCCACGGGCGCGGCCACCGATGGAGCCCCGGAGGCGGCCACGAACAGTGGCCCGGACGGCGGTCCGTCCGCGCCCGCGCTGTTGATCGTCGGGCATGGGACCCGCAGCGCGGCCGGGGTGGCGCAGTTCCAGGAGTTCGTCGAACGGGTCCGTGAACGGGCCGACGGGACGCCGGTGGACGGCGGGTTCATCGAGCTGTCCCGCCCGCCGGTGGCCGACGCGGTGGCCCGCCTCGTCGACGCCGGCCACCGGCGGCTCGCGGTGGTACCGCTGACCCTGGTCTCCGCCGGGCACGCCAAGGGCGACATCCCCGGCGCGCTCGCCCGCGAACGCGCCCGCCATCCCGGTCTGCGCTACACCTACGGACGCCCGCTCGGCCCGCATCCGACGTTGCTGACGGCGCTCGACGAGCGGATCGACGCGGTCTATCCGCACGCCGAGCGGGCGAAGGTGATTGTGCTGCTGGTCAGCCGGGGATCCACCGACCCGGACGCCAACGCCGAGATCGCCAAGGTGGCCCGGCTGCTGTGGGAGGGACGCGGGTTTGCCGGTGTCGAACCGGCCTTCATCAGCCTGGCCGAGCCGGGTGTGCCGGCCGGCCTGGAGCGCTGCCGCCGGCTGGGGGCGTCCCGGATCGTGGTGGCGCCCTACTTCCTGTTCACCGGCGTCCTGCCGGAGCGGGTGGTCAGTCAGGCCGCCGGCTGGGCCGCCGAGCATCCGGACGTCGACGTGCGCTGCGCGGGCCTGCTCGGCGACAGCGACGCCCTGGTGGACCTGGTGTTCGAGCGCTTCGCCGAGGCGCTGGCCGGGGACATCCGGATGAACTGCGACACCTGTCTGTACAGGATCGCGCTGCCCGGCTTCGAGCACCGGGTGGCCGCCCCCCAGGCCCCGCACGACCATCCGGACGATCCCGCGCATCCCCACGGACACCACCACCACGATCACCACGACGACCGCGGCCACAGCCATGACCACGGTCAGGTCGGTGATGGCCACGGTCACGGCCATGGTCATCACCGGCATGTATCCCGGACGCCCTGAACGGCCGGGCCGTACCCGACCCGGCCACGGCCCGGCCGGGGTCGTTCGCGGCTACCGCACCCGGCGGTCGACGAGGACCTGTGCGGGCACGGGCGGATCGTAGGTGGTCACCACCACGTCCCAGCTACGCCGGGCGGACGCGTTCAGGTTGATGTCACGCCGGGTGGGCAGCCGCAGGATATGGAAGTCGCCGCCGAACAGCTCGCGCACGAACGGCGTGTCGCTGTTGGTCATGGTGACGAAACCCCCCCGGTCCGCGGCGCGGCGCATCGCGTCACGGAGTCGCACATGGTCGTCCGCCCCGAACTGGCCGGCGGTGTACCGTTTGAAATCGGCCCAGCCACCGAGTGGTACGTACGGCGGGTCGCAGTACACCCAGTCACCCGTTTCGGCGTCGTCGATCGCCTGCTCGAAGTCGGCCACTCTGACAACGGCGCCGCTCAGCGCCTTGGCGGCCCGCAGAAATATCGTCCGGCTGTAGTAGGGACGGTCGTAGGCGCCGTACGGCGTGTTGAACTCGTTGCGACGGTTCACCCGCCACAGCCCCCGGAAACTCGTCTTGTTGAGGTAGACGACCCGGGCGGCCCGGTCGAGGTCACTGAGATCCTGGGGACGCTGCCGGCGCACGTGTTCGAAGTGTTCGGGCGTGTTGGGCATCTCGTCGAGCCGCGCCATGACCGACTCCGGATCCTCGGCGACGACCCGGAAACAGACGACGAGCTCCTCGTTCGCGTCGGAGAGAACGGCGCGGYCGGGCCCCAGTTCGAAGAACACCGCGCCGCTACCGAGAAAGGGCTCCCGGTACGAGCCGGTGAACTCCGGCGCCAGCCCCACGAGTGCGCTCGCGTACCGGCTCTTGCCACCGGCCCACTTCAGGAACGACTTCTCGCCGGGGACCCGACCGGTAGCCCGTGGGCTCGTCGACTGCACCCGTCAAAGCTACAAGTCCCGTGGACGGGAACCGGCAGCCACCGTTTTCGCCCACGCCCGAATGCCGCCGCGGACACCGCTTCAGGCCGTCAGATCAGAGCGTCAGGTCAGCGGGAGCTGGGACGGGGAGACGGTCAGCGGGAATGGCTCGGTGACCGTCAGAACCTCGTCACCGTGGACCGTGCCGGTCTCGACGTAGCCGGTGCCGGTGAGCGCGAGGGTGGTGATCGAGGGGGCGTCGGCGTCGACGATCCAGTAGTGGGGGACACCGAGACGGGCGTAGACGTCGCGTTTGAGTAGCCGGTCGATGCCCAGGCTGCTGGGGGAGAGAACCTCGACGACCAGCACCGGGACAGCCAGGTAGCGTTCGCCACGCACGAGGTCGTCGCGGCGGACCACRCACACGTCCGGCTGGACGCTGGTGTGTCGCCCCTTGCGCACATCCGGCGTYGGCCCGAAGACGACCAGGCCGTCGGGGCATCTGCCGCGAAGCGCCACCGCGAGCTCCAGGCAGGCGTGCTGATGTTCCCAGCGGGGCGCCGGGCTCACCAGGAGCACCCCGTCCACCAGCTCGTAGCGCCGACCGTCGTCG
Organism: Protofrankia sp. BMG5.30; assembly: GCF_001983005.1. Classification (NCBI taxonomy): domain Bacteria; kingdom Bacillati; phylum Actinomycetota; class Actinomycetes; order Frankiales; family Frankiaceae; genus Protofrankia; species Protofrankia sp. BMG5.30. The sequence goes on along the minus strand of NZ_MOME01000019.1, from coordinate 132,672 downwards.
GGCATCTCCTCCAGATCGTCGACGGTGAACCCGTCGTCCCGAATCGGAAGATCCTCGTAGGCGACTGCCATGACCACCATGATGAGCTCCTCTCGGTCACAACGCCAGACTGATCGCCATGCACCCTCCGCACCAGACCGTACAACGATCTGTGGATAGCCTATTGTTGTCCACAGGTGGTCCCTACTGTCAGCTATGAAATACTGTCAGCTATGACACCAGTCATGAAACGAGGAGGGAACGCACGCGTCTCGCCGAGCGGGACGGGTGTATCCGGGGCGTTCACCGATCGTGGCGACGCCATATCGCCCCGGGGCGCCGCGCAACGGCGACACTCCCGGGGCCGGCAGGCGTACAGGGCGCGTTCAGGGCGTCGTGACCTCACGGGTCACCCGCGAGTCCCACGGACACCAGTGGCCCCCGGGGAGGAACGCCCCGCCCGCCTCATCCAGGTGCTCCTCGACATAGTCCATGTTGGCGTCACACACTTCGATCGCCAGGTCGAAGAACGAGATGCTGTCCGGATCGAGATGGAAGCTGTACTTCGGGTTGTAGGGCTTCCCCTGCTTCCTGATCCTCCCTATGACGTGCACCCTCTGCTTCTCCACGCCAGAAATGATGTTGCGGGCATGGGCGATCTTTTCGGGGTCCGTGAGCTCGAAGATGAACTCCTGCCCCGGCTGCTCCGTGAACGCGAAGTAGGCCATGGAAAACTCCTGTTCGTCCTGACGGCATGAATAAACCGAAATAAACCGAATGGCCTGTCACAGCACCGCCCGGCCGGTTGGCCGAGCCGATGACGACAGGCACGCGTCGCGACCGTCGACAATCCCCGCAGGCACCGTGAGGGCGGTCTCTGTCTCGTGCCCAAGCGGCCCAGACGACTCGTCGACCGAGCCCTGGGTACGCCTTTCTCCAGTGGCTACGGAAAATTTCCGTCGAGTCGCTCTGTCAGCCCGGCAGTGTGGTCCCGGATTCCGGGATCGCCGGAATCCATATTGTGCGGTGTGTTGTGCCACCGTGGTCGAATCCCGGGGCGGACCGATCGTCGCGGTTGTTGTCRTGGCCAGCGCGACCGGATTCATCAACGGATCGGATTTGTCCTGACGAAAACCATCCAACGGTCACTGCGTCGATATCCGGTCCCGAGCGGCCGGAGCTTCGCCTCCCCCTTCCCACTACTGCTGCGAAGCAGATGTGTCGACCGCCCCGAAGAGCTGACGTGACAGACCGTACTACACCGGATTCATACTCGCCAACGAATCGGGCTGGAAGGGCGCCGGAAAGGAGAACAGCGTCAGGGCGGACCGATTCCGGCTGGCCGGCCGCGGTCATGGAAACGTCCAGCTTGATACATTTTTATACTTAAAGTAACTGGATAATTTCTATCAGTACGCAGGGCTGATGGATTCGACTACGATGCCGTCCGTCATCGCACGCATCCCCACGGTGCGCGCCGCGGCTCCCTCGGAAGCACCGCGCCACGCGAGCCGAACGGACCAGAGGAGCGGCATTGTCCGAACAGCAGGACGCTCAGGCGGAGYGGGCCATCGGCAGGCTGACCATCGCCGACCCGCTGACCTCCGAGCCGGTCACCCCCGTCCCGGTGCCGAAGCCCGACCGGGAGTGGAAACTGCGCAACGGCTTCGCCTGGGTCTACTACGGCAAGGGCAGCCCCGGCATCACACGGCCGGTGCTCATGGCTGACGGCTTCAACCTGGGCCGGAGCAACCTGGAATGGCTCTACCAGGGCCTCGAGGCGGACTTCCCGCTCATCAGCACCCTGCGCGACCGGGGCAGAACCGTCATCCTGCTCGGCACTGATCCGCCCGCCCGACGACCACGGCGAGGCGCACACCCTTCCCTGCCGGCGTGCGCCCCGCCGCCGTCCGCCGGCGCCCTCAGCGGACGCGAGACGAAATAGCTATACTTCTAGCCATGTCGATCGTGGAACAGATGCCGCTGGCAGAGGTGAAGAACAGGCTCTCGGAGGTGGTGGACAGCGTCGAACGTGAGCACGGCCGTGTTGTGATCACCAGGCACGGCAGACCTGCCGCGATTGTCATCAGTGTCGACGACCTGGAGTCACTGGAGGAAACCCTCGACGTCATGGCCAGCACCCGTCTGATGGCCGACATCCGGGAAGCCCTCGACGATCTCGAGGACGCGGGGGCGACCGTCCTGAGCAAGGAGGACGCGCTCCGCCTCGCCACCGGCCGGTGAGCGCCCCCTACGAGATCGCCTTCACCGCGCCCGCGCGGCGTGCCATGCGCCGTCTGCCCGAGAAAGTTGCCACCGCCGTCGTCGAGTTCCTGTACGGATCACTGGCGGCCAGCCCGCACCATGTGGGCAAGCCGCTCCAGCTTCAACTCGCCGGTCTGTACAGCGCGCGACGCGGTGACTACCGCGTCATTTATCGCATCAACACCGACGACCACCATGTCGACATCGTCGCCATTGAGCACCGCGCCGACGTCTACCGGCCGCGAGGGTAGACATGTCCCACCGTTCAGGGGGAGGTGGCGAGGCGGAGGCGGTCGCGGTGGCGGGCGAGCAGCCGGTCGGCGAGGGCGTCGGCGAGTTCTATGTCGTCCAGTGACGCCCGGGTGCGCTCCTGGACGTCGAGGAGCGCGGCGAGCAGCTCCGCGGACAGGCGGGTCCGGTCGGCCACCCGGGCCACGCTCGGCGGCAGCGGCCGGGGGGACGGCGGCCGTGACCCGGAGGCCGGCGTGCGGGGCACACGGGCGACGGGGACTCCGGTGACAGGAACACCAGAGACGCCGGAAACGCCAGAGACGCCGGTGTCGGTACCCCGCCTCCAGCGGTGCTGCGGGTGCGGGCGGCGGGGCCGGTTGCGCAGGTCCATGCATCCACTAACGGCCCCGGGCGTCCCCGAATCAACCCTTGACATCAGGGCTGCCCGGCAGGCCCCCGGTTACCCACAGGTGATCCCCAGCGGCGCGGTGGATATCCACCGCGCCATGAACAGAGCTATCCACATTTTCAGGAGTGTGTGACCGTTCTCACATCCGATGAGACGGTTGCGAGCGGATCATCCGGCGGGGGTGGACGTACCGGTTGCGTCGCCTGCAGCGCCAGCGCCACCCACGTCGGTACCGCCGGCACCCCCGCTGCCGTCAGGCTCCCGCGACTCCCGTGACGCGCCCGTCGCCGCCGTCAGCCCCTGGGAGCCCGAGAGGCCCGTCACGCCGGCGGATCCGCGCCGCGCCGCGGCCTGCCACGGCGACACCGCACCAGCGGTTCCCACCGGCTCGGTGGCCTCCCAGACCTGCCGCCAGCGCGCCTTCCGGGCGGACCGCGCGGCCCGGGCCGGCACCGCCGGGCGCTCCCGCGCCGCGCGCAGCGAATCCCACCAGGACGTGGCGTCCTCGTCGATCAGCCGGGACACCTCGGCGAAGATACGGCCGGTGAAGGAACGCAGGTCGCTGTCGGCGGGATACAGCGGCCGGCCGAACCGCACCGACACCCCCGGCCGGCCCGGAACCGTCCAGGCCCGGCCCCGCGGCATCGCACCGAAACTGCCGCGGATGCCCACCGGCACCACCGGCACCCCACAGGTGATCGCCAGATGCGCCGCGCCGAACCGGAAGCGAGCGAGCTGACCGTCCTTCGACCTGGTCCCCTCCGGGAAGATGACCAGATTCCAGCCGCCGGCAAGCAGGTCGGCGGGTGCGCTCGACGGCGCCCCGCCCCGGCGTTCGATCGGCACGGTCGCGAACAGGAAGGCCGTGCCCAGACCTCGCCACCAGCTGTCGAAGAAGTAGTCGGCGGCGGCGGCCACCGCCGTGTGGTCCCGGATGTCCCGCGGCAGCGCGCACAGCAGCAGCGGCGCGTCCAGATGGCTGGAATGGTTCGACACGAAGACCGCGGGCGTGCGCAGCCCCTCGATCGCGTCCAGCCCGGCCACCGACAGGGACAGGTTCGCGTCCAGCATGGGCCGCATCCCGAACTCCAGCGCGGCGACCCGGGCCGCCCGCATCGCCGGCGTGCGCGCCCACGACGTGGGGAACTCCCGGGCCCGCGGCGCCGGCTGGTACGGCTGCGCCGAGGCGGGCACCGGTGGGCGCGACGCCCACCGCCAGCCGCGTGCCATCTCACGCAGCCCGATCCCGGCCGGGCGCTGCCGGCCGCCCGGCGCCGTCACCGCACGTCCGCGATGGCGTGCGGCGGGGAGTGCAGGTAGGTCAGGGACGGGTTGCGCCCCACCGTGGACGAGATCATCTCAAGCGCGTCGGCCAGCGTGGACGCGGCCCGGAAACCCATCCGCGCGCAGGCCGCCCGGTCACCGCCGACCCACACCACGTCCCCGAGATGGTCCAGAGCGTGCGCGCCCCAGTACCACATGTAGAACGGGTGCACACCGTGGTAGGCGTGGGACGTCCGGTACAGGTGGATGTACCAGGGGTCGGTGGCGTACTGCTTCTCGAAGGTCGCCTCGATCGTCGCCGGGTCGGTGGACTCGGCGAGYACCTCCTCGAAGAAGTCCACATACGACGGATGGTGCAGCTGGGAGAACTCCRGCGTCACCGGATGGTAGAGGATCATCGCGCCGCCGCGGCGCACCAGCGGCCGGCCCCGGTACATGTTGAAGAAGTACCCCAGGCCCAGGCACATCGCGAGGATCGGGTTCATCACCGAGTTGACGTTGTACGGCCCGAGATACGGCAGGCCGACAACGAGCACGTCGCTCTGCCCGTCGACCTCGACGAGCTGCTGGCGGTGCACGTTGGCGAGGGTCTTCGCGTGCACGGCCTCGGTCTCACCGGCGTGCACCCCGGTCACCCCGTAGTCCGCGACCAGGTCCTGGAAGATCCGGCGGCGAGGACGCGTCGGCATGGTGGCCAGCCCCCGCGACAGCCCGAACGCCATCGCCTGGTCGCGCACGGACCACTCCCACTCCCGTTTGGTGAGGAATCCGTACCGGGCCGGGAACGCGGCGTTGTTCACCGTCGTCTCCACCGTGAAGATCTTCAGGTGGTCGGCGAGCAGCCGGCCCATACGCCACGCCGAGGAGTGCATGGCCGAACGGGTGTGGTCCATGAACGACCGCGAGTGCACCATCGTGTGGCTGTTGTGATGGTGGCGCAGGCTGTTGTACGACGCCAGCCCGATCGGCACCGACTTGTGCCCACCGTCCATCGCCACCAGGTTGACGTTGACGTAGACCAGCAGGTCCGACTCGGCGGCCCGCCGGTTGATCTCGACGTCCTCGCCGTTCTCGGTCAGGCCGACGTGCAGCAGGTTGTCCCTGTCCTCGGCGTCGTGGTTGTAGAGGTTGTCCGGCCAGAACGAACGGAACACCCGCTCCCCGACAGCCCGCTCGATCTCGGCGGCGGTCATCCGGCGGTGCAGGGCGTTCGCCACGATGAGCACCACGTCGTCGACCCCGGCCTCGGCCGCGAGCGTCAGCACCTGCTCGATCACCCGCTGGCGGATGTCGGGCCGGCGCATCGGCGGCAGCGGGATCGACAGGTCGTCGAAGGCGATCGTCAGCCGCATCCCCGGCCGCAGCAGCGCCCGCAGCGGCTCGCTGTTCTCCGGCTCGGCCAACGCCCGGCTGATCGCCGCGTCGACGTCTGCCAGCGCCGGCAGCGACTCCGGCGGGTAGAGCACCCGGGTACCCAGCGGAAAACGTTCCAGCCCGAACCCCTCACCCTGGTGGACGAGCAGCGGAGGAGTCCGCTCATCGACTTCGAGCACGAACCCCGGTCTCACCTGTGCGATCCCCTCACGCGTGGTTTCAGCCGAACGGCACTGGGTTGTCGTCGGCGTCCTGGAATAAGCGTCCCAGCAGAGGCCACAGTGCCTGCGGGCAGRCCCCGTCCGCCTCTTCTGTGCCCTGTCACGTTCCGTGCCCCGTCACGGCGTCATCAGGTCGAAGGCAACCTTGACCGCTCCCAGCCGTCCGGCGGCCAGCGCATGGTCCAGCGCGTCCCGCCAGCGGTCCAGCGGATAGGTGGCCGACAGGATCCCGTCCAGCGGCGCGGACGCGGCGAGCTCGAGGGCCCGGTCGAAGTCCGACCGCTCCCGTGGCCGCCCGTTCACCTGCCCGTTCACCTGGTTGTCCGGCCGGACGGCCGGATGGGCGGCCGTGCCGGCGGACGAGGCGTAGGCGCCCACCAGCTCCAGCTCGCGGAACCACAGCGGGGTCAGGTCCACCGACCCGGTGGGCACCCCCGACAGCACCACCCGCCCGCCCGCCCGGGTGGTGCGCAGCGCCGTGGACAGCGACGACGCGCTGCCCGCGCAGTCGATCGCGACGTCCACCCCGCCGAGCAGGTAGGGCGGGCCGACCTCCGGGTCGAGCCGCAGCGCACGGGTGCCCCGGCGCACCCCGCCGACGGCGGACGCCGGTGGCAGGACCTCGTCCGCGCCGAAGAGCCGGGCCAGCTCCACCTGCCGGCGGTGCTTGGCGACCACGGTCACCGTGCCGGCCCGGGTGTAGGCGCGCAGCGCCAGCAGCGTGAACAGCCCCACCGCGCCCGCACCGATGACCAGCACCCGGTCGCCGTCGGCGGGAGCGGCCCGCAACGCGGTGTGCACGGCGCAGGCCAGCGGCTCGACCAGCACCGCCCGCTCGTCCGGCAGGTCCGCCGGCACCGGGTACAGCTGCGAGCGGTGCGCGACCAGCGCCCCGCTCCATCCGCCGCCGGTGTCCGAGCAGAAGCCGGTCTGCAGACCGGGGGAGACATGCCCGGAGGTCACCCGGTCGCAACGGCTGGTGTGCCCGCCGGCACAGCCGGTGCACGCGGGCAGCCCCCGGGCGGCACAGCCGAGCACCGGGTCGACGACCACCCGGGAACCCGCCGGCAGCTCCGTCCCATTACTCAAAGTGACATCCGTCTGTGTGTCGGCCACGATCTCGTGCCCGGGCACGAACGGCATCGACACCAGGGAGGCGAAGTAGAACGACGACCGCCCGGTGACGGTGGCCAGATCCGACCCGCAGATCCCCGACAGCCGTGGCCGGATCGTCACCCAGTCCGGCCCGGGACGCGACGGCGTCGGCCGGTCCCGCAGCCGCAGCGGCGCCGTGGTCGTCGCCGCCGCACCGGCCAGGGACGGCAGCCGACCCGACACCGTCCGGGTGGTCAGGTAACGCGGCAGCGACCGGTAGAGCTCCAGGGCGCGGCTCACCGCCGACCCCCCGGGTCGAGGGTGATGACGCGGTCCGTCCCGGCGCCCGAGCGCCCCGCCGGCCCCCCGCCGGCCCGCCAGGCCCGCACCCGCGCGGCCGCGGCATGGGCCCGGCGCTCGTCGCGGCCGGCCGCGACCGCACGCGGCTCGCCCGGTGTCGACGACCACTCCTCGATCGGCCAGCCGGAACGGCGGGCGACCCGGTACAGCGGCAGATCGGGGCTGACCGCCACCGGGTTGCCGACGGCACGCAGCATCGGCAGGTCCGACTGGCTGTCGGCATACCCCCACGACGCCCGCAGGTTCGCCCCCACCCGCCCCGCGTAGTGGCTCAGCCACGCCGCCCGGGCGTCCCCGACCAGCGGCGCCGATGTCAGACGCCCGGTGTAGCGCCCGTCCGACCCGAGCGCGAGACCGGTCGCGACGATCTCGTCGAACAGCGGCGTCAGCGGACGGGTGAGCACCTCGACCGCGCCGGTGAGCAGGACCGTCCGGTGCCCGGCCTCCCGGTGCTCGCGGACCCGGCGGATCGCCGCCGGCTTGACCCGGCGCAGCAGGATGTCCCCGGCGACCTCGTCGACGAGGCGGGCGAGCTCGTCGGGGTCGGCGCCGGCGTAACGGGTGTACACCGCCCGGATGAGATGGCCCCGGTCCCGCCGTTCGGCGCGGATGTACCCGGGCAGCGCACGGGCCAACGAGGCCAGCTCCCGGCCGCGGGCCACGGCGTTCTGGTCAGCCAGCCGCAGCCACAGGTAGGACTCGATCACGGTCGAGGACACCAGCGTGCCGTCCAGGTCGAACACCGCCAGCGTGTCCGGCCCACTGGCCGAGGCCGGGGCCACCCGGCGGGCTGCCGGCGGTGACGGATCCGGCCCGCGGATCGTCGCCGTCACGCTCGGGATGTGGATGTCCTGCAGATAGGTGTGCCAGTCGTAGCAGGCCGGGTCGAAACCGAACCGCTGCGCGTCCGCGGGCTCCAGCCCCTGGTGCAGGGCCCGGGTCGCGTCGTCGACGTAGACCAGTTCGGCCCGGGTGTAGGAGCGGTACAGGTCCTGGTAGCGGCGCAGGAACGACAGCCGCTCGTCGAGCTGCTCCAGGTCGCGGGCGGCCTGGCGGACCCGGTCGGAGCGGGGCGCGTACCCCAGCGCCCGGCCGGCGAGCTCGGTGAACCGCTCCCCGCGGCGCAGCCTGCTCTCGACCGTCGCGGCCCCGGCGAACCGCCACTCGGCCGCGGCGACGGTGCCGCGGTTGCGGGCGACCAGCGGGTGGCGCTGGAAGTACTCCTGGACGTGCTCGTAGAGGTCCCGGAACAGCAGCGGGTTACGGAAGCCCGAACAGACCGTGTAGTAGGCCGGGGTGTCCGCCGGCGGGGTGGTCGCCGCCGCGGCGATGATCGCGTTGACCACCAGGTCGACCGGGATGATGTCGATGATGCCGTCGGGGGAGGCCGGGAAGTCCGGCAGCTCCCCGCGTGCGTAGGCGATGATCAGCGGCTCGGCCATCTTGAAGCCCTCGATCCACCCCGGGAACGGGCGGGCCAGCGCGCTTTCGATGATGGACGGGCGCACCACGGTCAGCGGCAGGCCGTCGCGGGAGTTCTCCAGGTAGCGCTCGGCGAGCGCCTTGGTGAAGGTGTAGCAGTCGGTCCAGCCCAGCACCCGGGCCCGTTCCCCGCCGATCTCGACGAGCCGGCGCTCCACCCACCTGCGGCGGTGGCGTTCGGCCTCCCTGGAGACCGTCTGGGCGCCGGCGCGCACGTGCTCGGCCTCGGCCCGCTCCCGGAAGCCGCGCAGCGCCTCGGGGGTACGGGAGGCGTCCTCGGCCGCCGGCCGTGCCCGCTGCGCGGCGGCCTGCTCCACCCGCCAGTCGACGGTGTGCGCCAGCCGGCCCTCGGCCACGTGCCCGGAGCGCAGACCCGCCACGTACGCCGTGGAGATGTGCACGAGGTGGGGGCGGGCACCGCTGTCCTGCACGGCCCGCAGCAGTTCCTGGACCCCGCCGAGGTTGGTGGCGAAACCCGTGTCGATCGGCGGGTCGAAGGACACCTCACCAGCGCAGTGGATCACGATGTCGAGGTCCGCCGGTAACGTCGGCATCCGCTCCAGGTCACCTTCGAGCACGGTGACCCGTTCGCGCAGCGTCCGCTCGACCTCGTCCGCGCCGACCCGCTCGCGCCAGGCCGCGAATGCCGGTTTGGTCACCAGGGCGGCGAACCGGGCCTGTCCGCTGCGGCCGGCGCGGGGGCGGACGAGGACGACCACCTCGGTGTCGGGCAGATCGGACAGCAGCCGTTCGAGCAGTGCCTCGCCCACGAAGCCGGTCACTCCCGTGACAAGGACACGCTTGCCCGCGAGCCGCTCGGGCAGCCCCACCGCCTCACCTCGTTCCGTCATCGGTTCCGTCATCGGGATTGCGTTGTCGGGACGCCGGTGGTCACACGGTGAGGGACACCGGTGCGCGGGGCCGCGACCGGCTCACGCCGGTGAGGCTGCGTCCCCTTTCGCCCAGGTCTGCCTCGTTCGGCGCCGACCGGCCATGGAGCGGGTACGGGTGGACATTACAAGCACAGCCGCGACAAGTGACACAACCGACGTGGCCGACACCGCCGCCAGGGCGTGTCCGACGGCAGCCAGCTGATCATCTGGTCGATCGTCCGTCAGACACGCCCGATGGCCGCGACGAGCCGGTCGCAGGCATTCTCCACACCCCACCGCCGGGCCAGCGCGGCCAGCCCCGCGCGGTCGGCGGGCTGGGCGGGCAGCTGGTCCGCCACCGGCGACAGGGCGACGTCGGTGACGACCCTGACCACCGGCACGGCCGCGTCCAGATAGGCTGCGGCCTCGACGATCCGCTGCCTGCTCCCGCCCGGGAAGCCTGCGATCTCCCCACGCGCGGCCGCGGCCCGGACCGCCGCCAGCGACCCGAAGGCGCGCAGCAGCGCCGCCGCGGTCTTCACGCCGATGCCCGGCACGCCCGGCAGCCCGTCGCTGGGGTCGCCGCGCAGCACCGCGAAGTCGGCGTAGGCCCGGCCGGGGATGCCGAAACGGCTGGTCACGGCAGCCTCGTCGATCACGGCGAACCGCTCGACCGCGTAGCGCACCCGCACCGGCCGGGAGTCGTCGACCAGCTGGAACAGGTCCCGGTCCCCGGTGAGCACGTCCACCTCCGCCCGGCCGCGGGCGGCCAGCGTGCCGATGACGTCGTCCGCCTCGTAGCCGGCGGCCGAGACCCGGGGGATGCCGACGGCGTCCAGGACCGCGTCGATGATCGGTAGCTGGGCGGTGAGCTCCGCCGGGACGTCCTCGATCCACCTGGCCCCGGCGGCCCCGCCGACCCCTTCGGCCCCGCCGGCGGCCACCCGGTGGGCCTTGTACGACGCCAGCAGCGCGACCCGGAACTGTGGGCGCCAGTCCGCGTCGAAGCAGGCGACCAGCCGGGTGGGGCGGATCTCGGCGATCTGCCGGGTCAGGGTGTCCAGCAGGCCGCGCACGGCGTTGACGGGCGTCCCGCCCCCGGCGCGCACCGACCGCGGCACCCCGTAGTAGGCCCGGAAATACAGCGACGGAGTATCCAACAGCATCAGCCGATCGGCGGTAGCGGATGTACGCACTCGGACAGGGTGGCATCCCCTGCCGTGCACCGACACCCGCCTCCGCGCGTATCAACCCGCGTATCAACCTCTGCCCAGCACACGACCACGGTGCGTGATCTGCGTACGCTCCGGATCGTGCTGGAAGACCTTGACCGTGAGATCGTCCGTCTGCTGTGCCGGGACGGCCGGATGAGCTACACCGACCTGGGCCGGGCCACCGGCCTGTCCGTGTCCGCGGTCCATCAGCGAGTGCGCCGCCTGGAACAGCGGGGCGTGATCACCGCGTACGCGGCCATCGTCGACGCCGCCGAGATCGGCCTCCCGCTCACCGCGTTCGTGTCGATCAAGCCGATCGACCCGAGTCAGCCGGACGACGCCCCGGAGCGGCTACGGGACCTGACCGCCATCGAGGCCTGTCACAGCGTCGCCGGCGAGGAGAGCTACCTGCTCAAGGTCCGCGTCGGCACCCCGGGCGACCTGGAAAGCCTGCTGCAGCAGATCCGGGCCGCGGCGAACGTGTCGACCCGCACCATGGTCGTCCTGTCCACCCCGTACGAGGCACGGCCACCAGCCATCTGACAACACAGACTATCCGACACCGCCCGCGGCGGACGTCACGTCGGCCGGTGTGTGATTCTCGCGACCGTGCAGCCCCGACGGCCGTGATTCCCGACGACACGGCCGGCCCGCCATGGGTCACGGCGTCCGGCCCGGCCGCGGGCAGGCACACTTTCAGGTGTGACGGACATGTCGTCGAACCCAGGAGCAGCCGGCTCAGCCGACCCGCTGAACGAACAGGACGGACAACCGGTGGGTATCAGAGCGGCGCGTGCCAGAGCAGCGTCCGCCGCCGCGGCGGCGGACACCCGGAGAGCGGCCGCCGGGACGGGGCGAGCCGGGCGCAACGGCACCCGGCGCATCCTCTACCGCGGCGGGCGGATCCACAGCCCGGCGTCCCCGTTCGCGACGGCGATGCTGGTCGAGGACGGCCGGATCGCCTGGCTCGGCTCGGACCCGGCCGCCGACGCCCTGGCCGCCGAGGAGACCGTGAACCTCGACGACGCCCTGGTCGCCCCCGCGTTCGTGGACGCCCACGTGCACGTGACCGCCACCGGGCTTGCCCTCGACGGGCTCGACCTGTCCGGGGCGCCGTCCCTGGCCCACGCCCTTGACCAGCTCGCCGAGCACGTCCGGCGCCGCCCCTCCGACGTGGTGCTCGGCACCAACTGGGACGAGACGGCCTGGCCCGAGGGCCGCCCGCCCACGGCCGCCGAACTCGACCGGGCGGCCGGCGGCGTGGCCGTCTACCTCTCCCGCGTCGACGGCCACGGCGCGGTCGTGTCGTCCGCGCTCGCGGCCCGCTGCGGCGCCCCGGGCAGGCCGGGCTGGCTCGGGGACGGCCGTTGCCGGGGCGAGGCCCACCACGCGGCCCGCGCCGCCGCCTACGACAGCGTGTCCGCCGGCCAGCGGCGGGCCGCCCAACGGCAGGTCCGGGCCCACGCCGCCGCTCTCGGCATCGCCGCCCTGCACGAGATGGCCGGGCCGGAGGTCTCCAGCGCGGACGACCTCAGCGACCTGCTCGCGCTCGCCGCCGCCGAACCGGGCCCCGTCGTCCACGGCTACTGGGCCGGGGAGATCGACACCGCCGTCGCTCTCGGTGCCGGCATCGGTGGAGACCTGTTCGTCGACGGCTCGCTGGGATCGCGCACCGCCGCGTTGCGCGCCCCCTACGCGGACGCCGCCGGCGGCGACGCGGGCCTCGCCGGCGGGGGCGCCGGGGCCGGCAGCCCGGCCGCCGGCAACCGGGGCCTGCTGCACCTGGACGCCGACGCCGTGTCCGCGACGGTCGTGCAGGCCGCCGAGGCCGGTCTGCAGACCGGCTTCCACGCGATCGGGGACGCCGCCCTCGACACCGTCCTCGACGGCTTCGAACGGGCAGCCGACAAGATCGGCCTGCCGCGGATCCTGGCCGGCCGGCACCGCGTCGAGCACTGCGAGATGGCTGACGCCGCCCAGATCGCGCGGATGGCCCGCCTTGGTCTGACCGCCGTCGTCCAGCCAGCCTTCGACGCCTGCTGGGGCGGCCGGGACGGCATGTACGCCCAGCGGCTGGGCGCCGACCGGGCGGGCGCGATGAACCCGTTCGCCGCGATGGCCGCCGCGGGTGTCGTCCTCGCGTTGTCCTCGGACGCCCCGGTGACCCCGCTGGACCCGTGGGGCGGGGTACGTGCCGCGGTCGCGCACCACACACCGTCGGCGGCGCTGAGCGCCCGGGCGGCGTTCGCCGCCGCGACCAGGGGCGGGTGGCGGGCGGCCCGGGCCGACGGCGACGGCAGCGGGCTGCTCGCCCCCGGGGCCCCGGCGACGTTCGCGGTCTGGCAGGTGGCGGGGGAGCTGGTGGTCCAGGTGCCGGACTCCCGCGTCGCGGCATGGTCCACCGACCCGCGCGCCGCCGTCGCCGGCCTGCCCGATCTCGACGGGCCCACACCGACCTGCGTACGCACGGTCGTGCGCGGCACGGTCATCCACGACCTGCTGTAGGGGCCCGGGGCAGGGCCGCGAGGAGCGCTCGTGGCTGGCCTGCCCGGGACGGACGGGGCGGGCAGGCCAGCCGGTGGGCAGCCCCCTGCCCGCCCCGTCCGTCCCTACTACCCGTCCATGGGCACGAACGCGCCCGTCGGCGCGGAAGCGAATACGAGAAAGGGTCCCGGACCGCCCTTCGGACCGACGCCGTGCCCGCCGGATGCGGACGCGGACACCGTTGTCTAGGGGACGATCTGGGACCCTCCGGGCTGTCTCGCAGCCCCCCTTTGCCAGCGACGGGAAACTTCCTGTCCGAACCCCGCCGCTGACCGGGCCTGGTAGCAGGCGATCAGGGACGTGTAAGCGTCCGCTGGCCGCCGGCCGGTCCAGTTGTCAGGGAAGGCACTCCCGCAGCCGTCTGATGAGTGGACAGGATGAACGGTACCGGTCGTTACTCGGTCGCTGTCAACCACACGTTCCCTCCGGGTCTTCCTCCCGTTCTCCCTGATTCCCCCCGGACGCGGCGCGGTTCGCCGCCATGCCAGCGCGCCAGYCAGGCATGACGTGTGCGTGGTCGCGCCGCGGCCGCGCATGACTGCACAGAGCAAATTGTGTGTTAATTGTTATTTCTGGGTGCCGCGGGTCGCAAATGCCGGCCTTCCTCCGGATTTTGCGAACTTCATTCTCAAGAAGAAGATCGCACGATGGATATATCAACCAACAGACAATCAGCGAACAAAAAATATCCACAGACCCCGTGGTCGCGCCGACGGTAGGGGCATACCGACATTGGGAGCATAGAGTGCTTGCTCGAGTGCGGCGTGTAGTACTGTCGGCTGCGGTTCCGAACGAGACCTGACCGCGGCCGGGGCCGCGAGCCGGCCACGCCACCGGGAAGCCGCCAGGATGCCGCCGAGAGGCCAGACCAAGAGGTCCACAGGCCAAGAGCTCCAGGAAGAAGCGATGACCGCCACCGACGCCGCCCACCGCCCTGCCGCCAGGCGCAGGCACCGGCGGCCGACCGATCTCTCCCGAAGGATCCTGATGAGCTGGCTGGTTCTGGTGGTCGCGATCGCCTGCGACGTGGCAGCCACCTACGCCCTCGCTGCCTCCCACGGCTTCCGCAACCTGGTCCCCTCGGTCCTCGCCGTCCTCGGGTTCCTCCTGACCACCTACTTCTTCGGCGTCGCCCTCACGGGACTGGGCCCGAGCGTGTCGTACGCGGCCTTCGGGGCGCTGGGGACCGCCTCGGTCGCCGTCATCGGCATCGCCCTGGGCACGGAGCACGCCAACTGGCTCAAGACAGGCTCCCTGACTCTGATCATCATCGGTGTGCTCCTGCTCCCTCTCGCCGACCACCGGGACAAGAGCACCGCACCGCCCCCCACGCACAGCTCCGAACGAACCGCCCGAAGCTGAGATGCCAACCAGGCAATGCCAACCAGGCAACACGGCCGCATCCCAGAACCCTCAGCGCCACACAGTCGCCCTCACGGGAGCGAGGGAACAAACGGTCGCTGTGGCAGCCGTTTCCGTACTCGTTCCTCTCAGGACGGGGTGCGTCAGCACGGTGCTCCGGTGACGTCTTCGATCCGAACCTGACCCACGCCGGCCGCCCGGGCCCGGCGGACGGATGTTTCGCTGACCCGGTCGTTGGCTGGCCGGCTGGTAGCCGACACTAGAAGTGTGGCAGCCCAGGACATGCTGAGCGCGGATCACGGTGCGAGCCGCGGTGCCGCGTCCGGCACGGACGACGCGTCCGAGCCGGACGGGGACGCCTCCTCGCCCCAACGGTCGTCCCAGCGGCCGGTGCGGCGGCTGGGACGCCGGCTGATCCGGCCACTGTTGGCGGCCACCGCCGGCGTGCTGCTGTACCTGGCGTTCCCGCCCGCCGGGATCTGGCCGCTGGCGCCGGTCGCAGCCGCGCTGCTGACCCTGGTCGTGCGCGGTGTGCGCCCGCGTCGGTCGTTCGCCCTCGGCCTGCTCTTCGGTCTCGGCTTCATGCTGGCGATGCTGCGTTTCGTGACGTTCGTCGGCATCGACGGCTGGGTGGTGCTCTCGGCCGGCGAGGCGGCACTGCTCGCGCTGGTCGCCCCCGCGAGCACCGCGGTGATGCGGGTACGCGGGTGGCCGTTGTGGGTGGCCGCGGTGTGGGTCGCGCAGGAGGCGGTGCGCGCACGGGTGCCCTTCGGCGGCTTCCCGTGGGGGAAGCTGGCTTTCAGTCAGGCGGACACACCGCTGACACCACTCGCGGCACTCGGCGGATCACCACTGGTGACCGCCGCGGTCGCCGGCATCGGCGCGCTGCTGGCCGCGGCCGCCATCCGCGCGGGTGTGCCGGCCACGGAGGCCACCGGATCGTCCCGCTCACCCGGCGCGCATGGCAGGGACGAGCGGACGGGCGCCGGAACGGGCGGCAGGAGCCGTTGGGTACGGACGGCCGTGGCGACAGCCCGTCCGCTGGCCGCGGCCGCCGCCGTGACGCTGGTGGGCCTCGCGATACCGCTGCCGACCGCGGCGCAGACCGGCACCACGGACATCGCCGCGGTGCAGGGCAACGTCCCGCGGGCCGGTGGGCTGGACGCGCTCGGGCGCATGTTCCAGGTCACCACCAACCACGTCACGCGGACCGAACAGCTCGCCGCGGACGTGGCCGCGGGCCGGGCCCCACAACCCGATCTGGTCCTGTGGCCGGAGAACGCCTCGGACGTCGACCCGCTCGCCGACCCCCGCGCCGCCGCCCTGCTGGACCGGGCCGCGCGGGCGGCGGGCGCTCCCGTCCTCGTCGGCGCGGTTCTCGACGGGCCGGGTCCGCGCAGGGTGCGCAACGCCGCCCTGGTGTGGGACAACACCGGCTGGACGGGGCAGATGTACGTCAAGCAGCACCCGGTGCCGTTCGCCGAGTACCTGCCGGGCCGGGCCGTCCTGGAGAAGCTGATCGGCCGGTTCGCCACCGAGATGCCCAACGACTTCGTCCACGGCACCGCAACCGGGGTCCTGACCATCCGTGACATCACCATCGGTGATGTCATCTGCTTCGAGGTGGCCTACGACGGCCTCGTGCGTGCCGCTGTCGACGCCGGCGCGCAGTTGCTGGTCGTGCAGACCAACAACGCCTCGTTCGGACGCCGGGGCGAAAGCGAGCAGCAACTGGCCATGACCCGGCTGCGCGCGGTCGAACACGGGCGGGCAGCGGTGCAGGTGTCCACCAGCGGTCAGAGCGCGATGGTCATGCCCGACGGCCGGATCATCGCACAGTCCGGGCTGTACCAGGCGGCCATCCTGACCGCCGCGCTGCCGTTGCGTACGGGGCGTACGGTCGCGGACCGGCTCGGTGGCCTCCCGGAGACGCTCCTGGTGATGATCGGAGTGGTCGCTGTAGCGTTCGGCCTGCGGGCTGGGCGGACATCGGCCCGACGGACCGCCGGGCCGGGTGGGATCGCCGGCCAGCGGCGAGAGCAGGACGGGCAGGCGGGCAGCGGCCCCGCCGACGACAGCGCTGGCGACACCGAAGACACCGAAAGGAGCCGCGTGGACGGCGAGCGCGTTCTCGTGTGTGTTCCCACCTACAACGAGCGGGAGAACCTTCAGGACACGGTCAACCGGCTCCGGACGGCCAATCCGGACGTGGACGTGCTGGTCGTCGACGACGCGAGCCCGGACGGCACCGGCGAACTCGCCGACGAGCTCGYCGCCGCCGACCCGCACGTCCACGTCCTGCACCGGCAGACCAAGGAGGGGCTGGGCGCGGCCTACGTGGCCGGTTTCACCTGGGGGCTGGGCCGCGGCTACGGCGTCCTGGTCGAAATGGACGCCGACGGCTCGCACCAGCCGGAGGAGCTGCCCCGCCTGCTCACCGCCCTGCGCACGGCCGACCTGGTCATTGGTTCACGCTGGGTGCCCGGGGGAGAGGTGCGCAACTGGCCGCGGGCCCGGCTGCTGCTCTCCCGCGGCGCCAACGTGTACGTGCGGACCGCCCTCGGCATGCCGCTGGCCGACGCGACCGCGGGGTTCCGGGCCTACCGGGCCGAGGTCCTGCGCAGCCGCGATCTCGACCGGGTCGCGTCGCAGGGGTACTGCTTCCAGGTCGACCTGGCCTGGCAGGCGTGGCGGTCGGGATTCCGGGTCGGCGAGGTCCCGATCACCTTCGTCCAGCGTGAGCGCGGACGGTCGAAGATGAGCCGGGCCATCGTGGGGGAGGCGCTGTGGCGGGTGACCTGGTGGGCGGTGCGGTCCCTGCGCGACCGGCCGGCCGCGGGCGGCAGCCATGGCGCCCGGCGGCAGGCAGCAGGCAGGAGCGCGGCCGTGGTGGGCCGGGACGAGACAGGCCCGGGCACGCGCTCCGGTGGGGACGGCGGGCCGCTACCACTGCCTGCGGCCCGGGGAAGCGCCGAGGAACAGCAGGCCGAGGAACAGCGGGAACGGTCGACGACGGGTGTCTCGGCATGAGACCGGTTCGACACGCGTGTGGCCCGTCCGGATCGTCCGGACGGGCCACACGCGTGGGTGTCGCTACGGCAGACGTGTCAGGCGGAGCGCCGGTCCTGCCCGGTGYCCCGCAGGACCGCGAGCCGCTCAGCCAGTACCTCTTCAAGGTCGTCGGTGGTACGCCGCTCCATCAGCATGTCCCAGTGCGTGCGCGGGGGCTTGCTCTTCTTCGGCTCCGGGACCTCGCCGTCGACGATGACCGATCCGGCACCACAGACACGGCACTCCCAGACTGCCGGGACCTCGGCCTCGGCAGCGAAAGGCATGGTGAACTGGTGGCCGTTCGGRCAGTCGTAGGACGCGGTCTGGCGGGGCGCGAGTTCGGTGCTGCGGTCCGTCTCGTAGGAGACTGCACCTAGACGGCTGCCTCGCAGGATGCGCTCGCCCATGAAAACCCTCCCGAGCGTCGATACCAGTGAGGAACTCAGACTCATCAACGCTCGGGATCTGTGGGACGTTCCCCTGGGGACAAGGCCGTTAACGAGATCGTGCTCACACAAGGTATAAAAATGATCATGATTAAGCCTCCATCTATTACGTACGGTCAGCAAGTGGCTCTTCTCGGGGCAGCCCGTTGTGCGTTTGGTGTCGGATTGCTGACACGTCCCGCCAGATTCGCGCGCCTCGTCGGAGTGGACCGGGTCACCGCCGAACGGACGGCGTGGCTCACACAGCTCGCCGCCGCCCGTGACATCGCCGTCGGCGCCGGCCTGCTCGCGACCCTGCTGCGGCGCGACGGCTCACCGGCGCGGGGGTGGCTGCGGGCGGGCGCGTTGATCGACACGGCCGACGCGGCCGTACTGCTCAGCGCCGGTATCCGCCGGGACATCGCCTGGGCGCCGGCCGTGGCGGCGGCGCTGACCGCCGCCGGCGGCGCCGTCCAGGCAGGCCTGCTCACCACCCGTCCGCCCGCCAACACGGACCCGGCGGACCGCCGGACGGCAGCCGCTCGGCGGCCTGCCGCGCGGGCTGGCGCCGCCGGGCCGCCGAGCAGCGGCCCACCGAGCGGCCCGGCCCGGCGGAACGCCCTCGGGGAACGAATCCGCCGCGTGAAACGTCCCACACCAGCAGAAGAGGGGAGTGGTGTGGCATGAGCGACGACAAGGAGGTCACCGTGGCAACGCACCAGGTCGTCAAGACCGAAGAGGAGTGGCGTAAGGAACTCCCTGCGGAGCGTTACGCCATCCTGCGTAACGCCGCCACCGAACCGCCCTTCAGCGGCTCCTACACGTACAGCAAGGAAACCGGCATCTACCGTTGCGGAGCGTGCGGGAACGCATTGTTCGACTCATCCACCAAGTACGACTCCGGATCGGGCTGGCCGAGTTTCTGTGAGCCCAAGGTGGCGGACGCCGTGGAACTGGTCGAGGACCACTCCCACGRCATGACCCRCACCGAGGTCCGGTGTCGTCGCTGCGGGTCACATCTTGGACACGTTTTCGACGACGGTCCGGCACCGACCGGCCAGCGCTACTGCATGAACTCGCTCGCGCTCGACCTCGACCCGACACCGGAGAACCCCGCCTGACCCGGAGAGTTCGACACACGTAGGCGTCGGCGCGGCAGACGCGCATCCGGCACGACTCTGCCCGCCGTCGCCCCTCCCCCGCACGGCACCGTCACGCCGATAATCGACATTATGTCAAGTAGATTGGTCGGGACCCCACCCCGACCGTCCGTCCGCGGTCCCCGTCGTCCCGCCCGCATCCCTGCCGCATCCGTCATTCGCCCCGCCGCGCATCCACGGCGGGGACCGAGGCCGGCGCACGGGCCGGTCGGCCAGCTCCGAACGGCCCGTGCCGTTCGGGCCCTGTGGACCTGTTTCACGCGGACACGTCCGCGGAACAATGCCTCGGAAACGCCCRCCCGGCCGGCCCGGGCCGGGCGACCCGAAGTCGGCTATTCGACACCGGAGCGACAGCCAGGACGACATTTGACGGCAGGACGCGGCATTGTTCGTCCGCTGTCATCCGTCATGTGTCATCCACATCATGCCGGGTGGGCCGCACGCCGGACGACAGACGACAACCAGACAGCCGACGGGTGTGCGCAGCGGCCACGGTGGCACGGTCCCGGCGGGATATGCTCATCCCCCACAGGGCCCGGACCACCGTTGCGTCGGGCGGGAACACCTGTAAGGACGGGGGCGTTCGGTTCAGGGGCTTATTACCGGGTGACGCGCGGAAGCCGCCGTTTCTCCCATCGGTCCATATGTGACCAGTAACACCCCGGATGACGTCACATCGACCCGCTGAAAACTGATATAGCGGTCTGGGGTGTTTTGTGGAGAGAGGTATCGGGAGCGTGGCCAGAAATCTTCCGGCGATGGTCGGGGTGTATTTACGCGGAAGCCGGCGAAGGTGGTGGTGAAAGTGACATCCGTGACCGGCTGGCTGGGCGTGCATGGCAGGGAACAGCCAGACCAGGTGTACCTCAGGGAAGCTCGCGGCAACCGTTCGGTCACCTACGGCACGATGGCCGCCCTCGTCCAGCGCTGGCAGCGCGATCTGGACGCRCACGGCCCGCGGCCACAGGGACGAATCGCGATCCTCGTGTCGGATCCCCTGGACTTCGCCGTGGTCTTCCTCGCCATCCTGGTGAGCGGCAGGCACGCGGCCCCCCTGGATCCCGACGCCCCGCCCGCGGAGCTGGAACGGGCGCTGGCCCGGATCCGCCCCGCTCTCGTGGTCACCGACCGACCGCTGCCCCCCGCGTGTGGCGTCCGCCAGCTCAACCCGCGAATGACCACCAGGCACACCGTCACGTCGCCCGTGTCGTCGCCCGTGTCGTCGTCGGGGCACGTCGCCAGCGACGGCCCTACCGCTGGCGGCACCGCGGCTGACAGCGCGACCGACGGCAGCGGCGCACACCACCGGACGTCCGGTGGCGTCCTGCTGACGGGCGCGACGGATACCGCGGCGGCCGCGGCGACCAGAGAGATCTTCCTCGACGGCGGGCAGCTCGCGCACGTGGCCGCCGCCGCCGCGCGCCACCACCAGCTGACCCGGGCGGACATCGGTTACAAMCCGCTGCCGCTGGTCCACGTCAACGCGCAGGTGGCCGGGCTGCTCGCCACTCTGTACAGCGGGGGCACCCTTGTCCTCGACCGGCGGTTTCGCCGTCGCGGATTCTGGACGATGATCAAAAATCATCGGGTAACCTGGATAAACGGGATTCCGTCGATCGTGGCCCTGCTGGCCATGGATCCGCACGCCGCCCAGGCCCGCGACTGCCGGCTCCGGTTCGTCCGGTCTGCCTCCGCTCCCCTGCCCGTCCCCGTGTTACAGGCGTTCGAGGAGGCCACCGGCGTCCCGGTGCTGGAAACCTACGGCATGGCCGAGGCCGGCAGCATGATCACGGCAAATTCCCCGCGGGGAGCCCGCAGGCCCGGCTCGGTGGGCCTGCCGGTAGGCAGCGAGGTACGTGTCGTCGACGACGAGGCGAGGCCGTGCCCGCCGCGGCAGGCCGGGCGGGTACAGATCCGCGGCCCCGGGGTCATCCGCGCCTACGCCGGCCCGGCCGGCGCCGACAGCTTCACCCCGGACGGCTGGCTGGACACCGGCGACATCGGCTTCACGGACGCCGACGGCTACCTCTACCTCACCGGCCGCGGCGACGACGTGATCAACCGTGGTGGTGAGAAGGTCTCCCCCCGCGAGATCGAGGAGGTTCTGCTCGCCGACCCGCGGGTGCGCCGCGCGGTGGTGGTGGGCCGGCCGGACGCCGTCCTCGGTGAGGTGCCCGTCGCGCTGGTCGTCCCGGTGAACGGTCCTGATCCCCTGCTCGTGGCCGAGCTCGTGGAGCGTTGCGAGGCCGGCCTCGCCAGGTTCAAACGGCCAACCAGCATAGAGATCGTCACCGACCTCCCCGGTGGCCGTAGCGGCCCGCTCCGGCGACCGGCCGTACAGGCCGGAATCTCCGGATCGGCGGCCGCGTGACGACCTTCCTCCCGTCATCCCCCGCCCTTCCCCGTCTTCCCCCTGCCTTCTGTCTTGTGCCCCGGTCTGGGCCAGGGGCACAAGACAGCCCAGGGGCCCGGTTTTCCGGCTTTCCGAGCCGCTGAGCCAACCGCCTGTGGGCTTGCTACGGTGCAGTGCGGTCAGCCGTGGGAAGTTCACAGACATGCGGCGCTGTGGTGACACGCGGCCGGCCGGCAGGCAGAGTCAGCAGGTGGGAGAGGGTGCCGTGGACGACAAGACGATGGCGGGGTTTCTCGCCGAGCTGGCTTCCCCCGCGCCCGCGCCGGGCGGTGGCGCGGCCGCGGCGCTGCAGGCCGCCCTCGGCGCGGCGCTGGTGAGCATGGTCTGCAATCTCACGATTGGCAGGCCCCGGTACGCCGAGCACGAGGCGACGATGCTCTCCGCCCGAAGCGAGGCCGACAAGGCCCGCGCCGAGGCGCTGGCGCTGGCCGCCGCCGACGCCCGCGCGTTCGCCGCGGTCAGCGACGCCTACAAACTGCCGAAGGGCACCGACGAGGAACGGGCCGCTCGCAGCCGGGCGATCCAGACCGCGCTGGTCACCGCGGCCGAGGTGCCGCTGCACACCGCGGCGGTCGCGGCGGCCGTGGTGGGGCTGTGCGCGAGGATCATCGACGGCGCGAACGTCAACGTCCTCAGCGATGTCGGGGTGGCCGCCGCCAGCGCACGCGCCGCGCTGGACAGCGCCGCGATCAACGTACGTGTGAACACGGCGGTGATGACGGACGCGGACGCGCGGGAGCGTGCCACGGCCGCCCTCGCCGACCATCTGACCTCTGTGGCTACGGCGGACAGCATCGTGCGCGCCGTCGGGGAACGGATCGGATCATGAAGTTGCTGGACGGGCGGGCCATGGCCGCGGAGATCGGCCGGGGTGTCGTCGACGATGTGGAGCGGCTGCGCGAGGCCGGCCGGGTGCCGACACTGGCCGTGGTCCTGCCGGATACCGACCCGGCGGCCCGGTCCTACGTCAGGGTGATCGAACGTGGCGCGGCGAAGGTGGGGGTCCGCTGCGTCATCCACGAGCTGTCCGGGGACGCCGCCGACCTCGTCGCCACGGTCGACCGGCTGGCCGCCGACGACGAGGTGCACGGCCTGATGGTGCAGACCCCGCTGCCTCCGGGCCTGTCCGCGGACGACGTCGGCAGCCGCATCCCCCCGCACAAGGACGTCGACGGGATGAACCCGCTGAGCCTGGGCCGGCTGGCCCTGGGCCTGCCGTGCTTCGCGCCGGCCACCGCCGCCGCGGTGCTGGAGATCCTGCACCGCGGTGACGTCAAGCTCGCCGGCGTCCACGCGGTGGTCATCGGGCGCAGCCCGGTGGTCGGCAAGCCCGCGTCCCTGCTGCTGCTGGCCGAGGACGCCACGGTGACGATCTGCCATTCCCGCACGACCGACCTGCTCTCGGTCGTGCACGAGGCCGATGTCGTGGTGGCCGCCGTCGGCCGTCCCAAGATGATCGGCAAGGGGTTCATCCGGCCGGGTGCCGTCGTCATCGACGTGGGGACGAACGTCACCGAGGCCGGTCTGGTCGGCGACGTGGACGCCGACGCGGTCGCGTCCGTGGCGGGCGCTCTCACACCGGTCCCGGGCGGGGTGGGTCCGGTGACCACGATGCTGCTGCTGCGCAACACCACCAGCGCCGCCGCCCGGTGACCAACCGGTCAAAACGCATCAGAAGGAAAGGAACGGCAGACGACGCGGGCGGCCCGTGAATGATCCCGTGAGCGATGTCGTTGTGAGTACGGCGTCGTAGTGAATGTTGTAGTGAATGCGGTGCCGCTGTGAATACGGTGTCGCTGTGGATGTGGCGTTCGTGGTGAACGGTGCGGGGTGTCAGGCGGTCGTCGGGGCGTGGGAGGCGTGGGAAGTCAGACCGGCCGCCAGGCGGACGCGGTTGCGGCCGTCGGCCTTGGCCCGGTAGAGCGCCGCGTCCGCCGTCTCCAGCAGGGCGGCCAGTTCCACGTCCGTGCCGGCCGCGGTGGCCACCCCGACCGAGACGGTCACGGACACGCAGACCACGCCGGCGGCGTGGCTGTCCGCCCGGCAGCGCATCCCGGCCACCTGCCGGCGGATCCGGTCGGCGGCCCGGGCGGCGGCGTCGAGATCGGTGTCACAGAGCATGATCACGAATTCTTCGCCGCCGAACCGGCCGACGAGATCACGCGGCCGGGTGGCGGCGCGCAGCGCGTCCGCGACACACATGAGAACGGCGTCGCCGGCCAGATGGCCGAACTGGTCGTTGACCTTCTTGAAATGGTCGATGTCCACGATGAGCACGGACATCGGACGGCCCGAGCGCCGGATGCGCAGCACCTCCTTCTCCGCCGTCTCCCGCCAGTAGGCGGGGTTGGCCAGCCGGGTCTTGGCGTCGGTGCGGGCCGCCTGGAGCAGTTCGGCGTGTAGCAGGCTGCGCTGGAGCAGGAGGGCGGGCGGCGTCGCGGTGAGCATGAGCAGGGGGTGCGCGGTCCACAGCACGGCCAGCCCGATGGCGGAACACATCTCGGCGGCGTCGACGGCGAGTATCTCCCGCCGACCGCCGGCGAACGRCCGGCGGGCCGGCTGTGCCGATCTCGGATGCGCGCACCACAGCATGCCGCGCAGCAGAACACGGTTGAGCACTGTGTAGGTGAACACCGCCACGACCAACGCGCCGATACGCCCGGACGAACCCACCAGGGTGTCGATCCGGTACGGCCCCTGGGGCGGGGCGAGCGCCCGGTGCACGCTGGCCGCGCAGAAGCCCGACACGCCCAGTGCCGCCGCGTTGAAGACCTGCCGGTACCGGGGCTGCGCGGCATCCTGGCCGTGGGAACGGAAAAGGCAGTGCAGGGGTATGTGCAGGACTGCGGCGTACAGCGGTGGGAGAAGAAGCGTGACCGGCAGGGTCCAGTTCGACAGCAGGTCCCGGTGCGGCTCGTCCTTCCGAAGACCGGGCACACCGAGATGCCGGGACGTTTTCATGGCCAGCCGGCCGAGCAGAACGAACGCCCCGAAGGTGAACAGGTCGGCAAACCTGAAGGAAAGCCCGAACAGGCCGACAAGGACAACTACCAGACACAGTACGTCGACGGCGACAAGATAGCGGACAAGCCGTGGCGGAAGGCTCCACAGCGCAAAATGTGACACCTGTTCGGCCAGCCGTTCACCGGCCTGCCGGGCAGCCTTTCCCCCGCGCTGCCAGGACTGCCGCACGAGTCGCCGGAGCCGCCGCGACCGGGATGGGGGGGACGGCCGAGGCGACCGGGACGGCCGCTGTGACGGCTGGGACGGTCCGGGTGCCAGCGGCTGGGACGGCTGAAGYGGCTGGGACGAGCGAGCTGGCCGGGGCAACGGTGGCCGGGATGACGGCTGGGACGGTGACTGGGATGGTGAACGAACTGGCGAGCAGGGTGGCGGACGCACGTCGGTCTCGCCGGCGGTGGAGTCCGCCGCCGCGGCCGCGTCATGCGTCGTTGTTCCAGCGGGATGCRCGGTTTTCCCCGGATTCACCGCTCCCCGGAGAGGAGGTAACAAAATGTGGGACATCATGCCGGGTCGACCTTCCTCCCCGTTCGCCTCGTTTCGGTTTGATGTGCACCGACTCGTTACTCAGAGTCATCAACAGAAACAAAGAGTACGGACGGTGGCCCGGCGACCGCAACCACTTCGATGTTGTCCCGATGTCAGAAACCGTCGGGCGATGCCCGAGGAGATGACCCCGACGCGGCACACAACCGTTCCGACAAGCCCATTGCCGCAGGTCAGCGGTTAGATCATCAGGTGGTGCGGGCGACCGCCTCCACCATGGCGGCGGTCAGCGCGGCGACATCTGGGCGTGTCATGACGTATGGGGGCATCGCGTACACCAGCCGGCCAAACGGACGCACCCAGACCCCCAGCTCCACCAGCAGCGGCTGGATCACCCGCATGTCGACCGGCTCCCGGGTCTCGATCACCCCGATCGCGCCCAGCGTCCGCACGTCGGCGACACCGGGCAGTGCGCGGGCGGGCGCGAGCCCCTCGGCCAGCCAGGTCCGCAGATCGCCGACCTGGCGCCGCCACGGCCCGGACAGCAGCAGGCCGATGCTGGCGTTCGCCACCGCCGCGGCGAGCGGGTTGCCCATGAACGTCGGCCCGTGCATGAACACGCCCGCCTCGGACGCGCACACCCCGGCCGCCACCTCGTCCGTGCACAGGGTCGCGGCCATCGTCAGGTATCCCCCGGTCATGGCCTTGCCGACGCACATGATGTCCGGGCTGATCCCGGCATGGTCGCAGCCGAACAGCTCCCCCGACCGTCCGAACCCGGTCGCGATCTCGTCGGCGATAAGCAGGATGCCGTGGGCGTCGCACAGCTCACGCAGCCGGGCCAGCCAGCCCGGGGCGTAGAAGCGCATCGCCCCGGCGCCCTGCACCACCGGCTCGCAGATCACCGCGGCGATCTCGTGCTGGTGCTCGTCGAGCAGCCGGGCGATGCCGGCGACATGCTCGTCCTCGCAGGGCTCGTCAAAGCCCGGCCGCGGCGCCTCGGCGAAGAGGTGACGCGGCAGCAGACCGGTGAACAGATGGTGCATGCCGGTGTCCGGGTCGCACACGGCCATGGCGCCGGAGGTGTCACCGTGATACCCCCGGCGGATGGTGAGCAGCTTCGTCCGGCCGGGACGCCCCCGTCCCCGCGCGTACTGCAACGCCATCTTGATCGCGACCTCGACGGAGACCGACCCGGAGTCGCAGAAGAACACCCTGGTCAGCGGCGGCGGGGTGATCTCGACCAGGGTGCGGGCCAACGTCACCGCGGGCGCGTGGGTCAGCCCGCCGAACATGACGTGGGCCATGTCGTCGAGCTGGGCGCGCACCGCCGCGTCCAGGACCGGGTGGGCGTAGCCGTGGATGGCGGCCCACCACGACGACATGCCGTCGATCAGCTCCCGCCCGTCGGCCAGCCGCAGCCGCACCCCGGACGCGGACGCCACCGGGAACACCGGCAGCGGGTCGGTCGCCGACGCGTACGGATGCCAGACATGCGCCCGGTCGTCGGCGAGCAGCTCCCCCACATCGGCGTACCGAGCCGACGTGTCTCCCTCCGGACGATGCCGCGGACGATGCCCCATACGCCATGTCTACCGTGCCCCGTCCATCACACGTCATACGGCGTACGCCGTCCCGCCCACGGCCCACCGCCGATCTCGGCGCGCTCCTGGCCGTCTGACCATCCGCGGCGGATGTGACGGCTGGGTGGACGGCATGTCCCGCGGTGGTCACGGCGGCCGGCCGCCGCGGTATGGACAGGCGGCAACGGACCATCGGCGTTTGCGAGGAAGCCGCGTGGAGATAATCCCACCGTTGGTGACAACGGCTGGTGACAGTTACTGGTGACAACGACTCCCACCGGGGAAGGCCACCATGTTTCAACTGATCTGGATCATCCTTGCCGGCCTCGTGATCGGCCTGTTGGCACGACTGGCCGTCCGGGGGCCGCAGCGGATCCCGCTGTGGCTCACGATCGTCGTCGGCATCGTCGGCGCGCTGGTGGGCAACATCATCGCCAGTGTGCTCGGTGTCCGCCACACCGGCGGTTTCGACTGGATACGCCATATCCTGCAGGTCGGTGTGGCCGCCGGCCTCGTCGTCCTCCTCACGCCCCTGTGGCTCAACCGCAACACCCACCGTCCCGACGAGCACCGCCAGTATCGGTAGGCCCTGGCTCTCCGACGCCCGCCGCGAGAGGCCCCGACCCATACCCGCACTGCATGATGGCCGTATGACGAACGGTGTCGAYACGTTGCCGGAGACGTCCGAGACATCGGAGAYGATCGCGGGGCTGGCCGCGGACTTCGACCGCGACGGTTTCGTGATCGTCCGCGGGCTGTTCACCGAGGCGGAGACGGCCGCGCTCGGTGCCGCGCTCGCCGACCTCCAGCGCCGGATCGGCACCGGCGATCTCGACCGCTCCTGGGCCGGGGACGATCTCGGCGGCGACTTCAACGGCAATCATCCGCCGTATGTGCACTACGTCGTCGGGGTCACGCACCTCTCCCCCGTCGCCGCGGCGGCGATCCGCCACCCCGTCCTGCTCGCGCTCGTCCAGCGCATCCTCGGCAACGACCACTGGCTGTACGACGTGGACGACCACGGTGTCATCTACCAGGACGCCCGCCCCGGCGCCGGGATGACCTACACGCGGATCGGCTGGCACAGCGACCACCAGTCCCGGCCGACGTCGGAGATCTGGCCCGGGGTGGYGCTGACCTTCCACATCGACGCGACATCGCCGGCCAACGGTTTCCTGCGGGCGGTGCCCGGCAGCCACCGCGGGGACTGGGACGCCGTCCCCGGCGGCTTCGGCAAGCTCCCCGGTGAGGTGGCGGTCTACTGCGACCGCGGTGACGTGCTGTTGCACCACAGCGACCTGTGGCACGCCGCCGCCCGCGCCACCGAGGATCCGCCCGGTGGCGTACGCCGGCACATGCGCGGCAGCTACATGGGCGGCCGCCCCCTCGCCCCCGGCGAACACCTCGAGCCCTTCAACAAGAACGCCCTGCGCTGACCACTCGACCAGCCTCGAACTTCATGCAGCCTCGAACTGCATGATCGTTGTGATTCTGGTGCTGCTGGAACAGCAGCAGAATCACAACGATCACCGTGTTAGCTGGGCCAGCCCTCATCGGGTGGGTGGTTGTCGGTGACGCGGACGGCGCGGGCAGGATGGGTGCGTGGTCCTACCGATTCACGACATCAACCCGCTGCGCCGCCGGCCGGTCGTCACCTGGCTGCTGATAGCGGTCAACGTCGCCGTCTTCGTGCTCTTCGAGCCGATCGTGACCTCGGTCGCCGGAACCGCCACGGCGACTCCGCAGAGCGTCTGCGAGCAGGAACGGTTCTTCGACCACTGGGGCGCGGTCCCCACCGAGATACTGGACAACAAGCCCGCCCCTCAGGCGCCCAGCGGCCGGYCCGCGGGCGTGAACCCGCAGGGCCAGGTGCTGTGCGAGGTGGAGTCCCCGCCGTCGTTCAACAAGTCCCCGGTCCTGTCGGTACTGACCGCGATGTTCCTGCACGGGAGCTGGCTGCACCTGCTCGGGAACATGCTTTTCCTCGGCGTGTTCGGCAACAACGTGGAAGACCGGATGGGACGCTTCCTCTATCTGATCTTCTACCTGGCATGCGGATACGTGGCAACCTACGGGTTCGCGCTGTTCGAGTCGGACTCGACCACGACGCTCATCGGCGCCTCCGGAGCGGTGGCCGGCGTGCTCGGCGCCTACCTGGTCGTCTTCCCGCGGGCGCGGGTCATCGGCCTTGTCACGTTCCTGTTCTTCCTGCCGTTCTGGCTGCCGGCCTGGATAGTGCTCGGATTCTGGTTCCTGCTCCAGTACATCTATTTCATCGGTATGGGTGTCGCCGAGGGCGGCAGCGTCGCCTACGGCGCCCACGTGGTCGGATTCGTTTTCGGCGCGTTGGCAGYCCTGCCGTTCGTCCGCGAACTGCGGGCCGCGGGGCCGGCCCGATACCAGCCGCCCGACCAGCGGTGGGTCCGCCGGATGCCCTGGCCCTGACCGGCCGACGCTGACGGGCCGACGGCGCCGGCCCGTCAGCCGCATCCAGGAAGGCGGCCGGAACCGGCCGGTCGAGTCGGCCGGTCCACGGAACACTCTCGCCGTGTTTTCACACTATGTGCCGGTGGACGGGCTGCCGCGCTCGTCCACCCACCCGTCGCGGTCATCGCGTGCAGGCAGATACGGGCGAGCCGGCCCGGCCCGGGCCGATCAAGCCGGGGGGCCTGGCAGCCCGGCCCGGGCTGGTCACCCGCCGGCAGCTGACATGTTCAGACGGTGACCGTCGTCGACCGCCACAGGCGCCGCTYCTTCCCCGCCTTCTTCTCGGCCGGGTCGCTTCCGACCTGATCCTTCCCGACCGGGGCCGCAACCGGCACGGCCGACGCGGGTAGATCGATGGCGACCGTCCGCCAGCCCTCGTAGACCTCCTCGGACGGGAACCCCCGCGCGGCCAGGGCCTGCGCGGCGCCGACGAGCTGCTCGTACGTCCGCTGGTCGTCGACCTCGTCGGCGCGGTCAGCGTGGTCGTCCTGTGCGGCGTACCGGCGCACGACGGTGCCACCAACACGCAACGGCGCGCCACCCGGCGCCAGGGCACCAGCTGACAGCGGGGTGGCTGACGGTGCGTCAGCTGACGGTGTGCCGTCCGCGGGCGCGCTGGCGGCTGACGGGGTGGCCTCGCCCAGAGTGCGTGTCAGTGTCCAGGTGCGCACGAAAGCGACGGTGTGTGGCTCGTCCGGATCGGTGGTGGGCAGACCGCCCACATACTCCTCCAGAATCCTGACCACCTGTTCGACGGCCGCGGGACCCGGTTCCGCGTCGTCCTTACCCAAGCCCATCTACAACATCCTCTCCGGATATGTGGATAACTCCGGACCGTGACCGCCGGAGCGTGACAGCCGATGACAACCGAACCGTGACGACCGCGAACCGCCGCACGCGGAACCGATAGCGCATCATCCCGGATGATGCGGTTGCTTCCGGCACCGGGGTGCTCACGAGACATTGCCGACACATACGCCCACAAGGTGTTTGAACGCCCGACCGGGAGTAAAGATCGACCAATCCGCTGATCGGGAATGGGGCGTCCGGGTGGGACGCCGGGCACGACGTCGTGCGGGCCGCCGCCCGGACACGCTCCTCACGAGCTCCCGCGGGCCCCTCGGCCCGGGAAAGGACCATCATGCGTACCCGGGTACAGGTCCCCGTCATCGCCCTGATCTGGTTCGCCGTCGGCATCGTCGTCGCAATCAACAGGGACTACCAGGTGCACACCGGTTCCCAGCTCGCCACCTTCGTGCTGGCCGTGACCATCTGGCCGGTCCTGCTCCTTGGCGGCAGCGTGAACATCCAGCTCTGACCGGTACCCGCCCGGCTCACCTCCCACCGCACCGGTCCAGCGCCCCGAAGCGCCCCGAAGCCGACCGGGTATCCCGCCGAGCCTGGTCCCGCCCCCCGTCGGCACCCGCCCGGGCGGGGCCGCGACGGCAACGGCGGTGGCACCCGCGGCACCATCAGCACCGGCACCGTGTCGGTCGGGATTCGGGATTCGGGATCCGGCCCGTGCGGCCGGCCGGCGGCGGTACCGGTGTCCCGCCACCGGGTGTGTCGAAGTATGCGCCGGCCGCGGCAAAGGAGGCATCCGGCGATTACCTGGGACCTGCGGGTCGAACCGTTCCAGTCCGGGCTAGAATCTGTTTGCAGAATATGACGTGCGGTGACAGACAACCCGGCTAGACGACCCGGCCAGCCGGCCAGACAGCCCAATCAGACAACATGGCCAGACACCCCGGTCAGGCAGCCCAGTCGGACAACCCGGTCAGGCGGAGAAAACCGTGTCAGAAGAATCTGCGAACGCGGCCGGGCCCACCGATGTCACGGTGGGTGCCACGCCCATCCGGGTCTTTCTCCTTGACGATCATGAGCTGGTTCGCCGCGGGCTGCGCGATCTTCTTTCCGAGGAGCCCGACATCGAGGTGATCGGCGAGGCCGATCATGCCGACGGGACGGACCGGGCGATCCTCGCCGCCCGGCCCGACGTCGCGGTGCTGGACGCACGCCTGCCGGACGGCAGCGGCATCGAGGTGTGCCGGCAGGTCCGTTCCCGCAACCCCGCTGTCGCCTGTCTGATCCTCACCTCGTTCGATGACGAGGAGGCCCTGTTCACCGCGATCATGGCAGGTGCCGCCGGGTATGTCCTCAAGCGGGCCCGCGGTACCGCTCTGGTGGACGCCGTACGGCGGGTCGCGGCGGGCCGTTCCCTCCTCGATTCCGCGGTGACCCCCCGGGTACTGCGCCGCGCGGGGCAGGAACCCGTCCACGACGAGCGGCTCGCCACCCTGACCGAGCAGGAACGCCGCATCCTCGCGCTCATCGCCGAGGGGCTGACCAACCGGCAGATCGCCAACCGCCTGTTCCTGGCGGAGAAGACCGTGAAGAACTACGTCTCCAGCCTGYTGGCCAAACTCGGGCTGKAAAGCCGGACCCAGGCCGCCGTCTTCGCCACCAAGCTCGCCCACTGACGGACGCCCTCCCACGGACGATCGCTGGACGATTGCTGGACGATTGCTGGACGATCATTGTGTGCCGGCACACGCTGGCCAACGAGCATATAATTACTCTCARTAGCTATCGATCGGACCGCGACATCGGACCGCGTCAGGCGCCCACCCGGCTGCCATTGCCTGCCGAAGCTGCCCACTGATCCCACTGGCCGCTGAGGTTGTTGGCCGCTGGGCCGCCTGCCACTGAGGCCGATGTGCCGTGGCGTGTGCTATGGCGTGTGCCGTGGCGCCGTCGCGCAGCCGCCCAGATACATCAACAGAAGCACATGGATAAAAATGCTGCGACAATTCGCCGAGTCGGCGGCCGCTTCGGGGTCGACCTGGTCCGCGTCGTGGAGGGTGACACCTTGATCAATAAGGTCCTGGTCGCGAATCGCAGTGAGATAGCCATCCGCGTCTTCCGTGCCGCGCACGAGCTGGGCCTGCGCACGGTTGCTGTCTACACGCCCGAGGACGTGGGCTCACAGCACCGGACAAAGGCTGACGAGTCCTACGAGATCGGCAAGCCCGGCCACCCCGTCCGCGGCTATCTGGACATCGACGCCCTGCTGGCGGTGGCGAAAAGGGTCGGCGCGGACGCCCTGCACCCGGGATACGGCTTCCTGTCCGAGAGCGAGGCGCTGGCGCACGCGTGCGAGCTGGCCGGGGTCACCTTCGTCGGCCCCCCGCCGCCGGTGCTGCGGCTGACCGGGGACAAGGTGGCCGCCCGCGAGGCCGCGGTGGCCGCGGGCCTGCCGGTGCTGCGGGCCTCGGCGCCGGTGACCGAACCGGCCGCCGCGCTGGCCGCCGCCGAGGCCGTGGGCTTCCCGCTGTTCGTGAAGGCGTCGGCGGGCGGCGGCGGCCGTGGCCTGCGCCGGGTGAACCATCCAGAAGATCTTGAAGACGCGGTGACGAGCGCGATCCGGGAGGCGGCGGCGGCCTTCGGGGACGGCACGATCTTCCTCGAGCAGGCCCTCGACCGGCCCCGGCACATCGAGGTGCAGGTCCTCGGCGACGCCACCGGCGAGGTAGTCCACCTCTACGAGCGKGACTGCTCGGTGCAGCGACGTCACCAGAAGGTCGTCGAGGTCGCGCCCGCTCCCCTGCTCGACGCCGCCGTGCGGGACCGGCTGTGCGCGGACGCGCTGGCGTTCGCCCGGCACGTCGGCTACGTGAACGCCGGCACGGTGGAGTTCCTGGTCGCCGCCGACGGGTCGCACACCTTCATGGAGATGAACCCGCGTATCCAGGTCGAGCACACCGTCACCGAGGAGGTCACCGGCGTCGACCTGGTCGTGGCACAGCTGCGGATCGCCGGCGGCGCCACCCTGGCCGACCTGGGCCTGTCCCAGGAGTCGATCAGTATCCGCGGGGCCGCGGTGCAGTGCCGGGTGACCACCGAGGACCCGGCGGACGGGTTCCGCCCGGACACCGGAAAGATCACCAGATACGAGTCCCCGGGCGGCTCGGGCGTCCGGCTGGACGGGGCGATCTACCAGGGCGTGGAGATCACCCCGTACTTCGACTCGCTGCTGGTCAAGGTGACCGCCCGCGGCGCCGATCTGGCGCAGGCCACCGCGCGGGCCGGCCGGGCGCTGGCGGAGTTCCGGGTCCGCGGCGTGCGCACGAACGTGAAGTTCCTGCAGCGGCTGCTCGCCGAGGAGGACTTCCTCGCCGGCCGGGTGACCACGTCGTTCCTGGACGACCGGCCAGGGCTGTTCCTCGGGGACGGCGGCACCGACCGCACCAGCCGGCTGCTCGACCGGCTGGCCACCAGCACCGTCAACGGCCACCGGCGGCCGGCCACCACTCTGATCGACCCGCTGGGCCTGCTGCCGGCCATCCCGGCCGGGGCGGCGCCGGCCGGCTCCCGGCAGCTGCTCGCCGAGGTCGGCCCGCGTCAGTGGGCGGCGCGGCTGCGGGCCGAGACCCGGCTCGCGGTCACCGACACCACTCTGCGTGACGCCCATCAGTCGCTGCTGGCGACCAGGCTGCGCACCACCGACATTCTCGCGATCGCCCCCGCCTACTCCCGGCTCGTCCCCGACCTGCTGAGCCTTGAGTGCTGGGGCGGGGCCACCTACGACGTGGCGCTGCGCTTCCTCGCGGAGGACCCGTGGGAACGCCTCGCCGCCATCCGCGAACGGGTTCCCAACATCTGCCTGCAGATGCTGCTGCGCGGACGCAACGCCGTCGGCTACACCCCCTACCCGGACGACGTGGTCCAGGCGTTCGTCGCCGAGGCGGCGGCGACCGGCGTCGACATCTTCCGGGTGTTYGACGCGCTGAACGACATCGAGCAGATGCGGCCGGCGATCGACGCGGTCCTTGAGGCAGGCGCGGTCGCCGAGGGAACTCTGTGTTACACCGGCGATCTGGTGGACCCCGCGGAGCGGATCTACACCCTCGACTACTACCTGCGCCTGGCCGAACAGCTCGTGGCCGCCGGCGCGCACGTACTGGCGATCAAGGACATGGCCGGGCTGCTGCGGCCGACCGCCGCACGCGTCCTGGTGGCGGCGCTGCGGAAGAACTTCGACGCGCCCGTGCACGTACACACCCACGACACCGCCGGTGGCCAGCTGGCCACCCTGATCGCGGCGGCCGAGGCCGGCGCGGACGCCGTCGACGCCGCGTCCGCGCCGCTGTCGGGCGGCACCAGCCAGCCGAACCTGTCCGCGCTCGTCGCCGCTACCGACCACACCCCACGGGCAACCGGGATCAGCCTGGCCGCGCTGTCGGCGATGGAGCCGTACTGGGAGGCGGTCCGCGACCTCTACGCGCCGTTCGAGGCCGGGCTGCGGGCGCCGACGGGCGCCGTCTACCGGCACGAGATCCCCGGCGGTCAGCTGACGAACCTGCGCCAGCAGGCGATCGCCCTCGGGCTGGGCGCCAAATGGTCCCAGGTGCAGGAGTGCTACGCCCTGGCCAACGACCTGCTCGGCAAACCCATCAAGGTCACGCCCACCAGCAAGGTCGTCGGGGATCTGGCGCTGTTCATCGCCGGCGGTGACATCGACGTCGCCGTGCTGCGCGAGCATCCCGAACGCTACGACCTGCCGGCCAGCGTCCTGGGCTACCTTGCCGGCGATCTCGGCACGCCACCGGCCGGCTTCGCCGAGCCCTTCCGCGAACGCGCGCTCGCCGGCCGGCAGCCGTCCGCGCCCGTGACCGACCTGGACCCGCATGACGCGGCCGCCCTGCGGGTGGACGGACCGGGGCGGCGCGAGACGCTGTCCCGGCTGCTGTTCCCCGGGCCGTGGAACGACTACACCGCCGCCGTGGCGGCCTACGGCAACTCCGCCACGGTCCCCACCGAGGAGTTCTTCTACGGCCTCACCCCGGGACAGCCGGTGACCATCACCGTGGAGCCCGGGGTGGAGGTCATCGTCGAGCTCAACGACGTCGGCGAACCCGACGACGCGGGCATGCGCACCCTGTACCTGCGGGTCAACGGCCAGCCACGGCCGGTGTCGGTGCGGGACACCTCGATCGCGACGGTGTCCAAGGAGGCCCGGCGCGCCGACCCCGGCGACCCGGCACAGATTCCCGCGGGGCTGCCCGGGCTGGTCACCTATACGGTCGCTGTCGGTGACGAGGTGCGCAAGGGTGACCGGTTGGCCACCATCGAGGCGATGAAGATGGAGGCCGCCGTCACCAGCCCGCACGCGGGGACCGTCACCGAACTGCTCCACTCCTCCGGCGTTTCCGTCGAGGTCGGCGATCTCCTTCTTGTGGTGACCCCCGTGCCGGTCCCCAGCTGAGCGGCTTCTTCAAGATCATCCTGATTGGTGCGACTCCAGACAGGGTACCGCTAGCACGTGGCCGTACTCACGGCATGTGYCGCATTCGCACAGCGCCCCGGTCAGCGATCCCGGAAACGGATGTCGCCGACCGGGGGAAGGAGTATGCGCCTTATCCGGTGAGTTTCTTTTGTCGAGCCGGCTGTAGCCAGGTACGGGAGTACCCGCGGAATGGAGTCATACGCCAGTCAGATGAGCACGGAAGTACGCGGAC
Organism: Protofrankia sp. BMG5.30; assembly: GCF_001983005.1. Classification (NCBI taxonomy): domain Bacteria; kingdom Bacillati; phylum Actinomycetota; class Actinomycetes; order Frankiales; family Frankiaceae; genus Protofrankia; species Protofrankia sp. BMG5.30. Next base: position 96,836 of record NZ_MOME01000019.1, on the reverse strand, counting down.
TCCGGGGCGAGAGAACGCGGTTCCGCGTACTGGGGCCATTGGAGGTGTACGGATCTGACGACACACTGATCGATATTCACCAGCACAAGCCGCGCATGCTGCTCTCGCTACTGCTCCTCAATGCCGGGACCTGGGTGAGCATCGACCGGATCTGCGCCGTCCTCTGGGAGGACGAGCCGCCCAGATCCTCGTTCGGAAACATCAAGACCTATGTGTCGCAGTTGCGGCGGACGCTCCCCCCGGCTCCTCCCACGGATAACAGGATAGAAAGCAGGGCAGGCGCCTACCGCATCAACCTGGCGCCTGGTGAACTTGACGTKTCGGTTTTTGACAAAATGGCGTACCGTGGCCAGGAGGCGTTGCGCGAAGGCGCCGGCGAGATTGCCGTCGAGTATTTTCAGAAAGCGTTGGAACTGTGGCGTGGACAGCCTTTCGACGAACTGCCCGAGAGCATCACCCTGGCCGAGGCGGCACGGTTGGAGGAGCAGCACTGGGCGGTCCTGGAAGATCTGATCGACGTCCGTCTCTCCCGCGGCCACCAGGACGCCGTCCTGCCCACGCTGCGTGCGCTGACCATCGAATATCCCCTGCGGGAACGGCTGTGGGGCCAGCTCCTCCTCGCGTTGCACCAGTCGGGCCGGCGGGCGGAGGCGCTGTCGGCGTACCAGACCGTGTACCGCCTRCTGGCCGAGGAGCTCGGCGTCGAGCCGGGAGCGGGGCTGCGTAGGCTGCACCAGCGAATACTGGACGCCGATCTCAGTGTGGAGACCGAGCGGTGACCGGYGGCAGACGGTACGGAAACGCACCTTTTTCGCTACGGATGTACGCGGGTTGAACCTTCACTGAACCTCATGGTCGCAACATGGAGGAAGGGTTGGTTCCCAATGGGCCAGCCCGGAGAGATCGGATGGAAGAGGCCGTCCGACCAACGATGGTCGGGCCGATCATCCGAGAGGACTCCACAGGAGGCACCATGAAAGCTCCGTACCAGCCGCCCGCGCTCCAGGAGGTCGGCACCTTCCCCGTCGTCACCGAAGGCTACTACGGCGGCCATCGGCGGGACTACTACGGCGGATACCACAAGTTCCGCAGGTTCCGTAGGTTCCGCGGATTCCGTCACGGCTACTAGAACACCACGGACTGGAACGCCGCTGAACACCAACGGTTCACCCGCGAGCGGGTGCTCCCGCACCCCGGCTGATCGCCCCTGCGGCGTCGACCTGGAGGGAACATTGCTGCCCGGGTCAACACGCCCGTGCTGTCCGGGCGCAGCTACCCCGCCCGCTGGTCGGACTACGACCGCTGTTCAGCGGCCCCGTGGACAAGCCACATAGCCCGGTGGCTCCCTGCCGTCGTGCACGGTGGCAGTGAGTAACTCTTACTGCCACCAGCGGCGTGCGGGGACGCGGGGAGCGGACATTTTCCTCGACAGCGACTGCCGACGGTGRCCCCGGCCGCAGCCTGTCATCCTGATCTCCGGTGCGAAGAAACAGGCGGACAGTGCATGAACAGGTGGACAGCGCATGACAGGACTTCCCTCTCCCGGAACACCGTGGTTTCTCACTCTGCCCGATGCCGGTCACCTGGCCGGGGCCGTCAGCCCGGTCGCCGAGCGCGCCCCGCGAACGCTGCGCTACCGTTCCGGCCGGCCGTGGCTGCTTGGTGACTGGTCCGACGACGCGGTCGGCTCCGACGGCCACGGCAACGATGCTGTCGGCGACACTGTCGTGGTCGCCGAGGCCGGGACCTCCCGACTGGCGCTGATCGGATGTTGCCCGGTCAGCGCCGCCCACCTCACTCGCGCTCTGACGCGGATACGGGAGGTCACCGCGCTCGACATCCTGATCTCGTCGCTGCCCGGCAGTTTCCACGTCGTGGCCGACATCGACGGCCGCCGCCGTGTTCAGGGCACCGCTTCGGGCCTGCGGCGGGTGTTCCACACGGTGTTGGACGGGCAGGTCATCGCCTCCGACCGCGCCGACGTGCTGGCCGCCTGCGTCCGCGGCGAGCTGGATCCCACCGCTGTCGCGCTGTCCCTGCTCGACCCGTCGGCGCCCTACCCCCTGGACGACCGGCCGATGTGGCGCGGTGTGGAGGTACTCGCGCCCGACCATTTCCTCCTGGCCGACGGCGACGGACGGGCGCGCACCGTCCGCTGGTGGCGCCGACCCGAACCGGTGCTGTCGCTGGAGACGGGAGCACCGCTGCTGCGCGGCGCCCTCACCGAGGCGGTGGCCGCCCGGGCCGGTGCCGTCGGTGGCAGCGGTAGCAGCACCGGTGGCAGCAGCGGTGGCACGGTGAGCTGCGACCTGTCCGGCGGACTCGACTCGACAGCGGTGTGCTTTCTGGCCGCGAGAAACCCGGTGACGCTCGTCGCCTACACCGGTATCGGCCGGGATCCGGGCGATGACGATCCGGAATGGGTGGACCTGGCCGTGGCTGGTCTGCCGGACAATCTGCCGAACATGGTGCACGAGGTCCTGCCGCGCGACGAGCTTCCCCTCGTCTACGACGGGATCATGACCGCTGACGAAGCGCTGGACAGGCCCTTCCCCGGCATCACCGACCGGGCGAAGATACTCACCGGCCTGCGCCGCGTGGCCCTTTACCGCCCACGTGTCCACCTGACCGGCCTCGGCGGTGACGAGGTCGTGCAGGGAACATCGAACTACCTGCCCGCGCTGCTGCGCAGGCGTCCGTGGGCCGCCGTCGACCGGTTCCGCGGCTTCCGGATCCAGCACCGGTGGCCGTTGTGGGCGGGCCTGTGGATGCTTCAGCCGCGCGGCTACCACACCTACCTGGCGCAGCTGGCCGCCCAGGTCACCGGCTCCCGCCCGATGCCCGGCCTCGCCGACCTGGACTGGGCCGACGCCCCCCGACTGCCCAGGTGGCTGACGCCGCACGCCGTCACGCTGGTGCGCGAGGCGCTGGAGGCGCTGGTGGACTCCGCGGCGCCACCGCTGGCCGGGACCCGTGACGGGCATCATGACCTGCTGTCCATCCGAACGGCCGCGGGAGCCACCCGGCTGTTCTGCCAGCTCGCCGCGCCGACCACCGTGACCCCGGCCGCCCCGTTCCTCGACGATCGGGTGATCGAGGCCGCCCTCGCGGTTCGCCCGGAGGAACGCACCACCCCCTGGGAGTACAAGCCGCTGCTCAAGGAGGCCATGCGCGGGATCGTGCCGGACCGCTCCCTGCGACGCGTCACAAAAGCGGAGGGTTCGGCGGAGGAGGCGGCGGGGCTGGACGCCCACCACGACCAGCTGCTGGCGTTGTGCGAGAACTCCCGGCTCGCCGATCTCGGGCTGGTGGATCCGGAGAAACTGCGGGCGTGCTGCCGGTATTCACACGCGCCCGAGCGGGAACACGAATCTCTCCACCAGACCTTCGCCTGTGAAACATGGCTTCGGGTGCTCACCGGCGACCGGGCGGCCGGACATCCGCTGGGGGCAGCATGACGAGGTTGCGGCAGGCGGTCGCCCACACCGAAACCGACTATGGTGCCGCGCTCCTGGACGAGCGCAGCGGTCGATACTGGTCGCTCAATCCGACCGGGGCGCTCGTGTTACGCGTGCTGCTCGGCGGCGGCAGCCCCGCCGACGCCGCCGCCGCCGTCACCGACACCTGTGACGTGGACGCAACCACCGCGGACCGTGACGTGCGGGCCCTGCTGACCGAGCTTCGCGCGGCGGGGCTCCTCGCGACCGGCGCCGCCGACCGGTAATGCCGACGCACGTTCACCCCGGGAGGTGACGGGCAATGACCACACCCATGTCGGTGAGCCGCCGGGGAGACAGCCTTGCGCTACGGCGACGGCCCCTGGCCCTGGCCGCGGTCGCGGCCGCACGACTGCTCGCCACCCAGCCTCCCAGCCGGATCCGTGCCGTCCTGACCTGCCTGCGCCGGGGTGCCGTGCCAGCCGACTACCAGCAGACGCTGGCCGCACGCAACGCCGTGACGGCGGTGAGCATGGTGTGTCGCAGCGGCCACGGCTGCATCCCCCGATCCATCGCCACCGCGCTGCTCTGCCGGGCATCAGGGGTCTGGCCCACCTGGTGCGTGGGCGTCCGCGCCGTCAGCCCGTTCGCCGCCCATGCCTGGGTGGAGGCGGACGGGGCGATGGTGGGCGAACGGGAACCAGCGGGCTACTTCCGGCCGCTTCTCACCGTCCCCCCGCCAGCGGCGGGGATGGCCACGGCGGCAGGTGTCGGAGCGTCATGAGGATCATCGGCCTGCCGGGCGGCCCGGCGGAGCGGACGACCACGGCCAGGCCACGGCCGACCGACTCGGACGGCGACGCGGCGCACACCGACGGTGTGCCCGGGGAACGCCTTCAGGGCGACGGACCGTCCGGCGACGGAGCATACGAGGACGGGTCGCAGGCCGGGGAACTGCGGCTGCGCGGACTGTGGCGTCTGCTGCGCGGACACGGCTCGCTGGTGGGGATCGCCACCGCGCTGACGGTGGTCGGCACCGTCCTCGGCGTCGCCCAGCCGCTGCTGGTGAAGGACGTCATCGACCTTGCGCAGGCCGGCGGCGTCCCCGGATCGCTCATCCTGCTGCTGTTCGCGCTCTTCGTCGGCCAGGCGCTGACCGACACCCTCGGTAACTACCTGCTGGAACGTGCCGGCCAGGGAATCCTGCTCGATCTGCGGATCCGGCTGGTCGATCACCTGCTGCGGCTGCGGATCGGGGTCTACGACCGGCGGCGCATAGGCGACCTGATCTCCCGGGCCAACACCGACACCACCCTCGTCCGTGAGGCGGTCGCCTACAGCTTCTCCACGGTCGTCACAAGCGTGATCGGCGTCATCGGCGCGGTCGTGATGATGGTGTGGCTGGACGCGCTGCTCTTCCTGCTGGTCCTGCTCGCGGCCGTGGTGGCCGGGGTGATGGTGCTGGGCGTGATGGTGCGCATCCGGATCACCTCGGAACGCGGCCAGGCCAGCATCGGGAGCATGACCGCCGACCTCGAACGGGCACTCACCACGATCCGCACCGTGCGGGCCAGCCGGGCCGAACGGCGTGAGAGCGCGCGCATCRCCGGCCACGCGCGGGACGCCTACCGGGCCGGGGTGCGGATGGCCGCGTTGGACTCGGTCGTCGCTCCGGCCATCCAACTGGCCGTGCAGGGATCGGTTCTGGTGGTGCTGCTGGTCGGTGGAGTGCTCGTCGCACGGGGTTCGACGTCCCTGGGTGATCTCGTCGCCTTCCTGCTCTACGCCACCTATCTCGTCATACCGCTGTCCGATCTGTTCGAGGTCGCGGGGACGATCCAACGCGGCATGGGAGGGCTGCGGCGTGTCGACGCGGTCTTCGCGCTACCCCGCGAACCGGACACCGCCGGTGCCGCCGAGCGGCGTCCCGACCCCGGCCGGGACGGCCCCGGACCGCGGGCGCTCCGGCCCGCCGGCCGGCACGGGAGACAACTCGGGGACGGGCAGGCGGTCGAACAGGCCGGGGACACTCCGGCGGTCGAGTTCCGTAACGTCTGGTTCGGCTACTCCGGCGAACCKGTGCTTCGGGACGTGTCGTTCACGGTGCCGCCCCGCGGCCACATCGCGCTGGTCGGCAGGTCCGGTGCGGGCAAGTCCACCGTGTTCCAGCTCATCGAGCGGTTCTACGAACCGGACCGCGGGACGATCCTGTTCGGCGGGCGGGACGTGGACATCCTCGACCGTGCCACCGCCCGCACCTGGGTGAACCTGGTCGAACAGCAGACCCCGGTGCTGCAGGGAACGCTGCGTGACAACATCGTCTATGCCGCGCCCGACGCCACCGAGGACGAGCTGCGCTGGGCGATCAGTACCGCCGGCCTGGCCGACCTGGTCGCGCGGATACCCGACCGGTTGGACACCGAGGTCGGCGACCACGGGGTTCTGCTCTCGGGCGGGGAACGCCAACGGGTCGCCATCGCCCGCGCGTTGCTGGCCCGGCCCGCCGTCCTCCTCATGGACGAGCCCACCTCCCAGATGGACTCGCTCACCGAGCGGGCGCTCACCCGGGCGATGCGTCAGGTCTCGGCATCGCATGCGCTCCTGGTCATCGCACACCGGATCTCCACGGTTCGCGCAGCCGATCGGATCATCGTCCTCGACGAGGGAAAGGTGGCGGCCACCGGACACCACGAGCATCTGATGCGGGTGAGCCCGCTCTACCAGGAGCTCGCGTCCAGCCGGCTGGACGCTGACCCGGACCTTGGCCGGGGGCGCCCATGAGGGGGCCGGCCGTAAAGGGGCCGGAGCAGGGTTCTGGGGAAGGCCGTGCGGGCCTGGTGGTCGTCCAGCTCCGGCAGTCCGGATGCGTTTGACCGTATCGCCGGTGGCTGCGGGGCTGGCCGGTCCGCGTCGCGGACCGGCCAGCCCCGGTTGGCCCGCCTCGTCCTCAGCTCGCGGTGCTCGTCGAGCCCGTGCTGCTCACCGCCCGTCGGCTTGCCGACGCCGACCAGTCGGCGGGCGGGACGGGGTCGAGAGGAACAGCCGTCGTACCGTTCCACTGGTAACGCACAGTCGCCGCGCCAGCGGTGGGGCAGCACAGCGGGTCATCGGGCCGGTAAAGCTGGTAGGACAGCGCGACGACGTCGTCGGTGGACCACAGCCACTCGACGGTCGCGCTCGGTAGCTGGGTGTCAGTGCCGACCAGACGGCCGTGGTGGAAGAGGAACGCCTGCTGGGGATGGCCGTCCACGGCGGCGGTCCAGCGTCCGACGATCACGCTGAGGTCGTTGTCCGGGTGGTAGCCGGCCGTCCCGGTGGGGGTGTAGCCGTGCTCCCGGACGACCGCCGTGGCCGTTTCGGTCCCGTCAGTTCCGGAAGCGGACCCGGAAGACGGCGCGGACACGGGCGCGGCGGACAGCGGCGTCCCCGGCCCGGGTGGCCGCGGCTGTGGTGCCGACGCGGCGAGAACACGCCCGTCGCCCCACCCGCTCAGCGCGACCGTGACGGCCACCAGGGTGGCCACCAGACAACGACGAAAGGCCATGACATCCCCTCTCCCCTGCCCGCTCTCTGCCTTGTCCGCTGCCCGTACGTCAGGGCTGACTCCCCGCCGTGGCCGGGCTCCCGCTGGCGGAGATACCCGTTTCACACCCGCCTACTCGGCCATTCGTCCCTCACACCGTCTCCGGTCGACCCAGAGCCGGGACAGCCGGTAAATCGATGAAAAGGTAAAACGAATGTCCGGTATTATGACCAGACGCCGGAAGACCAGCCATCAGAATACAGACAACCACCGGAGCGCAGACGAAAGAATACGGACACCTACAACGACGCGGGCAGCCGGGCGAAAAAGGAAACAAATCGGTACGGTACGACACCCGGGCGCATCACATGTTATCCGGACTGCCCGGCCGACTGGTGGGCCACACGCGGTACACGCACGTTTCCGCTGTCTTCTGCCGGACATGGCCGGTACGGCCCGGCCCGCCTGGGCCAGGCCGTACCGCGCGCGGTGCCCCGAGGCGGCCCCACGCGAAGCGCTACAAGAGCGGCAGTGCGCGAAGCCGCTACCAGGGCGGCACCGCGCGAAGCGCTAGGAGGCGGCCAGGAAGCGGTCGAGGACGCGGACGCCGAACCGCAGCGACTCGACCGGCACCCGCTCGTCCACACCGTGGAACATGCCAGCGAAGTCCAGGTCCGGTGGCAGCAGCAGGGGCGAGAAACCAAAGCAGCGGATACCGAGCCGGGAGAACGACTTGGCGTCGGTACCCCCCGAAAGCATGTAGGGGACCGGGCGGGCGGCCGGGTCCTCGGCTTTCAACGCACCCGCCATCGCGTCCACGAGCGGACCGTCGAAACCGGTCTCCAACGCCTGGTCGAACACGACCCAGTCACGCCGGACGGCCGGGCCGATCAGCTCGTCGAGCTGACGGAGGAACTCCTCCTCCTGGCCGGGCAGGAAACGGCCGTCCACATGCGCGGTGGCCTCCCCCGGAATGACGTTGACCTTTTCTCCCGCGTTGAGCTGTGTCGGGTTCGCGGTGTTGCGGATGGTCGCTCCGATCATCCGGGCGATCGGGCCGAGCTTGGCGATCGTGGTCTCCAGGTCGTCGGTGTCGATCTCGATACCGAGCGCGTCCCCGATGGAGTCCAGGAACGTCCGGACGGTCGGGGTCAGCACGATCGGGAAGCGGTGCCGGCCGAGCCGCACGACCGCCTCGCACAGCGCCGTGACCGCATTGTCGTCGCTGACCATCGAGCCGTGCCCGGYCCGGCCGGCGACGGTGAGCTTCATCCAGGCGATGCCCTTCTGAGCCGTCTCGATGAGGTAGAGGCGCAGGTCGTCGGAGACCGTGTAGGAGAAACCACCCACCTCGCTGATCGCCTCGCTGCAGTCGGCGAACAGGTGCGGGTGGTTGTCGACCAGCCAGCGGGCTCCGAGCCTGCCGCCGGCCTCCTCGTCCGCGACAAAGGCAAGCACCAGGTCACGCGGTGGCCGCCGACCGGAACGCAGCAGGTCACGGACGACCGCGAGCGTCATCGCGTCCATGTCCTTCATGTCGACCGCGCCGCGTCCCCACAGACTGCCGTCGACGATCTCGCCGCTGAACGGGTGGACCCGCCAGTCCGCCGGGTCCGCGGGCACCACGTCAAGATGACCATGGATGAGCAGCGGCGGGCGGTGCGGATCGACACCCTCGACCCGGGTGATGACGCTGGTACGGCCGGGTTCGGACTCCAGGATGGTGGTCTGAAGGCCGACCTCGGCGAGCTTGGCCGCCACGTATTCGGCGGCGGCCCGTTCGTTGCCGTCGCCGTTGCCCCGGTTCACCGAGTCGATGCGCACCAGGTCACGACAGATCTCGACGGCTTCGTCCTGCGCGGCCGTGCTCACCGCCGCCGGGCTTGCGGCTACCGGGCCCGCGGTCTGCCGCCGGGCCGGGGAGATGTCGTCGGACGCGGGGATGTCGCTCGCCATCACACCAGTCTGCCAGCCCGGCCGGCTCGGCCGACGGCAACCACGCCGGATCGCAACACAGCCGTATCCCACAACACCCGTATTGATTGATTCCGCTGCCGGAGGAGGGAAGTCCACACCCGGGGGGATGCCCCCGATCCGGGACAACCGTACGGTCATCAGGGCATAGAGGTGTGCTCTAGCTTACATTCCGGGAGTCGATCATGCCGCTTGCCCCGCCGCCGCCTCAGCCGCCCGCGCCTCCGTACGGGCTCGAGCTCAACACCACGATGCAGACCGTGGCCACCATTGTGCTGTGGGTCGGCACGGCCACCCTGCTCGTGTACGCCGGGAAAATGGCCCGCGAGGAACGCTCGATCTTCCCGGTGGCGCTCGTTGTCGCGGTCGCGGTCGGCAGCATCATCGAGCCGCTGTACGACATCGCCTACCACCTGCACTGGCTCGACAACGGCGAGCAGTGGACGTTGTTCACCAGCTTCGGCCTGCCGCAGCCGGTCTGGGTGATGCCGGCGTACGTCATGGTGTTCGGTCTGCCGGCGCTGCTGCTGTACCGCTCGCTGAGCAGGGGCGCGACGCTGCGGCAGATCTTCACGCTCGGCGCCCTCACCGCCGTCACGACCGCGGTGTTCGAGATCACCGCGATCAACCTCGACCTGTACGTCTACTACGGCGAGTCGCCGTGGCGCGTGCTGGACTACCCGCTGTTCATCGCGTTCATGGAAGCCGCGCAGATCACGGGCTTCGCCGTCCTGGCCGCCGTGCTCAAACTGCGGGCGACCAAGGAGGTCCACAACCTGGCGCTCTTCGCGATCTTCCCGTGCAACTTCGCCTTCGACGTCCTGGGCGCCGGCTTCCCCACCCTCATCCTGCAGAACTCCAGCCCCGACCCGAACGGCTTCGCTCTGTTCCTGAGCGCCATCGCCAGCGTCGCGCTCACGGCGACCGCCCTGTGGTGGTCCGCGCAGCTGCTGCTCACCCTGCAACGCAGGGACGGGATCACACCGACTGGGACGCGGACCCCGCCCGAGAAACCGGTACACGAGGCCTCCCTCGTCTGAAAGACGTTTCCCCCAAGGGCCCTATCCCCCAGAAGACCGCCCCGAGCCGTACCACCCGCCGGAACGGTACGCCCGGGACGGTCCGGGAGGGTTGGCCGCGCCGACGTCGCCGCGGCCAACCCTCCCGGACACGGCGCTGGCTGGTCAGAGAAGCTTCCCTGCGCTCTGACCAGCCAGTAGCAGTTTCCAGCCAGTAGGAGTTTCCCCGGGCCGCTTTCCGCCCGCGTCCTTCGGGGCGGCCGGGTCGTCGCGCTCGGAGCCGGCGGAAGGTCAGAGCGCGCGGGAAGCAGGACGACGCGATCGCGTATGCGACGTCCAGACCGGCGCTGATGGCGGTGGCTCCGGCCAGGCCGCGGACCCGCACCGGCAGCACACTGTCGGTGGTGGTGCCGTTCCCCAACTGGCCGTAGGTGTTCCTGCCCCAGGCCCACACGGTGCCGTCCCGGCGCAACACGTACTTGGTGTCTCTGGAGCTGCCGGCGATGGCGGTGGCCCCGGTCAGCGTGGGAATCCGCACCGGTACCGAGCTGTCGGTGGTGGCGCCGTCGCCGAACAGGCCGGCATTGTTCCAGCCCCAGGCGTACAGCGTGCCGGCCCGCGGCCGGGCGTCCGCTCCCAGCGTTCCCGCGCCGGGCGTGGACGCCACCGCGGCCGCCGGCAGGAGCGTCGTCCCGACCACGGCCAGCATCGCCGACCGGACATCGTCGTTTCTCCGCTCCGTGGGACCAGCGGGTGTCACCCCACACGCCGACATCACGAAGAATAGCAAGATCGATACTTTCTGTAACTAGATTACCGCGTGTCCACCAGTGGGCCCGAAAGCCCGGGAGAACCCCGCCGCCTACGCCGACAAGGGGCGCCACCGGGATACGCCAGGAACGAGCAATGGCCGGTGACACCCCGTTGCCCTGATCGACAGGCTGGCCGACGCCAACGACGATCATGGTGGCCGGGGTACGGTGCGGCCCATCCACGTCAGGGGCGGACACGATGTGCCCGGCGGTGACCGGTCACCGCCGGGCAGAGCCCGAAGACCCCTATGGTTCAGTATCGTGCCCGGATCGCCAGGACTAGAGCGCCGGTCATGTAACCATACGTATCCTCGCTAACGGCGGCACACGTCGATGGACACCGGCCATCGGAGAAGATCGGCGCAAGTTTGTCGTTGTGTACGCTGACGCGGCCAAAAAGCGTACACAACGACAAACTCTTTTGGATCATGTCCTGTGCGGGTGGTTGTGGATGGGATTCGCACTACTTGACCAGCGCTCTAGCGCACCTCGATGACGAGGGGCTCCTCCTCGCCCTCACCCGCGGGCAGTAGCACGACCCGCTTGGGCAGGAGACTGCGGTCCTCCACGATGCTGCGCCCGAGGTAGCGGCCCGTGCCCGCCAGCTCCAGGGTGTAGAACCCGGACACGATCTGGTCAACCTTTTCGATCTTCGCGGCGGCGTCGTCCTCATCGAACTTCCGGATGGTCCAGCGTGCCCGCTCCGCCCCGGCCACAGCCACGGCGACCTGGGCCCCAGGGTCCGTGCTCGGTGCGGCCAGCACTTTCCCAGAGGCAAGCTCGGTGAACTGGAACCCCCCGTCGACCGCGGCGACCACCCACTCGCTCGCCTCTTCCTGGCCGATCAGCAGAGCCCACACCAGGTCTTTCTGGACTCCCGTCGGCGCACCCCTGACTATGATCCTGGCGATCTTTCCTTCGTCCCCCACAGTGCCTCCCCAACGGTTTTGATGACTGATGCAACAGGATCGCTTACTCAGAAGAACAGTGCAACTGTTTGAGTAACTGTCCCAACGTGATGGGTGAGTCAGGTYGCACAGGGCGGGGCACCGTTATGCGTCTTGGCGTTGGTTTGCTGGTTGTTTTTGAAGATCAAAAATATGAGAAGACTCGTCAACAGTGTTGACTACAGTGTGGCTTCACATGTCGTGCGGCAGGATTCCCGCTGTGGCTATGGCTCGAGGTGGCAGCGGGGGCCCGCACCCTGCTCGCCGAGGGTGTCGTACGGGTTGACCAGGGCGCAGCGGTCGATCGACAGGCAGCCACAGCCGATGCAGTCGGTGAGGTGGTCGCGCAGCTGCTCCAGCCGCCGGATGCGGGCGTCGAGCTCCTCGCGCCAAYGGGTGGACGCCCGCGCCCAGTCCTCCCGGGTGGGAGTGCGCTCGTCCGGCAGCACGGTGAGGACGTCCCGGATCGTCGCAAGCGGGATGCCGACGCGTTGCGAGGCACGGACGAAGGCGACCCTGCGCAGGATGTCCCTGCCGTAGCGGCGCTGGTTGCCGGGGGTGCGCCGGCTGCGGATGAGCCCCTGCCGCTCGTAGAAACGCAGCGCCGAGGGGGACACGCCACTGCGCTCGGCCAGCTCACCGACGGTGAGCTCCTTGGTCTTCCAGGACAGCTGTGCCATGTGGACCACGGTAGCTTGACTTGAACCTTTGTTTAGCTTCCAGGGTGGTACCCAGGATGAGATCAACGAGATCGTCAGCCATGGCGTCACCAGGAGCCACGGGAACCGAGAACCGGGAAAGGGACCATCATGTCCGAGCATGCGTTGCAACTGGCCGTGATCGTGGGCAGCACGCGGGAAGGCCGGTTCGCGCCGGTGGTGGCGAACTGGTTCGTCAGCCAGGTCGAACAGCGCGACGACCTGGCGCTCGACGTCGTCGACCTGGCCGAGGCGCGGCTGCCCGCCGTGCTTACCAGGCAGCCGCCGCCCGAGGTGGCGGCGCTGACCCCGCGGCTGGACGCGGCCGACGCGTTCGTCGTGGTGACGCCGGAGTACAACCACTCCTATCCCGCGCCCCTGAAGAACGCCATCGACTGGTACTACACGCAGTGGCAGGCCAAACCGATCGGATTCGTCTCCTACGGGGGCCTGGCCGGCGGGCTGCGCGCTGTGGAACAGCTTCGACTGGTGTTCGCAGAACTACATGCGGTAACTATTCGTGAGACGGTCAGTTTCCACAACGCGCGGGAGAAGTTCGACTCCGCCGGCCAGCCGAAGGACGCCACCGGCCCGGGCGCCGCGGCAAAGACGATGCTCGACCAGCTCGCGTGGTGGGCCCGGGCGCTACGCGACGCCCGGACGGCCCACCCCTACGGCACCTGATCTCGCTCGGATCCCACCCAGCTCAGTCCCGCCCGGGCGGCCTCGCCCGCCGTACCGGCAGGCCGGCCGGGCGAGCGGGCGGGACAGGCGGAGCCGGTCCGAGCGCCTGTCGTCCCCTCCCCTCCCTCGCTCCCCCACTTCTTCCCGTCGGCCCGCCCCCAGGACCTGCGGAATTACAGTGCGGGATCACAGCAGGATCATTGTAAGAATTCATCTTCGTGATGAGTGGCATCGCCCACCGGAGCTCGTTGTTCATCATCTCGAAATGTAAATTTTGCAGACGTTGGGCCGCTCCGACGCCCATCTCTGCGCGTATCGCGGCAGCGACTGGCAYACTGTGTTCCACCCTATGGAGACAAGGCGAGGATGATGACACACTTGTGCCAGTCGCCCATCCGCCGGACTCACTTTCCGGCGGCCCRTGGCGTTCGAGTTCGCTTTCGTCCCGGCATGGTGGGTGGCCGGGGCCGCGCCGCTACACTCACGGTCATCTCGATGGCTGTGATCCTGCTCGCTCAGACTACACCGGCTCAGGCCGCAGACTCCACCCAGTACGCCGGCGACTCCTCCCGCGGACTCGGCGTCGCCATTCCGTTCAGCGGTTTTACCGACCGTAACGGACAGGCGGTCCCCATCTCGGGCGCGGTCGGGGCCGACCTGGTCCTCGGTTCGACCGCGCAGCCGTACCTGCCGTGCCAGAACTACGATCCACTGACCGGCACCGGCGACACCTTCATAAACGCCTGTGAGGTACCTGGAAGCTACACCACCTACACGCGCTTCGCGGCCGGCCAGGGTATTCTCTTCCCGCACGGCTACTTCGTGCCCGACGTCCAGCCGGATTACGTCAACGATGGTTCGCTGCGCACCGACTGGGGCGCCCGCGCCGCCGGGCTCTCACTGGAGTTCTACCCGGACGTCGCACTCGACCAGGAATACGTTCACTCCCGTTTCTACGTGGACTATTTCAACCACCGGGCGAACGGCTGGACCTACTCCTACCACGTGGGAACGATCAAGCTCGTGACCCTCGCGGACCCGGGCACCGCCCGAATCATCGGCAGCGTAACCCGCAACGGTGCCGCCCCGGCCGCAAAAGAGATCAAGTTCACCATTTTCGGYGGTGACGCCCGCTCCTCGGCCGACTACCCGATCTCCTCCTTCRCAGTCACCTACAGCAACGGCACGGACTGGACCAGCGGGGCGATGTACGCCGGGTCGCAGCGGGTCACCGTCGACGACACCGCAACCGGTCACCAGTGCGTCTACGACCTGYCACGCATCAGCGGGCCGGACAACCGGCTGGACTTCGACGTGGCCCGTCCCGGTTTCGGCCGTGACGGCGGACACTGCAACTTCTAGGACACCGCAGCTTCCAGGACGCGCGRCTTCCGGCAAGGTGCTCGTTCCAACAGGGCACGCGGCTTCCACTAGGTTTGAGTTCCCTGGTACGGACCGCGGTCGCGGTCGAGGACCACTGGTCGGCTGTTCGACGGTTTTCATGATCGTCGAACAGCCGATGTCGATGTCGATGCGCCCGTCGGCTCCTGCCGGCAGGCGCGGGTGTGGCCCACATCTGTTCCGATGACACAGGAGGCTGACACGCAGCGCAGTCATGGCACCGACATGGAGCCGTCCTCTCCCTCTCCCCCGCCCCCGCCCGTGGGACCGGCGATCCGGTCGACGGACGGGGCCGGGAGCGTGCCCGCGACGGGACGGGTACGTAAGTGGCTGCCGCTGCTGACGGTCTGTCTCGGCACCTTCATGCTGCTGGTCGACGTGACGATCGTGAACGTCGCCCTGCCGGGCATGGTGGTCGACCTCGACGCGTCGTTCGGCGCGCTGCAGTGGGTCGTCGACGCCTATGCGTTCGCGCTGGCCGCGCTCGTCCTCGGCACCGGCTCCATCGCGGACCTCGTCGGCCATCGCCGGGCCTACGTCGTCGGGCTCGCGGTGTTCGCGGCGTCGTCGTTCGCATGCGGCATCGCGCCGAACTCCGCGGCGCTCATCGCGGCGCGCGCCGTGCAGGGCGTCGGCGCGGCGGCCATGTTCGCGACGACGTTCGCGCTGCTCAACAGCTCCTACACCGGACGCGACCGCGGCAGCGCCTACGGCCTGTGGGGTGCGGTGTCGGGTGCGTCCGCCGCCGTCGGCCCGATCATCGGCGGGCTGCTCACCGAAGGCGTGTCCTGGCGGTGGATCTTCTTCGTCAACCTGCCGGTGAGCGTCGCCGCCATCGTGCTGTGCCTGTTCGTGCTCACCGACGCGCACGAGCCCACCCACAGCCGGGTGGACGTCCCCGGCATGGTCACGTTCACCGCGGCGGCGGCGGGCGCGACGTACGCGATCATCCGTGCGAGCGAGGAGGGCTGGTCCAACGCGCTCACCTGGTGGCTGCTCGCGCTGGCGGCGGTGCTGCTCGCCCTCTTCGCCGGCATCGAGTCGCGATCGTCGCACGCCATGCTGGACCTCGCGCTGCTGCGTAACCGGTCGTTCGTCGGGGTGCTCGTCACGGGCGTCCTGCTGACGTTCGCCGCCTTCTCCGCGTTCGCCTACACCTCGATCTGGCTGCAGTCCGTGGTCGGTCTCAGCCCGATCGAGGCCGGTCTGACCGGTGTGCCGCTGTCGGTCATGGCATTCGTGGTCTCGGCGTCGACCGGCCGCTTCCTGCACGGTGTACGGCCCGACTGGATCCTCGGTGGCGGTCTGCTGGTCGTCGGCCTCGGTGACGCGCTCGCCGCCGTGCTCGTCCACGGCTCGGCGAGCTGGCCGGCACTCATACCCGGTTTCGTGGTGATCGGTATCGGGGTGGGGATCGTGACGCCCGCGCTTGGTTCGGTCTCGATGGCGCTCGTGCCCGCGCGGCGCGGTGGCATGGCCGCCGGCGCGGTCAACACCGCGCGGCAGCTCGGTTTCGCCTTCGGTATCGCTGTCCTGGGCAGCGTGTTCGCCGCTCGCGCGCAGCGCAGCCTGTCCGGACGCGGCGTCGAGGACGCGGCTCGGACGGCCCGCGCGGTCGCCGGCGGCCAGACGGCGTCGCTGCTGCGCGCGGCCCCGCCGAGCACCCGGCACGCTCTCGACAACGCCGTGCACGCCTCGGCGGTGACCGGTGTCCAGGGGGCGTTCGCGGTGGCCGCCGCGGCCGGCCTGCTCGCTGGCGCCATCGTCCTCGTCCTGATGCGCCCCACCCACCCGGCCACATGATCCAGATGTCGCGGCCACCAGAACTAGAAGATCAAATTGTGGATCGATGCCGTCAACAGCGTTGACTATAAACTGGATCAGCCAGTCAGGCAGTTACGTCGCGGCGGGTGAGGGCGACGGCTGCCAGTACCGCGGCAACGCCGGCGTACCCGGCCGCGAGCGCCAACGCCGGGCCGTAGGAGGCATCCGGCAGGCCGCCGCGGGCGACCGCGTCGAACACCAGGCCTGGGAACGTCCGGGCCGCGCCCGCCCATGTCTGTTGGATGATGTGCTCGACCGGCAGCATCCAGGCAATCCCGATCGACAGYGCCAGCACGGTGGAGCGGGTCAGCACACCCAGCGCCGTCGCGACAAGCGCGAAACACATCGTGGCGAGGAGCGCGTTCAGGAAATTGGCAGCGGCGGTTTCGAGTGCCGCCTCGCTCCACCACTGCGACGTGTCCACCCCGCGCAGTTGCGCCATGACGACAGCTGTGGCCACGCTGAGCGTCAGTGCCACCAACAGCGCCACCGTCATCATCACGAACATCGCGGTCAGTTTGCCTGCGAGCCAGGCCGCCCGCCGTGGCTGCTGCAACAGCAGCGTCCGCAGTGTCCCCTGGCCGTACTCGTTGGTGACATTCGCGGTGAAGACCACGAAGACGAGCAGGCCGATGAAGGTCATCCCGGCGGCGAATCCAACGCTGGGGCCGTCCGGGCCGGCAAGGCGTGCCAGCGTCATGGCGAATCCCGCACTGGGACCGTCGAGAGGCCGTGCGGTGTCCTCGGCGAGGGCGAAGGCCAGGACGCTCGCCAACATCCCCATCACGGCCACCGCCGCGATGGCGACAAGCGTCCCTCGACGGCGCAGTTTGAGTAGCTCCGCATGCAACGCGCGGTTCATCGCGTTCCCTCCAGTTCCCGGGAAACCCCGGCCACCGGCGACGTGCCAGGGGCATGATCGACCGCGCTTCCACCCACCAGGCTTTGGTAACGCTCTTCCAGGCTTACCCGCACCGGGGTGATCTCCACGAGGGTGATGCCCGCCGCGAACGCGTCCCGGTTCAGCTCGGCGAGCACCGCGTCCATGGCCGACTCGGCATCCAGGTACCTCTGGTCACCCCGCTCGCCGGGGACGGACGGGGGTAGGTCGACACGCAGCCGGTCGCCGTCGCGCCGCACGGACAGGTTCCGGCCCGTGGTGAGCTCGGCCATGGCGCCGAGATGGTCCGGATGCTGCGGACGCAGCAGCACGCTGCGCCCGCCAGCGGCCATCAGCCCGTCGATGGGGCCGTGGTAGACCGAGCGGCCGTGCTCCATGACGACGATCCAGTCACAGATCTGTTCCACTTCGGACAAAAGGTGCGAAGAGATCAGAACGGTCCGTACTCGCCCGTCTCCTGGACGCCGCGCCAGTGTGCGCACCAGCTCCCGCATCTGCTGGATACCGGCCGGGTCGAGGCCGTTGGTGGGTTCGTCGAGGACGARCAGGTCAGGGTCTGCGAGCAGTGCGGCCGCTATCGCCAGCCGCTGTTTCATACCCAGGGAATAGGTCCGGAAGGCGTCACCGCCACGGCCCGTGAGCCCGGCCTCGGCCAGGACCTCCGGAATCCGGGAACGGTCATGACCGCCGAGGGCGGCGAGCACGGCGAGATTGTGCTCCCCGGACAGYCCCGGGTAGAGGGCGGGGTTCTCGATCAGGGCGCCGACTCTGGGAAGGTACCGTTGTGGCCTGGTGAGCGGTGCGCCGAGAACGCTGCCCTCGCCGGCGGACGGCCGGACCAGCCCGAGCAGCATCCGCAAGGTGGTGGTCTTGCCGGCGCCATTGGGACCGACGAAGCCGGCGACCRCACCGGTCGGGATACGCATCCGCAGGCCGTCGACGACCGTCCTACGACCGTAATGCTTAGTCAGGTGAAGGACCTCCACGGCGAAACCGTCCGTCACTGCGGGTATACGGCGTTGCGAAACGCCCACGGTGTTGGCCACATCAGCCGGTACGGTGACGGCCGGCGTGACAGCAGTCGATGTCATGGCCCCAGAGTCGCCGGCCGACGGCGTCGCGTCGTCCGCCCGGCGGCGTCACCGCGCTACGCAGATCGACGTAGGCCGGGTGTACGCGAGAACCGACCAGTGGAAACAGACCAAGGAAACAGACCAGCGAAGAGGGCCTGACGAGAGCGTGCGGGCACACCCGCGCGTCAGGACAACGCGTAAGCATCAGGACGGCGTGACCATGCCTGCCTGGTTGGCGAGGACGGCGAGCTGGGCCCGGTCGCGCGCCCCCAGCTTCACCATCACCCTGCTCACGTGGGTACGGGCCGTAGCCGGGCTGATGAACAGCCTCTCCGCGATCTCGTCGTTCGACAGGCCATGGCCCACCAGGCCCATGACCTCGCGTTCGCGTGCGGTGAGCCCGCTGAGGTCGGGTGTGTGCACGGCGGGCCGCCGAGCAAAGGCGTCGATCACCCGCCGCGTCACTGTCGGTGACAGCAACGACTCCCCCGCCGCAACCACCCGGATCGCCCGGAGCAACTCCGCGGGCTCGGCGTCCTTCAGCACGAACCCGGCCGCGCCTGAGCGCAACGCCTCGAAGACATACTCGTCCAGCTCGAACGTGGTGACCATGACGACCCGGGTCTGATCAAGATGCGGGTCCTCGACGATCGCCCGCAGGGCGGAAAGGCCGTCGAGGACGGGCATCCGGATGTCGAGCAGCGCCACGTCCGGACGTGTCCGCTGGACAACGGCGATCGCCCTGCGCCCGTCCTCGGCCTCCCCGACCAGATCGAGATCGTCCTCACTGTCGATCAGTACTCGCAGGCCGAGCCGTACCAGCGGCTGGTCGTCGGCAACCACCACCCGGATCATGTATTCACCCGCCGTAACGGCAGGACGGCTCGGACCTGCCAACCGTGGCCAGGCCGCGGGCCGGCCGTCACCGTACCCCCGAGATCGACGGCGCGTTCCCGCAGACCGTGCAGCCCATGGCCATGGCCGTGGCCGTGCTCGTGGCCCGCGGGCACCGGGCTGGTGTGCCCGGGGCCCGCGGGCCCGGCATCGGTCGTGGCCATCGCCGGTGCCACGACGGTCACCGGCTGATCGGCAACCGGCTCGTCACATACTCCGACCACCACCTGGTCGGGCTCGTAACAGATCTCGACACGGGCGCGGGCCGGGCCGGCATGCCTGAGCACGTTCGTCAGCGACTCCTGGATGACCCGGAACACGGCGAGATCCACCTCGGCCGGCAGGGCCTCGGGGCCTTCACCGGAAGTCACCAGATCCACCCGGAGGCCGGCGCGCCGGACCTGCGCGAGCATCCCGTCCAGGCGCGCGAGACCGGTCAACGGCACATGCCGGGCGTTGCCGGCCTGGTCGGCGCTCCCGGCACCGTCAACGATCATATCGGCGTTGTCGGGGGCGCCGGCCCACGCGGGCCGGGTGTCGACGCCGAGACGGGTGAGAGCGAGGGTCGCGCGCAGTTCCTCCAACGCGTCGTGGCTGGTGCGCCGGATCGCCTCAAGAGCGGCCCGGGCCTGTTCAGGACGCCGGTCGAAGACGTGGAGGGCGACCCCGGCCTGCAGGGAGATGACGGACAACCCATGACCCACGACGTCGTGTACCTCGCGATACAGCCGTAGCCGTTCCTGTTCGGCCATGGCCCGCCGCGCCTCGTCCTCGGCCTGTGCCCTGGAACGGCGCGCGACCTGGAGCAGCCCCCCGATAAGCGCCGGCACCGCCAGCCAGAGGATGCCCAGCGTCCCGACAACCCAGTGCGTCCAGCCGACATCATCGTCGGCCAGGACGTCCCCGATCAGCTCGCCGCCGACGACGGTCACCCCGGCGGCCCCGGCCGCGACAGCCATGGGCACGACCGGCAGCCGAGTACCGACGGAGAAGGCGGCGACGGCGAGCGGAAGCTGGACCGGTGGCGGACCGTTCGGATAGCCAGCGGCGAGATAAACACTGACCAGGACTGATTCAGCGGCCAGCATGGACAGGGGCCGGTAGCGACGCAGGAGCACCACGGCGGCGRCAACGGCGAGCAGCAGGTAACCCACGGCGTCGAGACGACGGCCGGATCCGAGCCCTTCATGATCAATCTGGGTGCTGCTGAGGAGGAGCACAGCCGCGACCACGGCCGCCGGGAGGACGTCGGCACGCAGACAGCCGCCAATCGCGACCAGCTTCCGAACATCCACCAGATGACGGTATCCACCGGCAGGTCCGACGGCATCCGCCTCACGACGTACTGAACGCGAGATCTTCCTACGTCCGCGGACGTACACAGCCAGCCCTTCCGGGACACCGACGCCTGATGCGCCCTACCCACCCGGCCATATGATCAAGATGTCGATGGCCCGAATGCCGCGGTCAGCAGAACCAGAAGATCAAGTTGTATGCCCGGCACCGTCAACACCGTTGACTATAGAGTGGATCAATCCCTCCCCCTCAAGCCGCCTCGCAGGTTTCTCGCGACGATCACACAGTCGAAGCGGCAGTCGTCGCCCTGCACGACGAGCGGTGACCCGCGCCGCAGCGACGCTGGACGGCATCTTCGATCCTCGCCCGCGACCCCCGACGACCTACTCGCGGCATGACGCCCCTGATAGGCAGAGCAGGAGCAGGCGGGGTGGCATCAACACCGTTGACTGTCGCGTCCGCATCGCGACGCGGGCGTTGCGGCTTTACCGGTACCCCCTAAGGGTATAGAGTCGACACCATCGTAAATACCCCTGGAGGGTATGGGGTGGAGGTACGGATGGGCGCGGGCCACGGCTACATCGGCGACAAGGACGACTACCTCAAGCGGCTGCGGCGCATCGAGGGCCAGATCCGCGGCCTGCAACGGATGGTCGAGCAGGAACAGTACTGCATCGACATCCTGACGCAGGTCTCGGCTGCGACGAAAGCGCTACGCTCGGTCGCGCTCGGTCTGCTCGACGCGCACATGGCGCACTGCCTCGTGCAGGCGGCGGCAGCCGGCGGCGAGGAGGCCGACCAGAAGGTACGGGAGGCCTCGGACGCGATCGCCCGCCTGCTCCGCTCCTGAGCGCCCACGACAACACGACGACACCCAACGACATGATCACGCGTCCACCGCGCCCGGCGTTCGTCCCACGTCCGACAAACTCCCGGCGTGGACGACGAGAGGCGTCACGGACCACGGAAGGGACGTGGCTGTGCACCGCCGACGACGCCAGGCACACCCCAAAATCGATCATTTCTTCTGGAAGGACCAACTGTGACCACGACCACCTACACCGTTGTCGGCATGAACTGCTCGCACTGTGTCGGCGCGGTGAGCACCGAGATCGGCCGGATCCCGGGTGTCAGCGACGTCCAGGTGGACCTGGGCAGCGGCGCGGTAACGGTGATCAGTGAACAGTCGCTGGCGGAGACCGCTGTCCGAGCCGCCGTGGACGAGGCCGGTTACGAACTCGTCAGCCCCGCCGCCAGCCGGTAGCGGGGCAGCCAGCAGCGGGCCAGCCGGCCAGGAAGAAGCCGGCTGGCGAAGAACCCAACCGGTAGGACCAGCGGCATCGGCCGGACGCGTCGGGGGACGAGCCACCGCACCTCGACGAGGCGGACCGGCCAGCCGGAACGGAGGAACGACCGCGATGAGCGTGACCGCGGATGCCGCGCCGCCCTCGGGTGTCCACGAGATCGATCTGTCGATCAGCGGGATGACCTGCGCGTCCTGCGCGGCGCGCATCGAGAAGCGGCTCAACCGGCTCGAGGGTGTGACCGCCACCGTCAACTACGCCACCGAGCGGGCGCATGTCGTCTACCCGGACCGGCTCACCGCGGCCGACCTGGTCACCGAGGTGCAGCGGATCGGCTACCGCGCCCAGCAACCGCAGGTACCTCAGCGGCCACAGCCGCCACGGGCCGTCCCGGCGGACGAGGCGCCGACGGTGACGGGCCGGGAAGGGGCCGCGGAAGCGGGCCGGGCCGCCCCCGCGACCGAGCGGGCGGAGCGGGTCGACCCGCAGCGGCTACGGCTGATCGTCTCCAGTCTGCTGAGCCTGCCGGTGCTGCTGCTCGCCATGGTGCCGCCGTGGCAGTTCGACAACTGGCAGTGGCTGTCGCTGGCGCTGGCCACCCCGGTCGTACTGTGGGGCGGTCTGCCGTTCCACCGAGCGGCGTGGACGAACCTGCGCCACGGCGCGGCGACCATGGACACACTGATCTCCATCGGCACGCTCGCGGCGTTCGGCTGGTCGCTGTACGCCCTGTTCTTCGGTCATGCGTCTTCCGGCCACGCGGGGATGACGGGCATGACCGACATGATCATGCCCTCCGGGCCAGCCGCCGACCGGGGCAGCGGCACGGACAGCATCTACCTCGAGGTCGCCGCCGTGGTGACGACGCTCATCCTCACCGGACGCTTCTTCGAGGCGCGCGCCAAGCGGCGGGCCGGCGCCGCGCTGCGGGCGCTGCTCGAACTGGGCGCCAGGAACGTGACGGTCCTGCGGGACGGCCAGGAGCTGCGGATCGGCATCGAACAGCTGGCCGTGGGCGACCGCTTCGTGGTGCGCCCAGGCGAGAAGATCGCCACCGACGGGGTCGTGGAGCAGGGCGGTTGCGCGGTGGACGCGAGCATGCTCACCGGCGAGGCGGTGCCGGTCGAGGTCGGCGTGGGTGACACGGTCACCGGCGCCACCGTGAACACCGACGGCCGGCTGGTGGTCCGGGCCACCCGGGTGGGCGCGGACACCCAGCTCGCGCAGATCGCGAAACTGGTCGTCGAGGCGCAGAGCGGCAAGGCCGCGATCCAGCGGCTCGCCGACCGGGTGTCGGCCGTGTTCGTCCCGATCGTGATCGGCCTCACGGCCGTCACCCTCGCGGTGTGGCTCGCTCTCGGCGAGGGGCCGACGGCGGCGTTCACGGCCGCGGTGGCCGTGCTGATCGTCGCCTGCCCGTGCGCGCTCGGCCTGGCGACCCCCACCGCGCTGCTCGTCGGCAGCGGCCGTGGCGCCCAGCTCGGCATCCTGATCAAAGGGCCGGAGGTACTGGAATCGACCCGGCGGGTGGACACCGTCGTCCTGGACAAGACCGGGACGCTGACCACCGGGCGGATGAGCCTGCTGACAGTCGTCACAGCCGGCACCGGCGCCGGCGCCGCCAGCCCTGACCGCACTGATACCGGCACCGGCAGTACTGGTACCGGCACCGATGGTGCGCAGGCCGGCGTCGACGAGGTGCTGCGGCTGGTCGGCGCGGTCGAGGCGGC
The DNA here is from genome assembly GCF_001983005.1 of Protofrankia sp. BMG5.30. Taxonomy (NCBI): domain Bacteria; kingdom Bacillati; phylum Actinomycetota; class Actinomycetes; order Frankiales; family Frankiaceae; genus Protofrankia; species Protofrankia sp. BMG5.30. The sequence goes on along the minus strand of NZ_MOME01000019.1, from coordinate 73,319 downwards.
CAGCGGGCACCCGATCGCGCGGGCGATCGCCCACGGGGCACGGGAACGGCTCGGCGAACTGCCGGACGTCGAGGACTTCAGCAGCGTCGACGGCTTCGGTGTGCGGGGGACGGTGGACGACCAGAAGATCGTCACTGGTCGCCGTCGCCTGCTCGAGGAGTGGTCGCTGCACATCCCCGACGCGCTCGAGCAGGCGGCCCAGGCCGCCGAACGGGACGGCCGTACGCCGGTGTTCGCCGGCTGGGACGGCGCCGCCCGCGCGGTGCTCGTCGTCGCCGACACTCTCCGGCCCGGCAGCGCGGACGCGGTCCGCCGGCTGCGTGGCCTCGGCCTGGCACCGGTCCTGCTCACCGGTGACAACGCCCGAGCCGCCCACGCGGTTGCCGCGCAGGCCGGCATCGACGAGGTGATCGCCGAGGCACTGCCCACGGACAAGGTCGACGTCGTCGCCCGGCTGCAGGCGCGAGGCCGGGTCGTCGCGATGGTCGGGGACGGGGTCAACGACGCCGCCGCGCTCGCCCGCGCCGATCTGGGCCTGGCCGTGGGGACCGGGACGGACGCCGCGATCGAGGCGGGTGACATCACCCTCGTCCGCGGGGATCTCGGCGCGGCCGTGGACGCCATCCGGCTGTCCCGGCGCACCCTGGCCACCATCAAGGGCAACCTGTTCTGGGCCTTCGCCTACAACGTCGTCGCCCTTCCGTTGGCCGCCGCCGGCCTGCTCAACCCCATGATCGCCGGTGCGGCCATGGCGCTGAGCTCCGTGTTCGTCGTCTCCAACTCGCTGCGGCTGCGCCGCTTCCGCCCCACCGGCCGAATCGCCGTCCGGAGCGGCGACCCGCAGCGGCGCGGAGCGGCGACCCGGCCGGCGGGGATAGCACCATGACGCTCGGCAACAGCTCCACCGGAGAGATAGATTAACTACTTTCCGTAACATTTCATCGAAGATCGAAGCGGGATGACTACAGAAAGTAGCAGAAATTGTGACGGCTCGAAGCCGGTACCGTCCGTTCCGTGAACGACCCCGGCGACCGCCGAAAAATTCGCTGGACAATCCGCTGGGCGGATACCGGTGAATTATTGCCGGAAAACCGGCCATGTCGTTTCAGTGAATACAACACCGGCCTGACGGAAGTCGGAGGACGGCTGCGGCCGGATACCCCGCCGGCCATTGTCACCGCAGGTCCGGTAGCGGCGCCCCGTAGCGGACGGCCGTCCTCGACACCCGTCCCGACCTGGTGAACCACCTGCCGGGCCGCCGGGCCGGACCAGGCCGGAACATATGGGAGGACCGCCGCGAGCCCGGTCCGCATGATATCGGCCAACACCTGGGACCGGGCCGTACGGCCCGCCGCGGCCAGGCCGCGAGCCGGTGCCGCGTCACCTTTCACCGTGCTTTTCACCGCACGTCGTCGCCGGCCTGCGGGAAATCCTGGTGACCGCAGGCCACCCGCGCCGTCCGGAAAGCATTCATGCCGTTGTCGGAAGCCTCGGCCGGCAGAATCGCCACCACCGCCGGTAACCACCTAGCCATCACGGTTGGTACGCGACAGCAGGGGAAGACGAATCAGTTGTGAATCTCACGCGAACCAGTTAATATTTGGCGCGCGCTCACCGCACAAAATCGTCATGAACAACTCATGGCCGCCTACGAACAGGCAGGCAGCCACCCACCCCCTGTGCGCCGCGACCGTTCATCACGATCGCTCGCCGACTTCAGCCAGCCCCGGTGAGGGAAGAGCGACCGGTTGCAGGATCAGAGATTGGTGGTAGACGCGGTGACAGAGCCAGTGGCATCAGCCGCCGACAGCAGCGGCGACCACCCCCGGCCGCGCTCGTGTTCGGTTGAGCCTGGGCACCGAAGCAGCCCGCAACCTGGCGACGGTCACCAAATCCGTCTCGCAAATGCAGGAGATCTCCTCCCGATGGCTCCTGCGCATCCTCCCCTGGGTCCAGGTCGCCGGCGGCATCTACCGCGTCAACCGCCGCCTGACCTACCCCCTCGGCGACGGACGCATCACCTTCGTCACCGCGGGCGCCGACATCCGCGTCATCCCCCCGAACTCGGCGAACTCCCACCCCTGCGCGGCTTCGACGGCACCGCCGTCCTGACCACCCTCGCCGACCGCTTCACCCAACACGAATACGCCCCCGGCAACACCATCACCGAAATCGGCCAACCCGCTGACCAGGTCTTCCTCATCGCCCACGGCAAAATCAACAAGATCGGCGTCGGTGAATACGGCGACCAGACCACCCTCGGCGTCCTCGCCGACGGCGACTACTTCGGCGAGGACAMCCTCACCGGCTCCGACAGCACCTGGCAATACACCACCGCCGCCACCGCGACCACCGTCTTCACCCTCCCCGCACCACCTTCCATGAAATCCTCGACCAGTACCGCACCCGCCCCGACCAGAACAAATACGGCAAAGCCGCCATCGACCTCACCGCTGGCCACCACGGCGAACCCGACCTCCCCGGCACCTTCGTCGACTATGAACTCGCCCCCCGCGAATATGAACTCAGCGTCGCCCAGACCATCCTGCGCGTCCACAGCCGCGTCGCCGACCTCTACAACGAACCCAACAACCAGCTCGAACAGCAACTCCGCCTCACCATCGAAGCCCTCCACGAACGCCAGGAACACGAACTATTCAACAACCGCGACTTCGGCCTCCGCCACAACGCCGACCTCAAACAACGCATCCACATCCGCACCGGCCCACACACCCCCGACGACCTCGACGAACCGCTGGCCACGGTGTGGAAGAATCCGCAGTTCATTCTCGCGCATCCCCGGGCGATCGCCACGTTCGGCCGGGAGGCCAACCGCCGCGGCCTCTACCCGCGGAGCGTCGACATCGCCGGCCACCGCATATCCGCCTGGCGCGGCGTCCCCATCCTCCCCAGCAACACAATCCCCGTCACCACCACCCGGAGCACATCCATCCTGGCGGTCCGCGTCGGCGAGGAGGCGCGGGGTGTCATCGACCCGCGCCACGCCGGTATCACCGACGAGGGCCAGCCCAGCCTGAACGTCCGCTTCACAGGCATCAACGAAAAAGCCGTCATCTCCTACCTCGTCAGCGCCTGACTACTCCGTCGCCGTCCTCGTCCCCGACGTCCCCGAGAAAGTCAAGATCGGACACTGAGGCGGAATCGGAAATACCGCAGACGCGGCCGGCGGAACCCTGGATTTTCGGGGTGCGGTGTCGACGCAGGACCGACCGAGGACTGCCGGATCTTCAACACAGAAAATGATCGTCTGGAAAACCGGTACGTCGACGCATCGAGGCGGGCCACAGCGTCGACAGATATTTTTCGGCCGTCCGTCACCTACGAAAGGAACTCACCATGGGCCAGGCACAGGCCGCATCGCCGCACGACTCGGCACTACCGAAAAATCCCGAAGGAACACCGGCGGTCTCCCTGGACCAGGCGCACGCCCCGACCAAGGTTCTGGCGCACGAAGAAATGGTCCGTAAATTCGTGAACGGCGAGGAGATCCGCCCGATCCACATGCGGATCGGCATCATGGGCGCCTGCAACATGCGATGCAACTTCTGCAACTTCCACTCCCCGAACGAGGAGAACTTCTACGACCTGTTCTCCTTCAAGGACTCGATAAAAACCGATGCCGCCGTCAGACTCATGCACGAGTTCGCCGCCACCGGCGGCCGGGCGGTCACCTTCTGCGGCAGCGGCGAATGCACGATCCATCCGGGCTACCAGCAGATCACCCGCGCCGCGGCCGCGGCCGGGCTGCGGATCGGGCTGATCACCAACGGGTCCCGGCTGACCCGCCCGGGCATCAGGGAATGCGTGGCCGAGACCCACACCTGGGTCCGGATCGGCCTCAACGCCGGCACCGAGAAGACCTTCAACGACATCACCCACGACCGTGACGGCACCTTCGGGACATTTCTGGAGTCGCCGGGCCGGCTACGCGCCGCCGCCGTCGACCCGGATTTCCGCATCGRATTCAACTTCGTCATCACCGCCCAGAACTACCAGGAAATCCGCCAGGCGGCCCGCCTCGCACATGACTCAGGCGCTCACTACGTGCGCTTCGAGCCCGAGTTCTACAGTGGCCTCGGACACGACACGATCAAGACCATGATGGCCGATATCACAGCCGGGCTGAACGACGCGGTGGAGATGGCGACAGCAGATTTCGAGGTTTCAGTACCCAAACTCGACCGGGGCCCCATGGATCAGGTGGAGGAGGTCGAGGGTGACTTCGAAAAATGCCACTACAGCCGTTTCGTCACCGCCGTCGGCGCCGACGGAAATCTGTATCCCTGCCCACAGGTGCACCTCAACAGCCGCTATCTGATCGGGAACGTGTTGAAGGAAGGATACCTACAGATACTCGAGGGCGGGGAGCGGGCCTCGTGGGAGGAATCCAACCCGCAGCGCACCGATCTGTGCAAGTCCTGCTTCTACCGGCCACAGAACRAACTCCTGGAATGGCTCCGACGCGGGAAGATCCACCTGGACGACGCGCTCGATTCCTACCGCGTCGAGGTCCCCGCCACCCTGCACGCCGACTTCGTCTGACCACCCGCTCCGTCCGATCGACTGTAAGGATCGCCCGTGCAGAGTTCCCGGCTACGACGCAGGTTCGCCGATGAAACCGCGCTGCGCCACACGTCGTCCGAGCGGACCGACCCGGGCGGCCAGAACCGGCGGATCCGCTCCGCCGTCGCCCGGCTCGCCCACGTCGACCCCGGCTCCGTCGCCCCGCTGGAGACCGTGCGGCGGACCACCGGGGAGCTGCCGGGGCTCCGGGTCGAGCGGTACGAGCTCCGTTCCCCTGCGCGGGACGGCATCCGGGCGGTGCTGCTGGCGCCCACCGGACCTTCCCGTCCCCGGCCGGCGGTACTGGTCAGCCCGGGCCGGCGGGCGGTCCTGGAGCAGGTCACCGGGTTGGAGCCGCCCGATCACCCGGACCGCAACATCGCTGAGCGGCTGGCCCGGGTCGGACTGCTCACCCTCACCGTCGACTACGGACTCGACGGCGGCCTGCCAGCCGCCCTGCTCTCCGGCCGGGACGAGGCCGCGGTCCTCACCCAGGCGTTCAGCCTCGGCAGCCAGCCGCTGCTGGGCGCGCTGGTCGAGGACGCACTCGGCGCGCTCGGCTGGCTGCGCGGGCACCCGGACGCCGACCCGGACCGGATCGGGCTGTTCGGCCACAGCCTGGGCGCCGCCGTCGCCCTGCACACCGCCCTGCTGCAGGATGGCGAACCACTCCCGCTCTGCGCCGCCAGCCACCTCGGCAGCTACCCGCTGCTCCACGGCGAACTCCTCAGCGGCAACCCGGTGGCCATGCTCCCGGGCATCCTGCGCCATGCCGACCTGCCCGACCTCTACGCCGCTCTCTGCCCGGCGCCACTTCAGGTCCAGTACGGCACCGTCGACCCGACGCTGAGCCGTCAGGACACCGAGTCGGCCGCCGAACAGCTCCGCAAGGCCTACGCGCTGGGCTCCGCCCAACACCGGCTGGAAGTTCTCGACCTGCCCATGGGCCACGCCACCGACCCCGAACGTGCCACCGCCTTCTTCCTCGATGCCCTCGGCAAGGACGGTGCCCAGCCCGCCGTACCGGTGCCAGCGCTACGGCTCCGGTTCGATGTCGCGGCCCGCCGCGAGGTGACAGACCGGGTCGATGAGGCGCTGGCCTCCGGGGCACTCACCCTCGGCCCGCAGCTCGCCGAGTTCGAGGCCCGTGTCGAACCCTGGGTGGGTCGGGAGGCGGCCGCGGTCAGCTCCGGCTCGGCCGCACTGGAGATCGCCTTCCGTATCATCGGGGTGGCCGGCCGCACCGTGCTGGTCCCGGTCAACACCTTCTTCGCCACCGCCGCGGCCGCCGTCCGCGCCGGGGCCGTCGTGGACTTCGTCGACATGGAGCTCGACGGCCTGGGCCTGGACCCCGCATCGCTGGCACGGGCCCTGGATCGGCACCCCGATGTGGCGGCCGTCACCGTTGTCCACATCGGCGGCGTGATCTCCCCCGCGATCCACCAGGTCGCCGCAACCTGCCGGGCCCGGGGGATCCCGCTGGTCGAGGACGCGGCGCATGCCTTCGGCTCCCGCCTCGACGGGGCTCCGGCCGGCACCTTCGGCACCTACGGAGCGTTCTCGCTCTACCCGACAAAGGTCCTGACCAGCGCCGAAGGCGGCATCCTCACCGCCCCCGGTCCCGCCGAACTGAACACCGTCCGCCGGCTGCGGGACCACGGCAGGGTGGCCTACGAGGCCGGTCTGCACGACTGCCCCGGCAGCAACTGGCGGATGAGCGAGGTGCACGCGGCCATCGGTCTCGCCCAGCTGGAGCGCTTCGACGCGGCGACCCGGGCCCGGCACGCGCTCGCCGCCCGGTACGACGAACATCTGTCCGGGGTACCCGGGCTCCGCCGCTATGACGTCCCGGCCGGGGTCACCGCCAACGGCTACAAGTACCTGGCGTACCTGCCGGACGGTGTCGACCGGGCCACCCTCAAAGCCCGGCTGCGCACCCACCACGGCGTCGCCCTGGCCGGTGAGGTCTACGACACCCTGCTCTGCGAGCAGCCGTATTTCACCGCCCAGGGCGCCCCGCCGGCCCGGGACTTTCCGCAGGCCCGCTGGTTCGCCGCCCACCACATCTGCCTGCCGCTCTACCCGTCGATCACCCCCGACCAGCAGCAACGCACCCTGGCCGCCCTCCGTACCGAACTGGCCAACCTCTGCTGACCCGTCACCCACCCCGCAGGGAGCGGACATTGCGATGACCACGGCACGCCCGGTGAGTGGGCTGGCCTCCAACGGAGCGGCCATCCCCTTCAACGACACCTACTTCGCTCCGATGACGGACAGCTCCGACCTGCTCGCCGAGCCCGCCGCGCTCCGCGAGCGGCTGCGCCGTGACGGCCACCTCCTGCTCCGTGGAGTCCTCGACCCGGACGAGGTGCTGYGGCTGCGTGAGCAGTACTTCGCCCAGCTCGACCCCGGATTCCTCGCCCCGGGAACACCACCGGTCAGCGGTGTCTACTCGGGTACCGTGCCCGCCGGAACAGGGGAGTACGGAGTACCCGGCCACCCGGCCCACAGCTTCGTCCGCTCCCCGCAGTTCCAGCGGTTCAGCGAGCAGCCGGTGCTGCGCCGGCTCGCCGAAACGCTCCTGCAGGGCCCGGTGCAGCTACTACCCCGGAAGATCGTCCGYCACTTCTACCTCGGGTCCCTGCGCGCTTCCCGCGCCCACACCGACTACGAGTACATGACCAGAGGCACCGACCAGCTGCTCACCACCTGGATCCCGCTCGGCGACTGCCCGCTGCCGATGGGCGGTCTGATCTACCTCGAAGGCTCCCACACCCTGACCCCCGACCAGCTGGACCCGTTGCGCGACGTCACCGACCGTCCCCACGACTCCCGCCCGATCAGCCACGACCTGCGGTGGACGGCGGAGCGGACGGCCCGCCGCTGGCTGTGGGCCGACTACGCCACCGGAGACCTGACCATCCACACCCCGCATATCGTCCACGCCTCTCTGGACACCGGCACCCGCCGGATGCGGCTCTCCGCCGACATCCGCTTCCAGCTCGCCGGCGCCCGCACCGACAGCCGCTGGACCCGACCCTGGTCCGCCGATGACGGCGCCTGACCGGTCGTCTCACGCCCCGGCGGTTGCCGGTGGCGCCGCCCCGGCCGGCCCGGCCGCCCCCGGCGGAGGCACCGTGCCGGTGTTCCGGCGGGGTGAGTGGTACGACTCGCTGGACTCCGCCCCACTGCCCGGCGGCGGGGGATGGCGGCTGTCACTGGTCCCCCGGGCCCTGATCGCCGCCGATGCCCGGCGCTCCCGTGCGGCTCCTGGCCCCCCGCCGGACCACGCCCAGCGGCTGCGGATCGTACGCCGTGCCCTGGACCTCTTCGACCAGGGCACTCTGCCGATCGGCAGCCTCGGCGACCAGGACGCGGCCGGTTTCCGGGCAGCGATGGCCTCGGTCGCAGGGCTCCCGGAGCCACTCACCGAGCAGTGGATCACCCTGCTCCGCGACAGCCTCCCCGCCGGAACGCCACCGCCAGGGCCGCCGGCCACCCGCACGCTGGTCTCGCTGCCCGCCAACACCTTCACCTGTCTGGTCTCGGTACTCGACGCCGTACTGACCAGCGAAACGGTCTGGATCCGTCCCAGCCGCCGGGAACCGCTCTCCGCTGTCCGCATGGTGGCGGCCCTGCTGGCCGCCGGCTGGCCCGCCGACCGGCTGGCCTGCTACTCCACCGTCCCCGAGCTCCTCCCCACGCTGATCACCCTTACCGACCGTCAGATCATCTACGGCGGCGACGGCATCGCCGCCCAGCTCCCCGAGCTGCCCACCCTCACCCTGCACGGCCCCGGCCGGGGCTGTGCTCTGGTCCCGGCGGACCACGACCCGCAGGCCGCTGCCGACTGGCTGACCCCCCTGGTCGCCGGCAACAGCGGCCGGTTCTGCAAGAACGTCCGCACCGTGCTCTGCGCCGGTGACCCTGCCCCGGTCGCCCGTGCTCTCGGAGCCCGGCTGGATGCCATAGGCATCCAGCCCCCCGACTCCGCCCATCCGCAGGCCGCGATCCCCGACCCCGTCATGGCGCCCCGTATCGCGGAGCTGGCCCACCGGCTGATCCAGCCCGCCGACGAGGTGGTCACCACCCGTCCACTGCTCCACCGGCACGGCCCGCTGGTCTTCCTGGCCCCTACCCTGATCCGTCTCGCCGACCCCGGCACCCCGGACGCCCCGCACCCGCTTGTCGGCCGCGAACTCCCCTTCCCGTTCGCCGCCGTCCTGCGGGCCGGGCCGGCCCTGGCCGACGCGGTCCAGCAGCGTTCACTCTTCGTCCACACGATGCCGGGCGGCCCATCGCCCGACCAAGGAGTCGACGCATGACCCCAGCCACCGTGCCCCCCACCACCCGCACCCCCGCCGACCTCATGGCTGAACGGCTCCCGGCCCTGCGCCACGGCCTGGACGAGTGGACGCTCCGGATGATCCACTGGCATTTCTCCGAGGAGACCGGCTCACCGTTCTGGCTGCGCCGGCGCGCCACCCTGCCGTTCGACCCGCTCCGCGACATCACCGGCTTCGATGCCCTCGCCCTGTTCGGGTTCTTCGACAAGAACGAGCTACGCGCCGCCCGCCCCCGCGACCTCCTCCCGCGTGGCCTGCGCCACCGCCCCTTCCGGGTCTTCGAGACCGGCGGCACCACCGGAGAACCGTGCCGGGTCGTCAATGTCAGCAAGCTCGACGACGAGGTGACCCTCTACCGGGTGATGCTGGAGGTACGGGGTCTGGACGGCGGCGACATCGTCGCCATGACCCCCAGCGGACCCCACCAGTACGCCCACTTCGTCGAACGCCTCGCCGACCGGTGGTGCGGATCCGCCGCCTTCATCGACTTCGACCCCCGCTGGGTGAAGTCCGAGATCCAGTCGAGGGGCAGCGCCGACAGCTACATCCAGCACCTGACCGCCCAGACCCGCACTCTCCTCGCCCGCCAGCGGCCCTCCCTCCTGTTCACCACCTCCAAGCTGCTGCTCGCCCTGGTCGGCGAACTCGACGAACCCCTGGCCGCCCATGGCGTGAAGGCTGTGTGCACCGGCGGGACCTCCTGCTCCGCCGAGGAGATCCGCTTCCTGGAGGAGGAGTACCTCCAGGGCGTGCGCTGGATCGACACCTACGGAAACACCCTGGTGGGYCACGCCCTGATGCCCGAGGGGTCCCGCGTCTACCACCTCCCCCCGCCCCTGGCCGTCCAGCGGGTGGTGGACCCCGCCAACCCGCTGCGGGAGGTCCCCGTGGGGGCGCGTGGCCGGGTGCTCACCACCACCCTGCTGGAGGACCTCTTCCTTCCCAACCTCCTGGAACGCGATACCGCCCGCCGCACCGGCCCGCATCCCTGGTTCCCCTGGGACGGTGTGACCGCCGTCCGCCCCCTGCCCGAGGCGGACGGCGAGCCCGCCGTGGAAGGTGTCTACTGAACCCCGATGACAAGCCACCCCAGCGTCGGCATCGACATCGGCGGCACCAAGCTCCTCATGCTCGCCCACCGGCCCGGTCATGACGAGCCCCTGACCGTCCGCGTCGCCACCGGCCCCGGCGCCACCCCCGGCTACATCGGCACGGCCATCGAGAAGTTCCTCGCCGACCACGGCCTGGCTCCCGCCTCAGTGGGCATCGCCGTCCCCGGGCTGGTCGAGGACGGCCGGGTCGTTGTCTGCGACGTACTGCCCGCGCTCAACGGCTGGCCCGGCCCGGCCGGCCTCGCCGCCCCCCATCTGCTGGTCAACGACATCCGGGCCGCCCTGGCCGAGGAGGCCGCCGACATAGGTGACGCCCGGACCGCCGTGGTGATGCTCTCCGGCACCGCCGTCGGCTCCGCGTACCTCCACCAGGGTCAGGTGGTGCGGGGCGGCCGGGGCTGGGCCGGCGAGGTCGGCAGCATGCCGGTACCCACCCCGCAGGGCGTACGCCGGCTCGACGAACTGGCCGGCGGCGCCTCGATCGTCCAGGCCGCCGGTCTGCCCCCGGCCCAGGTGCACGCGGCGCTCGCCGCCGGAAACCCCGCCATCCGGGGCGTCGTCGAGGCAGCCGGGGACGCCTTCGGGCTGGCCATGGCCACCCTGCTGAACATCCTCAACCCCGACGTCCTCCGGGTGGGCGGCGGCACCCTCAACTACCCCGGTTACTGGGACGCCGCCCTGGTCACCGCCCGCGCCCGCACCCTCCCCGAACTCTGGGCCGCCTGCACCGTGGCCCGCATCCAGGCCTCGGACCTGGTGGTGGCCCGAGGCGCCGCCCGGCTGGCCGCAGCCTCAGCCGCGGGCGCCCCCTGGGCCGCCCAGTACCTCTAGCCCTGATCTTTCGTGCGCCCAGTGACAACCGGTACCGAACAACAACCGGTACCGGACACCCTCCGAGGAATGCACGGCTGACCAGGCAGTCCTCCTCATCCCGTGCCGTTCGGGAACGGCAGGCTGTTCCCCGCACGGGCCGCGCACGACTACTGCGATACTTCGACAGATCCTCTCTGGAGATCCGTGCCGGTTACGGATGCGTTCGCGGTGGCCGTCGAGCCGTGCCAGGCTAGGAGGAGCCAGGCTGAAAGGACCATGGCAACGCGGTCATGTTTTCCCGCGCTGCCAGAGATCCAGATCCCACTGGGGGCTGTCTGCTGGGAAAGGTGGCGACCGATCATGATCCACACCAAGAGGTGGACGGTCGACGTACTCCTGACCGAGGACGACGGGCACACCCGCGCGGAGGCGGCGCTGCGTCCGGGACCGCGTTCGGACTCCGAACGCGAGCTGCGGGGCGTCGGGCACGCGCGGCGGCACCCCGCCGACGCCGAGATTCCCAAGATCGGCGATGAGGTCGCGGCATCCCGCGCCCTGTCCGAGCTGGCCCACCGGCTACTCGACGTCGCGGCCGGCCACATCGAGGCTGTCACCCACCAGACGGCCCACCTGCACATGCCACAGCACCATCAGGGTGTCCGTCCATGACGTCAGGGCGTTCGTCCTTCGTCCCTGATCCGTCCATGACCGGTACCAGCGGACCCTGACCGTCGGGGCGGTCCTTGATCGCCCCCTCATGCTGGCCGTGTGCCGATGCTCGTCGGGACGTCCGGATGGCAGTACGCCGACTGGCGGGGGGTGTTCTACCCGGCCGGGGTGCCGCGGCGCGCCTGGCTGCGGTACTACGCGGACCGGTTCGCGACGGTGGAGTGCAACAACGCCTTCTACCGACTGCCGGCACCCGGGGTCGTCGCGCGCTGGCGGGAGCAGACTCCACCCGGCTTCATCATGACGGTCAAGGCCAGCCGTTTCCTCACCCACGTCAGACGCCTTCGGGACCCGGCCGAGCCCGTCGAACGGTTCCTGGCGCACACCGCCGGTCTCGGCCACCGGCTCGGTCCCGTGCTGCTTCAACTGCCGCCGAACCTGCGCGCCGATCCCGTCCGTCTCGACGCGTGCCTGGGCTGCTTCCCGTCCGACGTCCGGGTGGTCGTGGAACCACGGCATCCGAGCTGGTGGACCAGTGAGGTCCACGGCGTGCTCCGCGCACACGACACGGCACTGTGCTGGGCGGATCGGGACAGCCGGCCGGTCACACCGCTGTGGCGGCCCGCCGGCTGGGGCTACCTGCGCCTGCACGCTGGTCGTGCCCGCCCCGCCCCCCGGTACGGCCGCCAGGCCCTGAGCAGCTGGATCCGCCGGATCGCCGAGTGCTGGCCGGAGGGAGACGCCTACGTCTACTTCAACAACGACCACGGCGGAGCCGCCGTCCACGACGCGGCCGAGTTCGCCCGGATGGCCGTCAGGGCCGGCCTGCCCACCAGCCGTGTACCGGCGTCGCTGCCAGCGGTTTCGGCGACCGCCCCGGTGGACAGGACCCGCGGCCGGGAACACCTCGAAGATCAGATCGTCGCGCCAGTGCCGTCAACAGCGTTGACTACAGTGATCCGCCGGGGATGACCAGGACGGGCGGGCCTTTCCGGTCGGAAACGCGGTGCGGCCCCCGGTCCGTGATCGACCGGGGGCCGCGAACAGGCCGTGGACGGGGAAGGGGCCGTGGGCGGGATCCGCCGTTACGGCTTCACGGCCAGGTCGGACACCTGGGTCCCGGTCGGGAACTGCCCGATCAGGTCGGCGTGCCCGGTGAGCAGGTTGATCGAGTAGAGACCGTACTGGCCCGCGACCGACAGCGTCGCGAACCCGACGGAGTCGACGGAGGTGCCCCCGACGACCCTGCTGTAGATGTCGAAGCCGGCGTTCAGAGCCGCGTTCACGCCGAGGTTGCCGGTCGGCGTGAGGCTGCCGGTGCTCGGCGGYGACTGGATCGCCAACTGGTCGACGCTGGTGTCGGTGTCGATGTCGAACAGCGTGGTACCGGTCGCCGGGTCGCTGTCGTTGTTGGTGTAGGCGATGGCGGTGACACCGAGGTCGGACAGCGCGGTCTCCGCGGTTGTCACGTTGGTGATGACGTTGTGGCGCAGGTTCAGGTTCGCGTTACCGACAACGCGCAACTCACCCGTGGTGGGATTGAAGTCGACATCGAAGACCGTATTACCCGCCAATGCGGCGCCCAGCGTCTGGCCGGTATAGGTCGCCAGCCCCGTGGAGGCGTCGAGCGTGTAGATGCGGCCGCCGCTGGCCACACCGTAGAGCAGTCCGTCCTGAACCCGGTAGTCGATGCCCACAAGCGACTCACCAGCAAGGAGTCCGCTGACGGGCACGACCCGCCTCGGACGCTCGACGGAGCGGGACCGGGTTTCGAACTGGGCAAGCCTGATCCCGTCGCTCGTCAGACCGACCGCCGCCAGGCTGGGCGGCCTGGTGTTCGCGCCGGGAGAGTCGGCGATGGCCGCCTGCCCGGACAGCAGCGGCACGGCCCCCAGAGTGCCTGCCACCGCAGCGGCGGTGAACGCCGCTTTCAGCTTTCTGCGCACAGTTGCTCCTTAGCTCATGCACCGGCAGCTCCGCACCGGCGCGGTGCTGCGGGACACGTCGCCCCAACAGCGACGAGATGGCCGGGTGACGACTTTCCGTAGTTACCCGACCACGACATGAAGTAGACACGTAGAGCAACCACAAGTCAACTATCAGCCAACAATGACACTACAAACAGTGGCTTCACCCGGAGTGGGGACAACAGGCACAGCGGCCACAGCGGCCCCGGCCACACAGCGGCCACAGCCGCCCCGGCCACACAGCGGCTACGCTCCACGGCTCAAACAGCGGCCGCGCCGCCTCGGCCCAGCCGCGGACGTACCGCACGGCGTGTCGGCGGACAGTGTGTCGGCGGACAGGATGGGCCGCGGTGGCCGCCGGCGGGTCCTACTCCCAGCCGAGTTCGGCGAGCCGCCCGTCGTCGATGCCGAAGTGATGGGCCACCTCGTGGATGACGGTCACCCGTACCTGCTCGACGACCTGTTCCTCGGTGCGGCCCAGGTCGCAGATCGGCCGCCGGTAGATCGTGATCCGGTCTGGCAGCACCCCGCTGTACCAGTCACCCCGCTGTGTCAGCGGCACGCCCTCGTAGAGCCCGAGCAGCCCCGGTGACGGCGGCTCGTCCTCGACGACGACCGCGATGTTGGACATCTGGCGGCCGAGCTGGGGCGGCAGGCTGTCCAACGCCTCGGCCACCAGGTCCTCGAAGCGCTGCCTGGACACCTCGACCACGTCGGTGAACCTACATCCCGCCGCCGTCCCGCCGCCGTGGCCCCGTCGGTCGCGGCGTCAGCCAGCACAGCACAGATCCTGCCCCTGCCGCCCCGGGCGACCAGTACGGGGAACGAACAGGCCCAGGGAACATTGGGCGTCATCCGCTGCTTCTAATGACGTAATTATGTAAGCAGGATGGGAGGCCCGGATGCAGGATCCGCTCGATGCCTACTCACAGGTCGTCACCCGAGTCGCCGCAACCGTCTCCCCTGCCGTCGCGAGCCTGCGGGTACGGACGCCGCGCGGCGAGGGCGCCGGATCCGCCGTGGTCTTCACCGACGACGGCTTCCTGCTCACCTCCGCCCACGTCGTCGACAGTGGATCGAGGCGCACGGGACGACAGGCCGGCCGCGGCGGCGCGGCGGGCATGGCCGAGTTCGCCGACGGCACCCACAGCGAGGTGGACGTGATCGGCGCCGATCCGCTCTCCGACCTCGCGGTGCTGCGGGCCCGCGGCGGCACGCCGGCCCCGGCAACGCTCGGCGACGCCGCCACGCTCTCCGTTGGTCAGCTCGTCGTCGCGGTGGGCAACCCGCTGGGCCTGACCGGCAGTGTCACCGCGGGGGTCGTCAGCGCGCTCGGGCGCTCCCTGCCCACCCGGGCCGGCGCCACCGTCCGCGTCATCGACGAAGTGATCCAGACGGACGCGGCGCTCAACCCGGGCAACTCCGGCGGTGCGCTGGTCACCGCCGACTGCCACGTCGTCGGGGTGAACACCGCCGTCGCCGGGATCGGGCTCGGGCTCGCCGTCCCGGTCAACACCACCACCCGTCGCATCCTCACCGCGCTCATGCGCGACGGCCGGGTACGGCGCGCCTACCTGGGGGTCGCCAGCACCCGGGCACCGCTGCCGCCACACCTGGCCGAGCGGTTCGGTCGGCGGCACGGGGTGCGGCTGGCCGAGGTCGTCGCGAACAGCCCGGCCGGTCACGCCGGCCTGTTCGCCGACGACCTGGTGCTCTCCGTCGCCGGACAGCCGGTCGCCACCCCGGGGGACCTGCAACGGCTGATGACCGAGGACACCATCGGCCGCCCGCTCGAACTGACCGTGTGGCGGCGCGGCGCGCTCGTCGACGTCATCGTCGTCCCGCAGGAACTGGCGCTGACCTGACGGCCGTTGTCCAGCGGTACGCACCGTCCGCGGGCGGCCCCGGCCTGGTGGGCCAGGGCCGCGGCCGCCCGCGGACGGTGGCGCCCCGGGCACCCGAGGGAGGGGGAGGTACCCAGGGCCGTCAGTAGCACCCAGCTGTCAGCCGCATGGGAACAGCTGGGCGTAGGTGCGGGCGCCGACTATTCCGTCGGCCACGAGGCCGTGCTGCCGCTGGTAATCCTTCAGCACCCTGGTGGTCCGCGGACCGAATATTCCGTCGACCGCGAGAGAGTATCTTAGATCGGTCAGCCGCTGCTGTACCCTGGCCACCTCGGTACGCAGTTTACTGCCGTTTCTCACGGTCGCCGCGGACGATGGGACCGAACAGTTCCGGCTGGTGTAGCTGATCCCGCTGACGGCCGGGACAGGGGTGCTCGACCGTGTTTTCGCCGCGCTCGCCGGGCTGGCTTTCACCGCCGCCGCGGCGGTGTTTCCCCGCGTCAGATAACGATGGTAGGAACCATTGGTGTAGGCGCTCCAGGCACGCACGCCCTGGCTGTCGCACACCTTCTTCGCAGCCCACGCGTTGGTGGCCGGGTCGTAGAGGCTCCTACCCGCCAGCCAGCTCGCGTGGACCCGCGCGTTGATCTGCCAGAGCCCGCGGGAGTCCTCACCGCGCGCGTTACGCGCCTTGGCGTTGCCACCGGACTCCGCGAGCGCCACCGCCACCCAGGTGCCCAGCGGCACCCCTCGGCAGCTGGGCAGCCCCGCGTTCGCGGCGACGCGGGCGATGGTCGTGTCGGCGACGACGGCGGACCCGGACGTCCCGGCCGCGCTGGCCGGGGCCGCGGTCAGCATCATTCCAGCCGTCGTCCCGATGAGCCCGACGGTGCCCGCTAATGCGGCGCCGTTGCACCGACCGGGTTTTCTGTGCCTTCCCCTGGCCATAATCAGACTCTCACCTAAAAGTATCGTCGAAAGGATCGCCTGTTGCCGGAAATTCCGACACAGTACTCCCTGGGGACAACTCGAGAACTATATTTCCCGAGTTCTCTCCCAGCCGCTTGGAAAACGTTATTCGGGTAGCCGAACAGGCCGTTTACCGCATTGTTTCAGGAGGCTCCGGTGTCGCCCACAGGGCGCCAAAAGGGTAATTCAATGCGCTTCTACGGGCGTTTTTCGAACATCTGGAACGGGAGCCAAAAGAATCCGACGAGGTTCCGGGAAAAACTGTCCGGAAACAACCGGGAGAAATTTTCGTGGCGTCCACCCGTGGTTTCCCGCGCTGTCCGCCCGGGGCTCCTGGACACCCCGTGGCCGCCAGCCCGGCCCGGGTGGCCGGTCACCTGATACGGCCGACCAGATAGTTACTGGTGTAGACCTTCTGGAGCCGGACCACGGCCCCGGTGTGCGGGGCGGCCCACATCATCCCGTTCCCGGCGTAGATACCCACATGGTGGATGCCTCCCGGCCGGCCGAAGAAAATGAGGTCACCGGGCTGCCGAGCGTTCTTCGACAGCTTCTGGGAGGCGTTGTACTGCGCGTTGGCCGTCCGCGGGACGCTGCGGCCAAGCTGCTTGTAGATGTACTGGACGAGGCCGGAGCAGTCGAACGCCCGCGGCCCCTTGGCACCCCACACGTACGGCTTGCCGGCCTGCTTCGACGCCAGATAGACGAGCTTCGCCCCGAAGCCGCTGGCGGAGGACGTCGAGAAACTCACCGGTTGCGCCGCCAGCGTGCCCGTGCCCGTGGTGGCGGCCGGGGTGACCGTAAAGGCGGCTGACCGGGYAGCGTTCGTGCTGGTCGTACTGGTCGTGGCGGCGTCGGTCCGGCCAGTCCCGCCCGTATCCAGGCCCCGGTCGTTCGCCAGGGCCGGCGAGGCCAGCCCGGAGAGGGCGACAGTGCCGGTGGCCGCGGCGGCGACCGCGGTACGCGCCGATATCCGGCCGAGGGTGGAGCGGGTCGTGGGCGCGCGATGACGACCGCGTCTGGGGCCGGGATTGGGATTGGGATTGGGATTGGAATGATGTACGGCAGCCGGACCTGAATTCACCTGATGTGCAGGCAACGCTGATCCTTCCCATACGCCTGCGAGGTTAGCTGTCGGGTTCGGGCCGGGAAGCCCGGTCGACGCGCGGATACACGCGGCCGACTTCACCCCAAGGACGGCCACTGTGGTGGCGGCGTCCGGCGGAAAGGTGGGTCCCCCGCTTCTGTCCTGACGATCGCTAGTCGGAAGACACCGGACCGTGGACAGAACTCGGCGTGCGGTCCGGTGCTGTTGAGAGCCCGGCCAACGTAGCGAACTACTTTCGGTAGTCGCAAGCGGCGGTTTTCTCGGCATGTCGACGTATAGCGCTCACTGTGCGTATCATTTACGCGTGCCGTCTCAGGACGACTGCCGAGACGGTACAAGCTGGCCGCAGCGTGACGGCGCTACACACCGCTTCCGTGGATAACCGGTGCGTATCGTGCAACAGCCGACGCGGACCGGCAACAACATTTTTTCCGCTGTTGTGTTTCTGTGTTTCGCAGCCGGGCAGGCGGATCGCCCGCGGGTAGGCGAACCGGCCAGCCGGAGCAACGTCACAGATCCGGCCGTACGCACGGTGTGGTCAGTGGTACGGCCGGCGCAGCGTGGCCAGCCGTGTGGCCGGCGCAGCGTCCGGGCAGCAACGACGTGCCCGGGCACCGGCGCGGGTCGACAGATTCCGGGCCGGCAGGGGCCCGGGCGGGCCGGTTATTGGGACTCGACCCAGCCGCGCGCCTGCGCGAGGGTGGTCAGCCGCTGCCGTATCTGGCTTATCTGGCCGCCGGTCAGGGTCGGCACCGACTCGATGAGCGTCTCGGTCAGCAGGTGCCGGAACTCCCCGACGGTGAGGACGTCGCACATGTCGTCGTCATCGGCGTCCGAACGCCCGTTGGCCGCGCTCGGGGAAGCCAGGGGACGCGCTGGCGCCGGACGGGCCTGGGCCCGACGGGCCAGGCGGACGACCGACGCCTTCGGGCCCCTGTCGCTTTCCTCCGCCTCGAACTCCACCAGCGTTCCGGGCTGGAACAGATGCTTCTCATCTTGAAGATCGTTTGCATGCATGAAAATATCGTCGCCGCCAGCGTCGGGCGCTATGAAACCGTAGCCACGAACCCCGTCGAAACGCAGAATCCTACCGGTACCCACCACGTCTGCCCCTGTACAACCTCTGTGCCAACCAGCTCTGTACCCAGTCAACTGCACACCAGACGAACCTGTGCACAACCAAACCCCAGGATCGCTCGCACGACCATGGGGCCTGTTCACCGTCTCAGGTGCGCACAGCCAGGTCAAGCCGACACCCGGAGCGCAAAACAACCGACAACAACCGACAACGATCGGCAGGGAACGATCGCGGAAACACCGGGACGGGCCGTCGGCCGACCGGCTCCCGCGGACTCCCCCGGGAACCAGCCGGCCGTCGACATCGTGACCGAAATCTTCGGATCCGGATCCTCGCGGTCTACGCCGGGTCACCAACAGCGCTGACGGCGGCCAGGCTCTGCCTGGCGGCACTGACCACCGCCTGCGGGGTGAAACCGAACTTGGTCTGCAACGCCCGCAGCGGGGCGGACGCGCCGAAGGTCCGCATACCGATGATCACCCCGTCCGGGCCGGCGTACCGTTCCCAGCCGAGCGTAGCGGCCTGCTCGACCACGACCCGCGCGCGGACCGCCGGCGGGAGCACCTGGTCGCGGTACTGCGCGGGCTGCCGCTCGAACAGCTCCCAGGACGGCAGGCTGACCACCCGGACGCGCACCCCCTGCGCGGTCAGCTCCTCGTGGGCGGCCAGGGCCAGGTGCACCTCGCTGCCGGTACCGATCAGGATCACCTCGGGATCGCCGTCGGCGGGGTCTACCAGCACGTAGCCGCCGCGGGCGAGCCCGGCGGCGTCGGCGTAGCGGGCCCGGTCCAGCGTCGGCAGCGCCTGCCGGCTCAGGACGAGCGCGGCCGGCTCCTGCCGCAGGCCCATGACCACCCGCCACGCCTGCACGACCTCGCTGGCGTCACAGGGGCGGATCACCAGCAGGCCGGGGACGGCCCGCAGCGAGGCGAGCTGCTCAATCGGCTGGTGCGTCGGCCCGTCCTCCCCGACCCCGATGGAGTCATGGGTGAACACGTGGATGACCGGCAGCTCCATCAGCGCGGACAGCCGCAGGGCACCGCGGGCGAAGTCGGAAAAGATCAGAAAAGTCGACCACAGCGGCCGCAGCCCGGACAGGGACAGCCCGTTGGCCACCGCGGCCGACGCGTGCTCGCGAACGCCGAGGTGCAGGTTGCGCCCGCCCGGGCTGGCGGCCTGGAAGTCCCCGGCGCCGTCGACGGTCAGCCGGGTCTTCGTCGACGGGGCGAGATCGGCGGAGCCGCCGACCAGCCAGGGCACCCGGGCGGCGACGGCGTTGAGGACCTTCCCGGAGGAGTCCCGGGTGGCCAGGCCCTTGTCGTCGGCGGGGAAGACGGGGATGTCGGCGTCCCAGCCGTCGGGCAGCTGCCCGCCCCAGATCAGGTCGAGCTGGCTGGCAAGATCGGGATATGCCTCCCGGTAGCGGTCGAGCAGGGCCAGCCAGCTGTCCCGCTCGGCCCGACCCCGCTTCCCGACACCGGCGGCGAAGTGCTCGTACACCCCGTCGGGGACGAGGAAGTGCGCGTCCGGCGGCCAGTTGTAGAACCGCTTCGTCGCCCGGATCTCCTCCTCCCCCAGCGGCTCCCCGTGCGCGGCGGCGGTGCCCTGCTTGGTCGGGGCGCCGAAGGCGATCTGGCTGTCGACGATGACCAGGGTCGGGCGGTGCGGTTCGCGGCGGAACGTCTCGAAGGCGCGGCCCAGGGCCGTGCGGTCGTTGGCGTCGCCGACCCGGGTGACGTTCCAGCCGTAGGCGATGAACCGGGTGGCCACATCCTCGGTGAACGCCAGGTCGGTGCCGCCCTCGATGCTGATGTGGTTGTTGTCGTAGATCCAGCACAGGTTGGCCAGCCCCAGGTGGCCGGCCAGCGACGCCGCCTCGGCCGCGACCCCCTCCATCAGGTCGCCGTCACCGCACAGCGCGTACACGTCGTGGTCGAACACGTCGAAGCCGGGCCGGTTGAACCGCGCAGCCAGCCAGCGCCCGGYGATGGCCATGCCCACCGCCGTCGCCACGCCCGTGCCCAGCGGTCCGGTGGTCGCCTCCACCCCCGACGTCCAGCGGTACTCCKGGTGACCGGGGCACCTCCCGTCCAGCTGGCGGAACCGTCTGATGTCGTCGAGGGTGACCGCCGGCCCCCCGAGCGTCTCGTAGGTGGGGTCGACCGCCCGGACGCCGGCCAGGTGCAGCGTCGCGTACAGCAACGTCGACGCGTGCCCCGCCGACAGCACGAACCGGTCCCGGTTCGGCCAGGCGGGATCGTCGGGGTCGAAGCGCAGGAACTCCTGCCACAGTGTGTAGATCACCGGTGCCATGGCCATCGGGGTACCCGGGTGCCCGGAGGCCGCGGCCTGCACCGCGTCCATACACAGTGTGCGGATCGTCGCGACGCACAGATCGTCCGTGTCGGTGATGGTCGGCTGCTCGGTGGGCGTCATGTACATCCCTTTGTCGGCATAGGACGCCCACAACGTCCGTCGCAGGCGCTTGCGGGTCCACACGTACCGGTCCGGTAGCCGCGCCGGGCCGCGACGCGGTTTGGCCGCCCCCGCGGTCGGCTCCCGGACCGGGCGAGCCGACCGTCTGACGCGGCCGGAAACCGCATCCGCGATCAGCTCGGCAACCTAGATCGTATCCAGCGGTGACAGATCTCTGGTAGACGTCGGGGCCGTACGGGCGCCGCTGTGGCCCTGCTCCCAGTTTCCGGCCCCGACATGTCAGGAGAACGCAGCAGCCAGCGGCGTCACTACGGTGACCGTACGTGCATACTGGCGTCGGCGTGGACGGAGCGGGGAAAAGAGACGAAAGCTGTCAGCGGGCCTGCCCGCCATCCGTCCGGTCCGGTCCGTCGGTGAGGCCGCCGAAGGCGGCGAGGCCCCCGAACGCCCTGGTCAGCTCGCTGGGAATGATCCACACCTTGTTCGCCTCACCTTCGGCGATGCGCGGCAGGGTCTGCAGGTACTGGTAGGCGAGCAGCTTCTGGTCGGCGTTGCCGGCGTGGATCGCCTGGAACACCGTGGTGATGGCCTCCGCCTCGCCCTGCGCGGCGAGGATCTTCGCCTGCCGTTCGCCCTCGGCCCGCAGGATCGCGGCCTGTTTCTCACCCTCGGCGCGCAGGATCTCGCTCTGCTTGACGCCCTCCGCCGACAGGATCGCCGCCCGGCGGTCCCGCTCGGCGCGCATCTGCTTCTCCATCGAGTCCTGGATCGATGACGGCGGATCGATGGCCTTGAGCTCCACCCGGTTGACCCGGATACCCCACTTGCCGGTCGCCTCGTCGAGCACACCGCGCAGCCTGGTGTTGATCTCATCACGGGAGGTCAGGGTCTGCTCCAGGTTCAGACTACCGATCACGTTGCGCAGCGTCGTGACAGTGAGCTGCTCGATCGCGCTGATGACGTCGGCGATCTCGTAGGTGGACGCGCGCGGGTCGGTGACCTGGAAGTAGATCACCGTGTCGATACCCACGACGAGGTTGTCCTCGGTGATCACTGGCTGCGGTGGGAAGGTCACCACCTGCTCGCGCAGGTCGACGCGTTCACGGATCCGGTCCACGACGGGTATGACGAGGGCCAGGCCCGGGGTGAGGGTCCGGTGGTATCGGCCCAGCCGCTCGACCACGACCGCCCGGGCCTGCGGCACAACCCGCACCGCACGGCTGAGAAAAACCAGCAACACCAGCAGAATGACCGCGGTGGCGATCAGCCCGGCCATCGACGCCTCCCCGGTCCCAAGGCCCRCTACAGCTGCGCGGGGTGAACGATGGCTGTGGCGCCGTCGATGCGCAGCACGCGCACGCTCGTGCCCGGTTCAAGAACCTGACCGTCGATCGTCGCGCGGGCCGACCATATCTCACCGCGAATCCTGACCCGTCCGTCACCGTCACCGTTAACAGGCTCAAGGACGACACCGGTCATGCCTATCAGCGCATCGGTACCGGTCGCGACGGCCGGCGCCTGGTGCAGGTGACGGCGCGCGACCGGCCGCAGCCCGAGCAACAGCACCACAGAGGTGGCGGCGAACGCGACAAGCTGGACGGGCAGCGGGCCGCCGACCCCGGCGACCGCGCCTGCCACCAGGGCCGCAAGCGCGGTCATCCCGAGAATGAGGGCAAGGGTAAGCATCTCGCCCACCCCAAGAACACCGGCGATCACCAACCACCACAGCCACGGCTGCATGACCATCATGCTATCCGCGGCATCCCCCCGGATGTGCGGGCCGACGTGCACGGATTCACGAATTTCCGCGCACCCGCGGCGCCTGGTCCGGTCCCCACCGGCCTCGGGCCCGGCGCACAGCCACCCGTTGGACCACAACCACCTGTTGTTGGCCGCCTGCTCGTCCCAGGGCAGCCGTTCGTCCGGGAGCGTCGTCCAGGAACGCGCAGCGCAATGTTCGTCCAGGAGCGGCGCAATGTATGTCCAGGAGCGGCACAATGCATTACGGCACCCATGTAGATCATGCTCTTTGCCGGAACCAGCGGTTCTCCGCCGGGGCCGGCGGCCCGCCGCCGGCCCCGGCCCCGCGGCGGCTCGCACCGACGACGAGCGACAGCTGGCGGGCCGATGACAGATGTCGGATCGACGACAGACGTCGAATCAGACATTGGATCAGACAGATGACGGATCACGCTGTGTGCGACGAGAAACTGTCGGGGCGATACGGTGACTTCCACGAAGCGGTGACTTCCACGAACATCGCCGTGTCCATGCCTTTCTCACCGCGACGGGGAGCCGTCCATGTCCGGTCAGGATGTCGGCGCGCCCGAGGGTGCGCCGCTGGTCCCTGTCCAGCCCCTGCGGGTGTCCGACCCGCGGACGCTGGGCCGCCACCGGCTTGTCGGCCGGCTGGGCAGCGGCGGGATGGGCGTGGTCTACCTTGCCGAAGGCCCGCTCGGTCGGGTCGCGGTCAAGCTGGTCCGCGCCGAGCTGGTCGACGACGCCAGTTCGCGGGTGCGGTTCCAGCGTGAGATCCAGGCGTGTTTCCGGGTGCGCAGCCCGTACACCGCCCAGCTCGTGGACTTCGAGCTCGACGCCGAGCAGCCGTGGCTGGCGACCGAGTTCGTCGACGGGCCCGACCTCGACCGGCGGGTACGCGCCGAGGGCGGGCCGTTACCCGCGGACGCCCAGCTGACGCTGGCCACCGGGCTCGCCGAGGGGCTGGCGGCCATCCACGCCGCAGGGCTGGTGCACCGCGACCTCAAACCGTCCAACGTGCTGTGGACCGGGCAGGGCCCGCGGATCATCGACTTCGGGATCGCGGCGGTGGCCGACGCCCGCCCGCTGACCACCACCGGCCAGTTCGTCGGCACCCCGGCCTGGGTCGCCCCCGAGCAGGCGACCGGCGACGAGACCACCGCGGCCACCGACATCTTCGCCTGGGCCGGGATCGTCGTCTTCGCGGCCACCGGCCAGCCGCCCTTCGGCACCGGCCGGCCCGAGGTCGTCCTCAGCCGCGTCCTGTCCGGCGGCCCGGCGGTCGACTACGACCAGCTCGCCGGGCCGCTGCGGGAGCTGGTCCACGCCGCTCTCGCCCGCGATCCCCGGCAGCGGCCGTCCGCCCAGGCGCTGCGGGACGACCTTGCTGGCATCAGCCCCGCTGACAGCGACCGAGCAGCCGACGGCACGCAGGCGGCACCCGCCGAATCCGCCACTGTGCTATCCCCCACCGTCACCGTCCCGGTGCGGCCCACAGCCGTGACGGCGGGACCACCGTTGCCGGCCACCGTCCACGACCAGCCCGCCATCCCCGCACGGCCCGCACGGCCCACACGCTGGGCGCGGCCGGCCGTACTCGGCGCCGCCGTGGTTGTCGTGGCCGGGGCCGCGATCGCCGGGATCCTCGCCACCCGGGGGAGCGGGGACGACGCCGGCGATTCCGACTCCGGAGCGGAAACGGCGGTGGCGGATGCCTCCTACCAGGCAGACGGCCCATGGCGGGCCGTCGTCCGCAACACCCTCCCGGTCCCGACCGACACCTGCGAGATCATCCTGACCTCCGCCGACACCGGCGAGAACGTCCTCCACCAGGGAGGGCTGTCCGGAACGTGGTCGTTCCAGGTCTCCCACCCGGGAAATTTCCGGTGGCAGGTGAGCGACCCCGGCTGCCTGGTCGAGCCGCAGGCCGGGGCCGGAGCCGCGACGTTGCCCTTCACCCACCAGGCCAACACCGGCGACACCGACGCGTTCACCGCCGAGGGCCRCGTCGCCGTGGAGATCCTGGACTTCAACGGCGCCGAGGAATGCGGATTCACCCTCCGCGACGCCACCACCGGCGACGACCTGGACTACGGCACCGTCCAGACCACCAGCGCCGACAAGTCGCTGCTGCTGAACCCGGCCGGCCGCTCGCAGCTCTATCTGATCGACACCAGCGGCCGATACTGCGGAATACGGGTGTCGTCCGCCACCGCCTGACCGGACTCGGCTGTCAGGGCCGCGGCTGTCCGGCTCCGGGGCCGACCGGCTACCCGCCCAGGCCGCCGGAGACGGTGCCCGACGCGCGCGAGAGCGCGTCCGCCGCCTGTGACAGCGCGCTGTAGGAAAGGTCCGCGGCGGCGCCGTATATGTCCTGGGGGCTGCTCGTCCCGGCACCACCGGCATCCGCCCCGGCGGCGTTGCCCGGCCCGGCACCGAAACCGGCGGGACCGGTGTCCGCGACGGTGCCGGCCGTGGGGCCCGCTGTGGGGCCGGCCGTTGAGTTGCCACGGGAGCCGGCCGCGACCGAGATGGTGTTCGAGGCACCGGAGAGAGCGCCGACGGACAGACCCACGGCAGCCTGGAAGAGCTGGGTGACGCTCGTGTCGACGCTGGTCGCGCCGCCGCTGTCAGCGCTGGGGTCGGCGCTGGTCCGGGCATCGGCGGGGAAGGAGATGGACGCGCTGGCCGGAGCCGCACCGAGGAGCGTGGCGAGCGCTCCGGTAGCGGTGAGGACGCCGGCGCGGCGCAGGGCTCTGGCGTTCATGCTTGCCCCCAGCAGGTATCCGTAGTGTCGATCTATCTCCTGCAAGGTAGCCCCCCGGCACGGGCCGAAGGGCCCGTCAGCCCCCACTGTGGTAACGATCTCTGCCGCCCCGGCGCGGGCATTGGCCGCGGACGCCGGAAATCCGTTTCGTGTCCACCCGCTCACCAGGAGTACGGATATTCAATTAGGTGAGCCTAACTTTTTCTTCTGGTACCTTTCCCTGAGCCCTTTCGCCGAACGGCGATCACAGGACGATGACGGAGGCTGCGGACATGTGGACGAACTTTGTCCCGAACCTGCTCATCGGATTGCGTGAGGGTTTCGAGGCGAGCCTGATTGTTTCGATTCTGGTCGCCACGCTCGTGCGCGCCGACCAGCGCGCCCGCCTCCCCCAGGTCTGGACGGGAGTGCTCGCCGCCGTCGCCCTCTCGGCGAGCTTCGGCGCGGTCCTCACCTTCGCGGCCACCTCGATGTCGACCGCGGCCCAGGAGGCGTTCAGCGGTGTACTGAGCCTGATCGCGGTCGGTTTCGTCACCGTGATGGTCTTCTGGATGCGGCGGTCGGCACGGACGCTGTCCGGTGAGATCAGCGGCCGGGTCATCGCCGCGCTGGCGATCGGCCCTGGCGCGCTGGTCCTCACCGCGTTCCTGGCGGTCGCCCGAGAGGGCCTGGAGACCTCCCTGTTCGTCTGGACGACCGCCCGGGGCGCGGACGAGTCGGTCGGCCCGCTCGTCGGCGCCACCGCCGGGATCGCGCTGGCCGCCGCCGCCTGCTTCGCCCTGTACCGTCAGACGCTGCGGATCAACCTGACAAGGTTCTTCAGGATCACCGGTATCGGGCTGATCGTGATCGCGGCCGGCGTCACCGGGTACGGGCTGGCCGACCTCCAGGAAAGCGGTCTCCTACCGGGCAGGGCGACCACGGCGTTCGACCTGACCGCCACCATCGACCCGAGCTCCTGGTACGCCAGGCTCACCGAGGGCATTTTCAACATCACCCCGCGGGTGACCGTGCTCCAGGTCGTCGGCTACCTCGCCTACCTGCTGCTGGTGCTGCCGCTCTTCCTGCGGGGCACCGGCACCACCACGCCGGCCACCGCCACCGAACCGGCCACCGCGCCGGCCACTGAACCGGCCGCGGCGGCATCGGATCCGGCGGATCCGACGCGGCCGGCGCCTCGCGGGAGGCGGTGGGTACCGCGCGCGGTGCCCCGCTGGGTGCTTCCGGTGGCCGTCGTCGCGCTGCCGGCCATCGCCGCCGGTGCCGCGATCCTCGCGCTCGGCCCGTCCGACGACGCCCACGCAACGACGATCGAGGTGACCGCGGGCTCCTGCGCCGAGGGCTGGCAGGCGCCACGCCCCGGCCGGCAGACCTTCACCGTCCACAACGGCGGTGGCCGTGGTCTGGAGGTCCGCCTGATCGACCCGGTGAGCGGGGCGATCCACGCCGAGATCGAACTGCTCGCGCCGGGCACCAGCCGGCCGTTGTCGGCGACCGTCGGCGGCGGCACCTACGCCTGGCAGTGCCTGCCCGGCAACGACCCGCCCATCGTCTCGGCGAGCCAGCGGGTGACCGGCCCGAGCGCCGGCGGCCAGGCGATCATCCCGGTGACGGACGAGGCCATGGCCGGGCCGCTGGACGCCTATCGGGCGTTCGTCACCGCCGGCCTGGTCACCCTGCAACGCGACACCGACACGTTGCGCGCGGACGTGGCGGCCGGTGACCTCGACGCGGCCCGCCGCGACTGGCTCACCGCCCATCTCGACTACGAACGCCTCGGCGCCGCGTACGGCACGTTCGGCGACTTCGACGCCGCGATCAACGGAGGGCCCGACGGCCTGCCCGGCGGTGTCACCGACGAGGACTTCACCGGTTTCCACCGTATCGAGTACGGGCTGTGGCACGGCGAGAGCGCGGCGGCGCTCTCGCCGCTGGCGGCCCAGCTCGCCGATGACGTCACCGAACTGGGCAGGGCGTTCCCGACCCAGGAATTCGATCCCAACGACCTGGCCCTGCGCACCCACGAGATCCTCGAGAACACCCTGCAGTTCCAGCTCACCGGCACGGCCGATCAGGGCAGCGGCAGCACGTTGGCCACCGCGAGCGCGAACGCCGAGGGCACCCGCGAACTCCTGAAGATCATTTCTCCGCTGCTGGCCACCCGGGCGCCGGACACGCTGGCGGCGGCCGACCGGCGGCTGGACGCCTTCGCGACACTGCTGCGCCGGACCGCCAGCCCGGCGGGGACCTGGATCGCCCCACAGGCTCTCCCCCTCGCCGACCGGAAGCGGCTCAACGGCAGCCTCGGGGGGCTGCTGGAGACCCTCGCGCCCATCCCCGACGTCCTGGAGATCAGAAACGCCGGATAAGCCGGACGAGCCCAGCCGGCCTCTCCCACCGCGACCCCGACACCTCCTCCAAACACCCGGAGCAGCGCCGATGACCGAAACGCCCGCGTCGCCCGAGCCGCCCACGGCTGCCCCCTCGCCGAGGGCCGCCGAGACGGCCGCGCCCTCGCCGCCGCACCGGCAGCAGGCGGAACACGACCTCCCGGTGGCCGCCCGGCGCCGCGGCGGGCCGTTCGGCGCCGGGCTCGGGCGCAGGTCCTTCCTGGCCGGGGCGTTGACCGCCGGTGCCGCGGTGGGCGTCGGCGGCACCGCGCTCGCGACCACCGCCGGTGACGACCAGGACGGTACCCGCGGCAGGGATCCGGACCAGACGGTCGACTTCCACGGGACCCACCAGGCCGGCATCCTCACGCCGGCGCCGGCGGCGGCGATGTTCGCCTCCTTCGACGTGATCGCCACAGACCGCGCCGGGCTGACCGAACTGTTCACGACAATCACCGAACGCGCACGCTTCCTGACCGCGGGCGGCGTCCCGGTCGACCTCGGGACGACCGCCCCGCCGTCCGACAGCGGCATCGTCGGGCCGGTGGTGCCCCCGGACGCGCTGACCGTCACCGTCGGAGTGGGCGCCTCCCTCTTCGACGACCGGTTCGGCCTGGCCGACCGCAGGCCTCGGCGGCTGACCCCGATGCGCACCTTCCCCAACGACGCGCTGGACCCGGCGCACTGTCACGGCGACCTCAGCCTGCAACTGTGCGCGCACAACCGCGACACGGTCCTGCACGCGCTGCGGGACATCGCCCGGCACACCCGCGGCGGCATGCAGCTGCGCTGGCGTGTCGACGGCTTCCACAACCCGCCCCGGCCGTCGGGCGCCCAGCGCAACCTGCTCGGTTTCAAGGACGGCACCGCCAACCCGGACGTCACCTCCGCCGCGGAGATGAACCGGCTGGTCTGGGTGCGCGGCGACGACGAGCCCGCCTGGACCGAGGGCGGCTCCTACCAGGTCATCCGCATCATCCGCATGCTGGTGGAGTTCTGGGACCGGGTCTCGCTCAACGAGCAGGAGATGATGATCGGCCGGCGCCGG
The DNA here is from genome assembly GCF_001983005.1 of Protofrankia sp. BMG5.30. Taxonomy (NCBI): domain Bacteria; kingdom Bacillati; phylum Actinomycetota; class Actinomycetes; order Frankiales; family Frankiaceae; genus Protofrankia; species Protofrankia sp. BMG5.30. Next base: position 44,430 of record NZ_MOME01000019.1, on the reverse strand, counting down.
GACACCGGAGCCCCGCTGGACGGCACCGTGGAGGCCGACACCCCGGACTACACCCGCGATCCCGAGGGCGGCATCATCCCGCTCGACGCGCACATCCGACTGTCCAACCCACGCACGCCGGCCACGGACAGCTCCCGCATCCTGCGCCGCGGCTACAACTACGACCGGGGCATCGACAGCAACGGCAACCTGGACATGGGCCTGCTCTTCTGCTGCTACCAGCAGGACATCGCCCGGCAGTTCGAGACGACCCAGACCCGGCTCATCGACGAGCCGCTGGTCGACTACATCAGCCCCACCGGCGGCGGCTACTTCTTCGTCCTGCCGGGTGTCCGCGACTCCACCGACCACCTCGGCCGCGCCCTGCTCGCCTGACCTCCCCGCCCGAACCCGGCGCGTTGAGCCCGCGGCCGGCGGCTGGGCCGCACCCCGACCGCACCAGCTCACCGACATCGAGACCGACTCACCGACATCGAGCGGRCTGCCCGCAGGGCACTGCCCCTCCCCCAAAAACGATCAATGACCTCGGTCCCGACATGCGGGCGGGACCGCCGTGTCGGCATCCACCAGGCGTTCCGCGGCCTCACGTGCTCGGTCATCTGCCCGTGGAAACTCCACGGATCTCCGTACATCTCCTTACAACCGGGTCTCACTACGATTCGGGGCATGGAGACGCTGTCGCTGGCCGACGGAGCCGTTCTTCGCCCGGCACGGCCGGGCGATGTCGAGGGCATCCTCGACTGTGTCAGAGGGCTGGCCCGCTACGAGCGGGAGCCCGACGCGGTACGAACGACGGTCGACGACCTGCACRCGGCGCTGTTCGGCCCGGCGCCGGCGGTGTTCGCCCACGTCGTCGAACGGGACGGCGAGATCGTCGGCATCGCGGTCTGGTTCCTGAACTACTCCACCTGGACCGGACGGCACGGTATCTACCTGGAGGACCTGTTCGTCCGTGAGGACCAGCGCGGCCGGGGCTACGGCCGTGCRCTGGTGACCACGCTGGCCCGGCGTTGCGTCGAGCGGGGGTACGCCCGGCTCAACTGGGCGGTGCTCGACTGGAACACGCCCGCCCTCGACTTCTACGACTCCCTCGGCGCCCGCCCTCTACCGGAATGGGTCGGCCACGTCCTCACCGGCGACCGGCTCACCGCACTCGGCACGCCCTAGCCGCACAGCATCTGTTCCGTGGCGCCACCGCCGAGATCGGCCAGCAGCGCCTCCAGGACGGCCGGGCGGAACGCGTCACCGAGAATCTCCACCCCGGACCCGGTCACGGTGATCCGCAGCCGGACCAGCCGCCCGTCCGGATGGTCGGCGTACTCGGACGCGTCGATGAGGTCTGGCAGGGACTCGACGAACGACGGGCTCTCAGCAGCGGTGGACGCCACCTGCCGGCCGCCGCCGGCCGGCCCCGCGGCACCCCCGGGTTCCCCGGGCGCGTCCCCGGCATCGGCATCGGCATCGGCCCCGAGCGCGGCATCGGCATCAGCATCGGCCCGCAGCGGACTCCTGGTCGAGACGGAGCCGGCGGCCCGCTGGTCGCGGCCCGGATCGGTCTCAGCCGCCAGGGGGCTTCCGCTCCCGTGGCCCCGTGTGGTCGTTGGCTCTCGCACCGGCTGTCTGGGCTCCTGCACCGATCGTCCCCCATCGTCCCGGGATCGACTGCCCGCAGTGCGGGCAGAGGCCGTGCGTGACCGCGGATTCCAGTGTCTCCCAGATGCCGCGTCGCACCAGCACGGTGTCACATGTCGGGCAGCGGGTCTGCCGGCCGGCGGCGCCGAGGGCCCGTTCGACGTAGACGAACCGCAGGCCGGCGTCCCGCCCGGTCGCCCGCGCCGCCTCCAGCACCTGCGGGCTGGTCGGCGGCGGCCGGYGCATCCGGAAGTCCGGGGTGAAACGCAGCAGGTGCCAGGGGATGCCCGGGTCGATCCCGGCGAGGTGGCCGGCGATGGCGCGCAGCGCGTCCGCCCCGGCGGACACCCCCGGGATCAGCGGTGTGGAGACCTCCACCCACACGCCGGCAGCGCGCAGCCGCTCGACCGCATCCAGCACGGGACGCAGCGGCGCACCGGTCAGCCGCCGGTGCGCGGACTCGTCCGCGGCCTTGACGTCGATGTTCACCGCGTCCAGCGCGCCCGCGACCAGGTCGATCGCGGCGGCGGTGAGGAAGCCGTTCGTCTTCCACACGATCGGCACGCCCGCCGGGGCGGCGAGGGCCGCGAGGTCCAGGGTCAGCTCCGGGGCGAGCCCGGGTTCGGTGTAGGACATGCCGAGGGACGCGCCGTCCGCCGCCGCCCGTTCGACCAGTTCGGCGGGCCGCACGGGCCGGCCCGTCCAGGCGACGTCGGCGACCTGGCCGTACTGGGACAGCCGGTGGTTGACGCAGTAGTTGCAGCGGAACGAGCATCCCGGCCCGGCGATCGTGAGCACCCTGCTGCCCGGCCGGACGTGGTACAGCGGCTTGCGCTCGACCGCGTCAAGGTGCTGGACGGCGAGGGTGTAGGTGGCGGTCTCCAGCACCCCGGCGTGGTTGCGCCGTACGGCGCACACACCGGTCTCACCCGGCCGCAGCTCGCACCCGTGCGGGCACAGCAGACAACGAATCCGCCGATCACCCTCACCGCCTGCCCCGGACGCGCCGCCGGCGGACGTGTTCTCACCGGGCGGGCTCCCGTCGGACGAGTTCTCGGCGGGCTCGCCGAGAACAGCCGCCCGCCACACCGGCCCGCGTGGGCCGTCAGGCACGGCGCACCCCGGACGTATACGAAAAGTAACGATTCATGCCGTCAGCCTGGTCGTTGGAGGCGAGGAGGGCGTGGATGGCGGCGGCGAGGCTGGCGGGGTCCGGATGGGGCGGGAGGTGATGGTGGTAGCGGCCGTCGGGACTGTGGTTGGTGTGGCCGCGGGTCCGGGTCCGGCCGATCTGACTGGTGGGGGGTTCATCGCCGGGGGTGTGGGTGGTCAGGAGGCGTAGGTGGGGTCCGAGCGGGAGGGGGCGGTCGTCGGGAAGGTGGTGATGGGTGAGCAGCACGGTGGTGGGCTGCGAGGTGTGTTCCGCGGTGCGCAGGGCCGCAGGCAGGTCGGGGGGATGCAGGGTGCGGCTGGTCCAGATGACGGCGAGGTCGGCCGKGCTGGTGAGCGGGAGCGCAAGGGCGGGCTGGTCGAAGGTGATCAGGGTGGGATGGATGCCGTTGTGCCAGAGGACGGTGGTCAGCAGGTGGGCGGTCAGGCGCAGGAGGGTTTCGGCAGGTCCGTAGGTGGGCGGGYTGGTGTCGAGGATGATCGTCACAGCCTGGGGTGGAAGCGTGGGGGTGGTGGTGTGGTGGCGGTAGAGCAGGTCGCCGCGGGCGAGGCGGAGGGTGAACAGGTCGTCGGGCAGGGCGTGATGGGTGGGCAGCAGGGCGCGGGGGGTGCCGTGGTGGGTGATGCCGGTGGTGCCGGGAGCGCGCATGCTGGTGACGGCCTGCCCCGTACCGGCGGTGGTGAGGGCGGTGACGGTGAGCAGGAGGGTGTGCTGGCGGGTGGGCAGCGGCGGCATGGCCAGGGCGCGGTCGCGCACACGCAGCGGGAGGGTGGGGTCGGTGGCGACGGCGGCGGGGCCGATGAGCTCGAGCAGGGCGGCGAGTCGGGGAGTGACGCGGGCGGCAGCGGCGGCGAGCTGGTCGAACTGACGGGGCGTGAGCGGTGCGGCCGGGGAGCCGGATGGGCTGTGCAGGGCGGTGGTCAGGGCGCGATGCTGGCCGGTGGGCGTACTGCCGGCCGGGGGGATGACGCGGGAGTCGGCGGGCAGGGCGGCGGCGAGCAGGGCGGCCAGCCCGACGCGGGCGGCCGGCGGCCAGGCCAGCGCACGCAGTCGGCCGATGCCGGGATGGCTGGCCAGGACGTGTAATCGCGGGTCGTACAACCCCGGGCTGTCCCCGGCTGGTGGACGCCCCGCGGTGGGGATGGCCGTGGGAGCGCCGTTGGTGACGGCGGGGCCGGTGGTGGTGCCGCCGGTGAGGGTGATTAGGTCCGCGATCAGGGACAGTGGGGGCCACAGCCCGCCGGCGCCCAGCAGGACCAGCCCGGCCGCCGCGGTACGAAGCGATGATCCGACCGGGCTGGTCCGCGCGGGCGCCGAAGACGTGGTCGAGGTCGATGCTGACGGATGCGGCACCTCCACCGCCCACACCATGGCGTCGCTGCCGCCGGTGGCGAGCAGGAGCCGGCTCTCTCCGCCGACGGCCCACGCCACCGACCAGACCGGGCCGGCGTAGCCGGTGAGGGTGCGCAGGCAGGCACCGCTGACCGGATCCCACACCCGCACCGTGCCGTCGAAGCTGCCGGAGGCGAGTAGCGGAGCTCGGCCGTCACCACCGGCGGCCCACGCAACCGAACCGACTCCGTCGGTGTGGCCGATGAGGGTGTGCAGGCAGGCACCGCTGGCCGGATCCCACACCCGCACCGTGCCGTCGCCGCCGCCGCTGGCGAGCAGGAGCCGGCCGTCCCGGCCGGTCGCCCACGCCACCGCGTCGACCCCGCCGGTGTGGCCGGTGAGAGTGTGCAGGCAGGTGCCGGTCAGGGGATCCCATACCCGTACCGTGCGGTCGTAGCCGCCGCCGCTGGCGAGCAGGTGCTGGCCGTCCCGGCCGGTCGCCCACGCCACCGAGTTGACCCCGTCGGTGTGGCCGGTGAGGTTGCGCAGGCAGCTGTCGGCGAGGGTGTCCCACACCTGCACCGTGGCGTCGCGGCTGCCCGCGGCGAGCAACGGCCGGCCGTCACCGCCGGTCGCCCACGCCACCGACATGACGCTACRGGTGGGGCGGCGGGTCATGGTGTGCAGGCAGGCGCCGGTGAACGGATCCCACACCCGCACCGTCGTATCCTCACTGCCGGTAGCAAGCAGCAGCCGCCCGTCGCTGTCGGTCACCCACGCTACCGACCAGACTCCGTTGGCATGGCCGGCGAGGGTGTGCAGGCAGGTGCCGGTGAACGGATCCCACACCCGCGCCGTGGCATCCTCACCACCGGTGGCAAGCAGCAGCCGCCCGTCCCGCTCGGCCGCCCACGCCACCGACATGACCGGGCCGGTATGGCCACCGGTCAGGGTGGTCGACGATTCGGCGACAGCGACATCACCCGGCGCCCACGGCTCGTCCCGCCAGGGAGCTGCTTCGGTCGGCCGCGCGTCGTCGGACAGGGGTGAGACCCTCGCGGGATCACCCGTGCGGCCCACGGTGCGGGCATGTGTGACCGCCCAGGCGCGTAGGGCGGCGTCCACGGGCGGGGTGGTGCTCGCCTGACCCGTCGGACCGTTCTCCCGCTGCTCGTCCACGCCGCCTCGCCGCCCCGCCAGTGCTGTCGCCCGCCGACACCTGCCGACGTCGCCCCGCGGCGATCAGCGTAACCCCGGCGCATGCGGATCAGTTCGGTCAGCCGGCCGCCGGCGGCTGCCCGCGACTGGCCAACGGCCCGTGACAGCCCGGTGGCGATGCGCTGTCAGCGGTCCCGGACGGTGATGCCTGCCAGGATCAGGTGGAGGAAGCGAGTGCTGCCGTCCCTGTCGGGCAGTGCGTTCTCCCGTACCCATGCCGCGCCGCCGAGCAGGTCGAACAGTTCCTCGGGGGTGAGGTCCGCGCGGACCCGGCCGGCGTCCTGAGCCGCCCGCAGCAGCTCCGCCCCGCAGCGGTGCATAGCCATGCACACGGCATGTGACGGTGTGCCCTCGTCGTACATGCTCTGCGTCAGGATCTCGACCAGCCCCCGGAAGGTGCTGAAGTGCTCGATGGCGTTGGCCATCCAGTCCGTCAGCGCGTCGAGCGGGTCGACGCCGTCGGCTCGCATGCCCTCGGCGCGCGCGACAAGCGCCTGCAGACCGTCCCTGGTCGTGGCCTCGACCAGACAGGCCCGGGTCGGGAAGTGCCGGTAGAGGGTGCCGATGGCGACCCCCGCCTGGCTGGCGATCTCCTCCAGTGACGCGTCGGAACCGGCGGCGTCGAACGCCTTGCGCGCGGCGCTGAGGATCGCGTCGTAGTTGCGTCTTCCGTCAGCCCGCTTGGGACGGTGGGCGATGTACGGTACGGCGCCTCCCATCGACCCTCCTCTCGCGTCTCCCCGCTGGCAGCCTGAGCATTTCTCATGTTGGGAGCGCCCGGCAACAGGGATCCGATCACCAGTCGGGACAAACAGGGCGATCCACGACGTCGGGATGGCAGGGCCACCGGTCCATCAGGCCACCGGTCCACGCGGCCACGCAGCCGGGCGGCCACRCAGCCGGGCGGGAAAGAAGTCAGGCCTGTCCCGTCACGGCACAGTCGAGACTGTCGTTCAGGATGGCGTTCTGGAGTCGGCGCATCGTCTCACCGGGCTCGAGCCCGAGCTCGTCCCGTAGTACCCGCCGGGTGTGCTGGAACACTCTGAGCGCTTCGGCGCGCCGGCCCGACCGGTGCAGCGCGAGCATCAGCTGTTCCCGAAAGGCCTCGTGCAGCGGGTGCTCCTCGACCCAGTTCGTCAGGTCGCCCACCAGCTCACGGTGGCGTCCCGTCCGCAGCAGGCAGTACGCGATCGACTCCASGCATTCCAGCTGCATCTCCTCCGCCCACCGCACAAAGGTGGTTGTGATCGTGCCTTTGCCGATCCCGGCCAGCACGGGCCCGCGGAAAAGCCGCGACGCCGCGCTGAAGCTGACGAGCGCCCGCTCCGGATCAGGCATGCGGTTCTCCCGCCCGCGGGCATGCGACACCCGCAGTTCACAGGTGTCCAGCAAAGCCTCGTCGACCGCGAGCAGATAGCCCTGCGGGTGCGTTACGATCACCGCGTTGCGCACCCCGAAATGGGCGAACATCTTACGTAGATGAGAAACGTAGACGTGCAGTCCGGCGCGCGCCCGGCGGGGCCGTTCCTCACCCCAGATCTCGCTGATCAGCTCCTCGGAGAAGACCGGGCGGTTCGCGCGGATGAGAAGCACGGCGAGCAGGGTCTCGATTTTGGCCGCGCTGATCGTCCTCGGGCCGTCCCGGTCACTCACCAGTTGGAGAGGGCCAAGCAACTCGAATCTCACGGTTTCCACAGCCCTGTCCTTCGCGGATACAGCCCTGTCCTTCGCGGATACAGCCCTGTCCTTCGCGGATACCGAGACGACGGATGTGGCTGACGGGGCGACGGGCTGAAACCCGCTTYGCGTGACATGGCCCCCACCAGCGTGATCGGGATACATCTGGCCGGCGCCGCGTCAGGTGCTCTCGATGGCGAGTTCGGGCCGCGCGGCCGGCTTCCTGGCACCCGTCAGCCCGAGCACGGCCAGCGCGAGCGCCGTCGCGGTGTAGCCGACCCCGACGTAGAACGCGATCCGGTAGCCGTGGACGACATCGGTGGCGGTGCCGGCCGTGCCGGAGGTGACGGCGCCGAACACCGCCACCAGGATGGCCAGCCCGATCGATCCGCCCAGCCGCTGCGAGACGTTGAGCACCCCGGCGGCGGCGCCGGCGATGCCGGGTTCCACGCCGGCCAGCGCGATCCGGGTGACCAGGGCGAACTGCAGCCCGATGCCAGCGCCGAAGAGCGTCATCGGCCCGAACACGGCCGCGAGGTAGGAGCTGTGCTCGGTGATCCGGGTGAGCCAGACGGTTGCTGTCAGGGTGGCGACCGCACCGGTGATCAGGACGGGTTTGGCGCCGAACCGCGCGGACAGCCCGGACACCAGCTGGGAGAACGCGAAGATCCCGACGCCCCACGGCACGAACGCCAGCCCGGCCTGGAACGGGGTCAGCCGCAGGATGTTCTGCAGGAACTGGGTGACGAAGAAGAAGATGGCGAAGATCGACCCACCGAGAAGCAGCAGCAGCAGGTTCGCGCTGACCCGGTTGCGGTTGCGGAACAGCGCGAGCGGGGTCAGCGGCGCCTCGATCCGCCGCTCGACCGCCACGAAGGCGGCCAACAACAGCACACCCACCGCGGCCAGCGTCAGCGGCTCGGGCCAGGCGTCGGACGAGCTGCGGATCAGGGCGTAGGTCAGCACGGTGACCCCGAGGGTGGACAGCATCGCCCCGGTGATGTCGAAGCGCCCGCTGGCCCTGTCCGACTCACGGATGTGGACGGCCGCGAGCGCCGCGACGAACACCCCGATCGGCACGTTGACGAACATGGTCCAGCGCCAGGAGGCCCATTCGGTGAGCACCMCACCGATGATCATCCCGGCCACGCCGCCGGCCCCGGACACCGCGCCGTAGACGCCGATGGCCCTGGCCCGGGCCGGCCCGGCGAAGTTGGTGGTGATCAGAGCGAGCGCGGTCGGTGACGCGACCGCGGCGCCGACGCCCTGCAGGGCCCGCGCGGCCACCAGTACTCCCGCGTTCGGCGCGAGCCCGGCCAGCAGCGAGGCCAGGGTGAACAGCCAGACCCCGGCGAGGAAGACACGTCTGCGCCCGAGGATGTCCCCGGCCCGCCCGCCGAGCAGGAGCAGCCCGCCGAAGGTCAGCGTGTAGGCGTTGAGCACCCAGGACAGCCCGGTCGGCGAGAACCCGAGGTCGAAGCGAATGTCGGGCAGCGCGATGTTGACCACGCTGGAGTCGAGCACGACCATCAGCTGGCTCACCGCGATCGCGGTGAGGACCAGCGCCGGCCGGCCACGGGGTGCCGGACCGGCGGCCCCGGCAGTGGTGGGCGCGCCGCTGGGCGAGGCAGCCATCAGCCCTCCGTTGACAGTGAGACGTCGGCAGTGGAAGAGACCCGGTGGGAAAGATCTGGATAAATCAGGAGAAACCGGTAGATGCTGTGGAAGATCGAGAAAGTCCAGGGGATGTCGGGATGGATCGGGCGGTATCGTCGACGCGACTGCTCGTCGATAAGAAACTAATCCGTACCCTATTGAAGCGGTAGCATACGTCAAGAAACTGGAGCGTTTCTTCTTCTGGCGTGCTCAAGGAGGTGCGGAGCGTGTCGACCAACGCTCCCGCCGTCCAGGGGGCGGACCAGGCCTCGCACCCTTCCAGACGCCGCAGGGGGCCTGCCCTACAGGAAGCGATCTTCAGTGCGGTCTTCGACCAGATCAACGAGATCGGCTACGCACGGCTGACCATGGACAGGATCGCGGCCGCCGCGGGCACCAGCAAGGCGGTGCTCTACCGCCGCTGGGAGAGCAGGGAAAGCCTCGTGCTCGACGCCCTGCGAGAGAGCCTGCCCACCGTGCCGGAGCCGCCCGCGGGTCAGAGCCTGCGGGCGGACCTGCTCCACGTGCTCGAGGCGGTGCGCTCGGCCTTCACGGTCACCAAGGGGACCACGTTCCACCTGGTCGCCGCCGAGGCCGGTGGGGACTGCCGGGCGCTGGCCGACGAACGCGTGTTCGTGCCCGCCCACCGGGTGATACTCGGCGTCCTGGGCCGYGCGACCGGCCGGGGYGAGATCAGTGCCGAGCTGGTCACCGACCTGATCGCGGGCATCGGTCCGGCCCTGCTGCGCAGCCAGGCCATCGACGGCCCGGTGCCGGACCCGGCGACGGTCACCGCGATAGTGGACGAGATTCTTCTCCCGCTGCTGACCGCGCGCTGACGTCCAGGCTGGGCACGGCCGCGAGCAGCGCGCGGGTGTAGGGATGCTCGGGGTGGTCGAACACGGCCTCGGTGGCGCCCTCCTCGACCACCCGGCCGTCCTTCATGACCGCCAACCGGTCGCTTGTCCGCTCGACCACACCGAGATCGTGCGTGATGAGCAGCAACGCCGCCCCGGTGTCGCGTTGCAGGCGCTCGAGCAGGTCCAGGACCTGCGCCTGCACCGAGACGTCCAGGGCGGAGACCGGCTCGTCGCAGACGAGCACCTTCGGCCGTGCCGCCAGCGCCCTGGCGATGGCCACCCGCTGGCGCTGACCGCCGGACAGTTCGTGCGGACGCCGGTCGGCGATCCGCGGGTCGAGATCGACGGTGCCCAGCAGCTCGATGGTCCGCTCCTCGCGGCGCCCGCGGGCCACCCCGGGCATCGCTTCGCCGATGATCCGGCGGACGGTGAACCGCGGGTCGAACGCGGCCTGCKGGTTCTGGTGGATGATCTGGATGAGTCCCCGCCGGGGGCGCCGCTCGCGTTCGGCCAGCGCCGACCACGGCGCCCCGTCGAAGAGCACCTGGCCGTCATCGGGTGTGAGCAGGCCCGTCGCGATCCGCGCCACCGTGCTCTTGCCCGACCCCGACTCCCCGACCAGCCCGAKGGTCTCCCCCTCGCGCAGCGACAGCGACACCGCGTCGACCGCCATCCCGGGGGACTTCGGGTAGGTCTTGCTGATGGCGTCGATCTGGAGCACCGGCGCGCCGCGAGCCCGCCGCCCCGGCCGCCGGCGGGTGCGCCTGTCGGGCACGGCGTCGATCAGCAGCCGGGTGTACGGGTGGGCCGGGCTGTCCAGCACCCGGGCGGTCGCGCCGGTCTCGACGATCGCACCGTCGTGCATCACCGCGACCCGGTCGGCGAGCCTGGCCACCACGGCGAGATCGTGACTGATCATCAACAGGCCGACACCGCTGTCCTTGATCCGGCCGAGCAGCCGCAGGATCTGTTCCTGGACGATGACGTCCAGCGCGGTGGTGGGCTCGTCCGCGATGAGCGCCTTCGGGCCGGCGGCCAGCGCGGAGGCGATCAGGGCGCGCTGGCGCAGCCCGCCGGAGAGCTGGTGAGGGTACTGGCCGCGGCGTGCCCGCGGGTCGGGGACGCCGACCTCGCGCAGCAGCTCGGCGACCCGCTCGGCCCGGGCCTGACGGCGGTGGCCGGTGTGCAGCTTCAGCGGCTCGCCGATCTCGGAGCCCACCCGGCGCATCGGGTCCAGGGACACCATGGCGTCCTGGAGCACCATCCCGACGACCCGGCCGCGCACCGCCTGCCACTGCCGCCGGGAGAAGGCCGTGGCGTCCTGGCCGTCCAGCCGCAGGCGCTTCGCGGACACGACCGCGCGGGGCCCGGCGAGCCCGAGCAGCGCACGCACGGTGACGCTCTTCCCGGATCCGGACTCGCCGACCACGGCGAGGCACTCCCCCGGCTCGACATGGAACGACACGCCGCGCACGACCGGCTCGGCCTGCCTGCCGAAACCGACGGTGAGCCCGTCAACCTCGATCAGGCTCACCGGGCTCCTCCCAGCCGGCGGGGGCCGGGCCGGCAGGAGCCGGCAGGCCGAGGTTCTCCCGCAGGGTCGTGCCGGTGTACTCGGTGCGGAACACGCCGCGCTCCTGCAGTTCGGGCACGACGGTCTTCACGAACTCGTCGAGACCGACGGACGTGGTGTGGCCGGTGAGCACGTACCCGTCCGCGGCATCGCTCTGCACCGCCTCGTCGATCTGTTCGGCCACCTGGCTCGGTGTGCCGAGGAAGGTGTGCCGCAGGGTCACATCGATGATCAGTTCGCGGATGGTCAACCCCTTGCGCTGAGCCCGTTCGTACCATTCCCGGGCGATGGCGGGCGGCTGCCTCCCGCCCGCGGTGTACCCGGCGTACCTGGGTGCGCCGGGCTCGTCGGAGGCGAGCACCGGCGGCACCGGGCCGTCCGGGTCGTAGCCGGACAGGTCCCGCCCCCAGACCTGTTCCAGTCGGGCGATCGCGTTCTGCGGCGTGATCTGCTGACGGGCGATCACCCGGGAGCGCTCCCGCGCGTCGGCGACGGAGTCACCGAGAATGCACTGGCTGCCCGGCAGGATCCTGATGGACCGAGGGTCGCGGCCGGCGGCGATCGCCCTGGCCCGGATGTCGGCGTGGAAGGCGCGTCCGGCCTGCGGGTCGGCGTACATGCTGAAGACGACGTCGACCGTGTCGATCGCGAACTGCCTGCCGTCCGCGGAATCCCCGGCCTGTATCAGCAACGGGTACCGCTGCGGGCTGGTGGGCAGGCTGAACCGTCCGGAGATGTCGAACTGGCCGCCGCGGTGCCGGTAGCTGCCAGCCGCCGGATCACCGCGGAAACGCCCGCTCTCCTGGCCGCCGACGACGGCCTCGACCGGCCAGCTGTCCCACAGCGTGCGGGCGGCCGCGACGAACTCCCTGGCCCGCTCGTACCGCTGCTCGTGCGGCAGGTACCCGCCGCGCCGGAAGTTCACCCCGGACTGCGGGTCCGAGGTGGTGACGATGTTCCAGCCGGCCCGGCCGCCGGAGAGGTGGTCCAGCGTGGACAGCTGCCTGGCCAGCTCGTACGGCTCGTTGTAGGTGGAGCTGGACGTGGTGACCAGCCCGATGTGGTCGGTCACGGCGGCCAGCGCGGTCAGCACGGTCAGGCCGTGGTGACGCCCGCTGATCTCCAGGTCGTAGAACTCCCCCTTGTGCTCACGCTGGCGCAGCGCCTCGGCCAGCATGAAGAAGTCGAACTTGCCGGCCTCGGCGGCCTGCGCCGCGTAGCTGATCGAGGAGAAGTCGATCTGGCTGCGCGACTCCGGGTCGCTCCAGGCTATCCAGGGGCTGCCGTGCGGGAAGCCGGCGGCGAGGATCACCTGCTTCTTGCGGGGCTTGGGCTCCGACGAGGTCATCGATGTACTCCCAGGGCACGCGTGGATCGGCGGGGGCGGGGCGTCAGGCGGCGTAACGGTTCGCCGGCCGGCCGAGGCCCAGCCGCTCACGGAGCGTCGCGCGGGTGGCGCCCTCGTGGACGCGGGGCAGCAGGCCCTGGTTCCGCAGCTCCGGCACCAGCCCGCGGCTGATGGCTACCAGGTCGTCGGCCGCCGACCCGGGGCGCAGGCGGAAGCCGTCCAGGCCGACGGCCCGCCAGCGCGCCAGCCGCTCGGCGAGGACGGCCGGGGAGCCGACGAAGATCTCGGCGTCGCTGGTCAGCGGCTCGCCGGCCAGCTCGTCCCAGCGAGCCCTGCGGTCGGCCGCCGCCGGCCAGCTCTCATCGAGGAGGACCAGCAGGTCCGCGAAGATCTTCAGGGGCGGGCCGGGTCGTCCGACCTGCTCCTGCGCGGCCTGCAGCCGCGTCACGACCGCCCGCGCGTCATCGATGTCCTGTGGGGTGACGTACACGATGTCCGCCGCCTGGGCGGCGAACCGGTAGTCCGCCACGCCGTGCGCCAGCACGGCCACGACCGGCTGCCCCTGCGGCGGGCGCGGGGTGATCGACGGCCCGCGCACCGCGAACCTGGAGCCGTGGAAGTTGATGTGGTGCAGGCGGGAGCGGTCGAGGTAACGGCCGGTGTCCACGTCCCGGATGACCGCGCCGTCCTCCCAGCTGTCCCACAGCGCGCGCACCACCTTCACGGCGTCGGACGCCTCCGCGAGCAGGTCCGCGGCCAGCGCGGCCTGCCGCTGGGGGTCCCGCGGTGTGAACTCGGCGGCCGGCCGCCGGCCGAAGTTGCCCGCCTCCGCGGCGGTGTCGGACATCTTCACCTGCCAGCCGGCCCGGCCCTCGCTGACGTAGTCGAGCGTGGCGATCGCGGTGGAGACGTGGAACGGCTCGGTGTGGGTCACGGTCGCGGTGGGCAGCAGGCCGATCGAGCTGGTCAGCGGGGCGATCCCGGCGGCGAGCTGGACGGCGTCGAACCGCCCGGCGAAGCGGTCGGTCCGGTCGTCCACCGGCCCGGTGAGCTCGTCCTCGAAGGTGACGAAGTCGACCTGGCCGCGCTCGGCCTCGGCGGCCTGGCCGGCCCAGTAGCGCAGCCGGTAGAACTCGCGCGCGGGCACCGGCGCGAAACGCCACGCGGCCGGGTGCCAGCCGGCGCCCTCCAGCGCGACGGCGAGATGAAGCGGAGCGTGACCTGCCACGGCTCACCACACTTTCCGGACGTCCTGGCGCAACCGCCGGTGCGGCCATCAGAAAAAGATCGCCCAGCACCGGCGCTTCGATATGATCGTGGCAGCCGGTAAAGGCGTGCGCGGCCTTCGGGAAAAGCCGACGCGGCGGCGTTCCCAACAGACAACGCAGCCTCCACGAAAGCTGACACGAATGAGACGGCCGGCACCGGAGTCGGTCTTTTGCGCGGCCTGACGACTGGGCGGATCTTACAGCCGTCCGAAGGGTCGGACAAGAGTCGCGGCAGGCGGCACGACTATCATTTTAGTATGGCTTTAGAATTGCTCCAGAACACGTAATACAAAAGACAACGGAACAGCGGTACGCTGCTCTGYGCGGGGCCGCTCCTGAAAAGGCCGCCCAACACACCAGCCTGCCGAGGAGCTCGATTGACCGTGCTGTCCGTGCTCGACCAGGGGCCGGTACGCCGCGACGCCGGCCCACGGCAGGCCATCCACGACTCCGTCACGGTGGCGAGGGAACTCGACACGGCCGGCTACGCCAGGTACTGGGTCGCGGAGCATCACGGCACCGCCAGCCGGGCGATCTCCGCGCCGGAAGTCCTCATCGGCGCCATCGCCTCGGCCACCACCCGGTCTCGGGTCGGGGCGGGCGGCACGATGCTGCCGAATCACACACCGCTGCACGTGGCGGAGCAGTTCCGCATTCTGCACACGCTGTATCCCGGCCGGATCGACCTGGGAGTCGGCCGCGCGACCGGCGCGACCGACGCGGTCACCGGCGCGGCCCCCGCCAGGGGGCTCCAAGGGGACCCGGCCCCCGCCAGGGGGCTCCAACAGGACAGGGACGTGTTCGACGCGAGCCTGCGGGAACTGCTCGCTTTCGGCGGCCGGCGGGAATTCCCCGCCGGGGCCGCGGCCGGTGACGCCGATATCCGGGTAATGCCGGACGACGTGCCGCTGCCGCCGGTGTACCTGCTCGGCTCCAGCGCGTCCGCCGCGCGGACGGCCGCCGCTCTCGGCCTCCCGTACGCGATGACCGCCGGCTTCCGCGACCCGGCCCTGGCCGTCGAGGGGCTGCGGCTCTACCGACAGCGGTTCACCCCGGCCCGCGACGGCGATCATCCGTACGCGATCGTGGTGCTCCGGGCGTGGGTCGGTGACGACCGGGAGCACGCCGAGGCGCTCGCCGCGCCGGAGCGGCTGGCCAACGTGTGGCAGCTCGCCGGTGACGCGGCGGCACTGGTGCCGGTGCACGAGGCGCTCGCGTACCGGTTCAGCGAGCCGGAACGCGCTGTGCGGGACCGCCTCGACCTGCGCTCGGACCTGGTCGGTGGGCCGGCGGAGGTGGCCGACCAGCTGGCGGCCCTGGCCGGGGCGAGCGGGGCCGACGAGGTGATGCTGGTGACCAACACCTACGAGCCGGCCGACCGGGTGGCGTCGTTCCGCCGGCTGGCCGCCGCCGTGGGCCTCGCCGCCCCCGCGTCGGCCTGAGATCGTCGACCCGGGATCAACGGCCTGGGATCAGCGGATGGCGCGGGCCTGGATGTTGCGTCCCAGCAGGGTAAGCGTCAGGACCACGGCGACCACGGCGAGGCCGGGGAACACCGCGATCCACCACGCGGTGCCCAGGTACTCCTGGCCGTCGGCCAGCATGGCGCCCCATTCCGGCGACGGTGCCGCCGGCCCGAGGCCGAGGATGCTCAGGCCCGCGGCCGCGGTGATCGCCGAACCGGTGCCGATGGACGCCAGCACCACCAGCGGCCCGGCCACGTTGGGCAGCACGTGACGGGTCAGGTAGCGCCAGGGCGGCACCCCGAGCCCGCGTGCGGCCTCGACGTACTCCGAGCGGATCACCGCGAACGCCTGGCCGCGCACCAGCCGGGCGAAGTGCGGGACCGCCGCGAGGCCGATCGCCAGTGCCACGTTCGCCGACCCGCGGCCGATGATGGCCACCACCAGCAGCGCCAGCAGGAGCTCGGGAAACGCGAGCAGCACGTCGACGAAGCGCATCAGCACCCCGTCCACGACGCGGCCCGCCGCGGCCGACACCAGCCCGAGCAGGATCCCCCCGCCGACGCCGATGATCACGGCGCCGATCCCGGTCAGCAGGGAGATCCGGGCCCCGTGCACGACCCTGGTGTAGACGTCCCGGCCAAGCTGGTCGGTGCCGAACGGGTGCGTCAGCGACGGCGACCGGAAGGTGCGCGCGGTGTCGGTGACGTCCGGGGCACCCGCCGTGAGCAGAGACGGGAAGAGCATCACCGCGGCGAACACCACCAGCAGCACGGTGCCGGCCAGCAGGACCGCGCGCTGCCGGCGGCCCACCAGCGCGGGAGGCGCCGTCGCGACCCGCTCGAGCTCCAGCTCGACGCTCATCGCGCGCGCTCCGCCCGCAGCCGGGGGTCGATCACCGGGTACAGCAGGTCGACCACCGTGTTGATCAGCACGAACGTCACCGCGGAGAGCAGCACCACGGTGGTCACCACCGGGATGTCCTTCGACATCACCGCGCCGACCAGCAGCCGGCCGATTCCCGGGCGGGCGAAGATGTTCTCCACCAGCACGGTGCCGCCGATCAGCGAGCCGACGATCCAGGCCGACAGGGTCACCGCCGGGGTGACGGCGTGACGCAGCGTGTGGGCGAGTACCAGCCGCAGCTCGCCCGCCCCCCGCGCCCGCACGCTCAGCGCGAACGGGGCGCGGTCGGCCCGCTCCAGCTCCTGGCGCATGACCTGCGCCAGCGTCGCCCCCAGCGGCAGCGCGAGGGTGAGCGTCGGCAGCACCAGGCCGAGCCCACCGCTCGCGCCGATCGACGGGAAGATCGGGAAGCGGAAGGAGAACAGGGTCAGCAGCACGAGCCCGAGCCAGAAGTTCGGCACGGACGCGACCACCAGCTCGAGCACGGTGGCGGCCGTGCGGCCGACCCGGCCGCTGGCGGCGGTCACCACCACGGCGATCACGGCGATCGCCAGGCCCGCGAGCGCGGCGGACACGGCGAGCTGCATCGTCGGCAGGACCTGGTCGGCGAGCAGCCGCTCGACCGGCATGTCCCGCTGGTACGAGCGGCCCAGGTCACCGGTCAGCAACGACCCCAGATAGTCGAGGTACTGCACGACCACCGGCCGGTCGAGCCCGTAGTCCGCGATCACCTGGGCGCGCAGCTGGGGTGTCGCGGTCAGGCTCGGGCCGAGGATCGCGTCCGCCTGGTCGCCCGGCACCAGGTGCAGGGCGACGAAGGTCAGGGTGGCCGCCCCCCACAGGACGAGCACACCGGCCGCCAGCCGCCTGCCGACGTGCCGCAGCACCGCCGCGGTCATGCGCCGCTGGCCCACACGTCGTACAGGAACGGCCAGCCCGCCGAGTCGAACTCCAGCCCGTGCACTGTCGGGCGCACCGCCAGGCTGCGCTTCGCCACGTAGGTGGGCAGGCCGTAGGCCTGGTCGATGACCCGGGCCTGCACCCTCCGGTAGAGATCGTTCTGCTTGTTCAGGTCGATCGTCCTGGACGCCTCGTCGAGCAGCGCCTCCAGTTCGGGGTCGTCGACCCATGCCTTGTTGCCGCCGCCCTGGGTGACCAGGCTCCTGGCGGAGAACAGGTTCCCCAGGATCGAGGGGTCGGAGCCGCCCCAGGCCAGCCCGCTCACGTCGTAGTCGCCGGCCAGCGTCCGCTTGATGTAGGTGGGCGCGTCCAGCTCGGTGAGCACGACCTCGACGCCGATCTTCTTCAGTTCGGCCTGGAAGGCGGTGTCGTAGTTGCGGCGCTCGGAGGTGGTGTTGGCGGTGGCGAAGGGGAACTGCAGGCTGAACCGGGCACCGTCCTTCGTCCGGTAGCCGTCGCCGTCCCGGCCGGTGTAGCCGAGGCTGTCGAGCAGGCGTTCCGCCCTGGCCCGGTCGTAGCCCCAGCTCGACGCCAGCCTGTCGTCGTAGCTGCGGGTCGACGGGCTCAGGATCGAGCCGGCGCGCTGGTACTGGCCCTGGAACAGCCCGCCCGTGATGGACGCGACGTCCACCCCGTACAGGATCACCCGCCGGGCGTCGGCGTTCCGGAACAGCGGCCGGCGGGTGTTCAGATAGTAGGTGTACGGCGACCCCGGCACGTCACGGCTGATCAGGGTCACCGACGTCTGCCGGCGCAGCCCGGCCAGCTGTGCCGCCGGGACCTGGTCGGCGATGCCGATCTGCCCCGAGGTCGCCGCCGCGACCCTGCTCTGGTCGTCGATGACGAACTGGACGGTGTACCCGTCCAGGTAGGGCCGGCCGGTGTGCCTGGCCGTGCCCGGCCCCCAGTTGTAGCCCTCGCGCCTGGTGAAGACGGCCTGCTGGCCCTGCACCACCGAGGTGAAGACGTAGGGGCCGGTGCTCACCGTGAACTGGCCGCCGGAGCCGAGGGAGTCCGGATGCTCCGCGAGCGCCCTGGGCGAGTGGAAGCCGAGGTAGGGCCGGCTGACCGCGTGCAGGAACTGCGAGTACGGCCTGCTCAGCGTGACCTCGACCCGGTGGGAGTCCAGCACCGTGCTCGCCTTGTACGGCCCGAGCAGCGACTTAGCGTACCTGGACTTCGTCTCGGGCGCGACCACCCGGTCGAAGTTCACCTTGACCGCGTTCGCRTCGAACGGGGTGCCGTCACTGAAGGTCACGTCCTCGCGCAGTACGAACGTGTAGGTCAGCCCGTCGTCCGACACCGTCCAGGACGTCGCCAGCCACGGCAGATACCTGCCGTCCGGCGTCTCGGAAACCAGCGAGTCGAACACCGGACGCAGGATCAGGCCGAGCACGTCCTCGGTGCCGACCTGCGGGTCCCAGCCGATCGGTGAGGTCGGCTCGGCGAAGACGAGACGGCCGCCCGGCCGCGGCGTACCGTCGTTACCCGCCTGGTCCTCCCCGGTGCCGCACGCGCTCACCGCGGAACCGGCGAACAGCGCCACAAAGGACCCCGCGGACAACGACAGAAATCTTCTCCGCGTGTCCACCAGAAAACTCCGTTCCCGAAATGACGAAGGCACCTTCGGCCCGGCCCGCACGTGGATGCCAAGTACCAGGTGACCGGACCTGCCAGGAGAAAACACGCGGACCCGAACAGCGGTCAACCCTGCGGGAAGCGCCGTCCAGCGCGGCACAAGAATGGCTTTAGACTGGTTTGCAGGCTGTTAAGAAAATAGCCGGGCCCGCCGGTGCGGGTAATCGCCGGGCAACGGAACGACGCGGCTGCGGCCGTGTATTTCTCGCCGGCGCCGCCGGCGGTCCGAGGGGTAAGTCATGCCGCGGCCCCGGGCCAGGCGAGGGCACGGCGGCGTTCCCGCGGGACCGTCCTGGATCACCTGGCGTGGCGCCTGGGCCGGCCGGCGGACCGTCCGCGGGCCTCGCCCCGCGACTGTCAGTACCGTTTCGGAGTCACTCCGGTGCCGCTTCGGGGCGGTTTCGGGGCCGCTCCCGTATGTCGGCGCGCCTCACGGCGCCGCAGCGGTCGAACGTCCCGGCGTGCCGGCCCCGGCCCCGCGAAGCCGCACGCCCATGGACGAGCACCCCGAACGGGAACCCGTGAACGAAAACCAACCCTGAAAGAACCGTGGACGAGAAACAGCCCTCACGATGCCGGCTGGGGCACGGCTTCCGCCTCGGCCGTCCGTGGCCGGGGTGGCTCCCCCACCGACCAGCCCGGCCGTTCGGACGGCGCCCAGCCGTCGTAACGGAATCCGCCGAACCGGGTTTCCCAGCGAATGGCGAGCTCCGTCGGGATCTCGCCCGCGACCTCCCGCAGGATGCCGCGGCGGTCCGCACCGGGGGCGGCCAGCGCCCGGACCAGGCCACGGACCATCCTTGACGGCCCGATCACGTGCTCGACCTTCCGCGTCCGGTTGAAGGTGTCGCTGAAGTCCGGCCGGCCCTCGCCCCTGTCCCCGAACGTCCGCAGAACTTCGCGGATCAGCGCGGAGGGAGCGTCCGGACGGGACTCCCGGTTACCCCAGTGATAACTGCTGCGTGTGTCGTTGTCCCGGTTCTTCTCCCACGCACGGAGAGTTCTGTCGAGCGCCGCCGGATCGTCGAGGACGGCGTTGGCCGCCTCGCCGAGAAGCCGCCCGTGACGCAGGGCGTCACGCTGTCCCTGACCTGCGACGGGATCCTTGAAATGCCCGGAGTCACCCGCCAGCGCCCACCCGGGTCCGCTTGACCGCCGGTAGTAGGAGGCCAGTTTTCTGGTCGACCGGAGCTGGCTTACGTTCTGGGCGCCGCTGATCCGCTCCGCGACCTCGGGCTCCTCGGCGACGGCCTCCTGCCAGAACCGCTCGCCGCCCTGCTGGAAACGGGGAATGTCGTCCGCCGGGGCCATGAACACCACGAGCAGTCGTCCGCGTGGGCTTGACGGCAGGGTCAGAACAATGCGCGGGCTACTGCGGTATATGCCGTAGATCTCGTGGTGGATCGTGTCCACCGCGGGGTCGTCCATGTAGCGGAAGGCGAATCCCCGCCCGTTCTTCGACCCCCGATAAGGTGTCCAGGCGCCGACGGCCGCCGCGGTCCTGGACTGCCTGCCGTCCGCACCGACCACGAGCCTGGCCCGGATTTCGTACTTCCGCCCGTCGTGCCGGTAGCGCACACCGACGGCTCGGCCGTTCTCCCAGAGCACGTCCTCGAACACGGATTTCTCACGTACGTCGGCACCGGCCTCGCGGCAGGCGGTGACCAGGCACACGTCCTGGTCGTACCGCGGAACGCAGACCCCGTAGTCGATCCCGTCCACCGTGGCGAAACGCTCACGTAAACGAATATCGCCGACCGTGACACCCAGATAGCGGGCCTGCGCGGGGCCGAGCTTCAGAATGTGCGGCAGCGCGCCCATGCGTTGCAGTTCCGACACGCCGCTGGGTACCAGGACGTGCGTCGACAGCTGATCCGACGGGAAGCTCGTCCTGTCCAGCAGGATCACTTTTCGCCCGGCCCGCGCAAGCGGCACCGCCGTGGCCGTACCGGCAAGTCGCGCGCCAACAATGACGACATCGGCATCTTCAGCACCCGTCAGGGTCACAACGCCTCCCAAGGCATGCGCTACGCGTCCGACCGTAATCTTCCGTGCTCTGGTGCGCTCCCCTCATAAGAGTCAACCTGGTGCCTCCATCGGGATAAAATCCCTCCGGAGAGGCCCGTTCACCCGGCCCCGGGTGAATCTCGGTCTGTCACGCCCGGTCGACTGGCCGAGTCGACTCGCCCTGTCAACTCGGCCAGTCGATTCGGCTAGTCGATTCGGAAGACACCGAACTCGATCGCGCCGTTGACAAGACGCCCACGGCCGACGAACACACGGCGCTGCAGCCAGGCGTATCGCTCGTCACCGGTCTCGAACCGAAGGGTGATACTCAGATACTGGTCGGTGTGGCTGATCGTGCCACCGGTCTGTAACGCGGTCCCGACGGCCTCGTTCATCTCGACGAGGCCGGTGTACTGGACGTAGATGGTCGCGTCGTCGTCGGTACGCCACAGGCCCCGCACGTCGATACGCCCGAAACCGTCCAGGCCGATGAGGACCCAGTCGCCGCCGCTGTCCGCCAGCACGTCGGCGTTGATCCGCCTGCCTGTCACGCGGCCGCCGGCGAAGCCGAAGAACAGCCGGGTTCCGAAGGGACCGGTTCCGACCGCCAGCGGCGGACTGAGCTCGGCCCGATAGACGAACTCCTCGGCGACGGTCAGAGCAGCGTCCAGACCAGCATCGGTGGTGGTCTCGCTCATCGTTCTCCTCAGGGTTGTGAGTACTCGTGCGCGGACAGCGGACGTGGATGGTGTCTGCTGGCCTGGCCCACCGCTCGCGGGAGACGTTCCCGAGTTCGCTCGAGCGATCGCTCCTCAGGCCGGCGTCGACCCCCGCGACGGGAACCCCGCGTACGAGCGCCGTGCTCACGCGACGCGGATGACCAGCGGATGACCATCCGATCGGAAGAATCTCAGGTGGCGCCAGGCAACGCTTTGACCTATGTCACATTTTGTTGACAGAACGGTATGATGGTTGGACCAATCATGTCAACCGATCCGCACAGCCCATGTCAGYCCACCGCCAGCGGCGGGCAGCGGCGATCAGCGGGCAGCGACAGCGGGCCAGAAGCCAGAGGTCAAAGGCTGAAAGCCAGAGGCCGGAAGCCGGAAGCCGGACGTCATGGGCAGTGCCGCCGCGCCACCCGTCAGGCGTCGTCCCGCACCTGTCGGGTGAGCGCTTCCCCGGCCGGGCCGGCCTCCCGGGTGCGGGCCAGCCGGCGGTTGGTGAGCTCGAGCTGGGTCACTGTGTCGCGGCGCAGCGTCGTGGCCTGCCCGTCGGTGAGCCGGCTGCTGACCCGGTCCCAGTGCAGGGCGACCCACTCCCCCGGCCGCACGTCGGGGGCGAAGCTGACACCGCCGGTGACGAGCGCGGCCCGCAGCGGCCGGGGCCCGGACAGCCCGAGCCGGCCGTTCTCCCAGGTCAGGCCCGCGGAGCGCACCACGACATGATCGCTGTCGCGTTCCGTCACCTGCCCCCAGCGAATCCGGCAGCTGTCCAGCACGTGCAGTGGCCCGGTGGGGTCCGGCGAGTCCAGCAGCCGGGACCAGGGGTAAACCCCGAAGACGTGGAAGCAGTGGTTCGGCGCGGCCTCGTCAAGAATCTGCGGGGTGAGGTGCCGCCAGTACCACCCGGCCTGCGGACCGATCACAGCCAGCAGCGCCGCGCCGAACTCGCGGGGGTCGACCGCCTCCGACACGCCGCCGCCGAGCCAGTACGCCTCGACCACCCGGCGGTCGAGCGGGTCGTCGATACCGGTGAGCCGGGCCAGGATCCGCAGATACGGCCATGCTCCGTGGAAGCGGCGGGCCAACGCCCGCAGATCACCCTCCGTGGCGCCAGCTCCGCCGGCTCCGGCGGAGCCGGTCGCACTCGCGGCACCCGTCGCTTCGGCCGCTCCCGCGGTACCGGCGGCACCCGTCGCACCGGCGGCACCGGCGGCACCGGCGGCACCGGCGGCACCGGCGGCACCGGCGGCACCGGCGGTCAGCAGTGTCCGCGGCGCGTCGGCCGGGCCGCAGTAACCGAGCTCGTTCGGYGCGTAGGCGTAACGGGCGAACATCCGCGCGCCGTCCTCGTCACAGGACGCGCTCACCGCAGGGCCATCCGTCCGAAGGTGTAGTAGGCCGCGCAGGCGCCCTCCGAGGAGACCATGCAGGTGCCGATCGGGGTCTGCGGTGTGCAGGCGGTGCCGAACACCTTGCACTCCCACGGCTTGATGGCGCCCTTGAGGACCTCTCCGCACTGGCACGCCTTGGGGTCGGCGACGCGGACGCCGGGCATGTCGAACCGCCGCTCGGCGTCGAACCGCGCGAAGTCGTCGGTGAGCCGCAGCGCGCTCTGCGCGATGAAGCCCAGCCCACGCCACTCGAAATGGGGCCGCAGCTCGAACACCCGCGCCATCAGCGCCAGCGCCTGGGGATTGCCCTCCTCGCGCACCACCCGGCCGTACTGGTTCTCGACCTCACAGCGTCCCTGCCGGATCTGCCGGAGCAGCATCGCGACCGCGGCGAGAACGTCCAGCGGCTCGAAGCCGGCCACCACGACAGGCTTGCCGTGCGCCTCGGGGACGAAGCGGTACGGCCGGCTGCCCACCACGGTCGAGACATGCCCCGGGCCGATGAAGCCCGACAGCCGTAGGTCGGGCGAGCGCAGGATCGCCCGCAGCGGCGGGATGATCGTCACGTGGTTGCAGAACACGCTGAAGTTGGTCAGCCCCAGCTCCCGGGCCCGCAGCAGCGTCACCGCGGTGGACGGGGCGGTGGTCTCGAACCCGACCGCGAAGAACACGACATGCCGGTCCGGGTTGTCCAGGGCCACCCCGAGCGCGTCCAGCGGTGAGTACACGAAGCGGACGTCCGCCCCGCGCGCCCTGGCCTCCAGCAGGCTGCCGCGGCCACCGGGCACCCGCATCATGTCGCCGAACGAGGTGAGGACGACCCCCGGCTGCTCGGCCAGCCAGATCGCGTCGTCGACCCGTCCCATCGGTATGACGCACACCGGGCAGCCCGGGCCGTGCACCAGCTCCACCGACTCGGGCAGCAGGTGTTGGATGCCGTGCCGGTAGATGGTGTGGGTGTGGCCGCCGCACACCTCCATGAACGCGTAGCTGTCCGTCCCGGCCAGCTCCGCGATGGCGGCCACCAGCGCACGCGCGGCCGCGGGATCGCGGAACTCGTCGACGAAGCGCATCACGGATCCTCCTTGCAGTGACGGCTTACGGTTACGACCGGCGAGCCGAAACGATCTGTACGACAGCGGCGGAAACGGCCACGGCAGGCATGGCAGACGCAACAATCCCGGCAGACGTGACGGTCCAGGCAGACGCTGCCGACACGGCAAACACGACAGGCACGACAGGCACGACAGACACGGCCGGCACGGCCGACACGGCAGGCACGACGGGCGCGGCGGTCAGGGGATCGCGGACGAGCCGAACGCCTCGATCTCGTCCTGGTAGGCCGCGCCCAGCTTCTCCATCGCCTCGAGCGTGCGCGTCGCCTCGTCCTCGTCGATCACCGCCAGGGCGAACCCGACGTGCACCAGCACCCAGTCCCCGACCTGGGGCCCGTCCGCCGCGACCAGCCGAATGYTGATCGTCCGCCGCACCCCGCTGACATCGACCGTCGCGAGATGCTGGCCCGCGTCGACGATCTCGACAAGCCGCCCGGGAATTCCCAGACACATCAACAACCTCCTCATGCCATGACGCCACCACCTGGCGCCACCGGCCTCCCCGAACCACCCAGAAACGGACACGTCCCAAGAACGAGGGAACAAGTGGTCGCTGTAGCAGCCACTTCCGTACTCAATTCTTTTGATCAGAACAGAACAGGCGGATGAGCGGATGGGCCGGTTGGCGGGCTGGCGGGCTGGCGGGCTGGCGGGCTGGCGGACGGGCCGGTTGGCGGTGCGTCGGGCGGGGCGGTCGGCATGGTCAGCAGATGCGGGGTAGCGGGTCGCCGACCAGCATGTCCACGATCCGGGTGCCGCCCAGGGCGGTGCGCATCGCGACGATCCCGGCCGGCCCCTCGGTGATCTCCCCGATGACTGCGGCCGACCGGCCCCGCGGATGCTCCCGCAGCGCGGCCAGCGCCGCCGGGGCCTGCTCGGGCGGCACCACCGCGAGGAACCTGCCCTCGTTGGCAACGTGGAGCGGGTCGATGCCGAGCAGCTCGCAGGCGCCGCGTACGTCGGGGCGCACCGGCACGGAGCACTCGTCGAGCAGGACCCCGAGGCCGCTGTCCCGGGCCAGCTCGTTGCAGGCCGTCCCCACCCCGCCCCGGGTGGGGTCACGCAGCCACCGCGTCGACGGCGCCGCCGCCAGCAGCTCCTCCACCAGCGCGTTGACCGCCGCGGTGTCGGAGCGGATGGCGGCGTCGATCGCCAGGTTGCCGCGGGCGATCATGACCGCCATCCCGTGCTCGCCGATCGTGCCGGACACCAGCACCCGGTCCCCCGGCCGCACCCGCCGCGCGGACAGCTGCCGGCCGGGCGGGACGAGCCCCACCCCGGCGGTCGTGACGATCAGCCCGTCGGCGGCGCCGGTGTCGACGACCTTGGTGTCTCCGGTCACCACCTCCACCCCCGCGGCCCGCGCCGCCTCGGCCATGTCCCCCGCGACGCGGCGCAGTTCGTCGACGGGGAAACCCTCCTCGATCACGAATGCCGCGGACAGCCACAACGGCCGCGCCCCCGTCATCGCCAGGTCGTTGACGGTGCCATGCACCGCCAGGTCACCGATGGAGCCGCCGGGGAAACGCAGCGGCCGGACCACGAAGGAGTCGGTGCTGAAGGCCAGCGACTCCCCCGACGGCAGCGGCAGAACCGCGCCGTCCCCCAACGCGTCGAGCGCGGGGTTGCGGAACGCGTCGACGAAGACCGCCTCGATCAGCTCCGCCGACGCGCTCCCGCCAGCCCCGTGCGCCGCGGTCACCACCTCGCCGAGCGCCCGCGGCCGGCGCCGCCGGAACGTCTCGACCCGCGCCAGCACCAGCGCCTCGTCCGCCTCCCCGTCCCCGTGGGCCGCCCTCTCCTGGATGACCTCCGCGCGCATGTTCCCGCCCCGGGTGCCGTCTCCGCGGCCCGCCTTCTCCGCCTCCACCCGGYCCGCCCACTTCGTCTGGCCCGTCTGATTCGCCTGACCCGTCTGACTCACCCGGCCCGTTCTGCTCGTCACGCCTGTTCGGTCGGTTGTTCGGTCAGTTCGACCCGCCGGGATCATCCGGTCCGCTCGGTCCGCCCGGTCGGGGTGATCCCTCCGGTTCGGACGATCTGTTCGATCTGCCCGCTCCGTTCGGCCGGCCCGATCCGCCACGGTCATCGGGCGTTCTCCCCCGCCATCGGGGTCGCCGGGTACATCGGGGATATCGGGGATATCTGGGACATCGGGGATGCAGTCGGATGGTCCGCCATCCGCCGCTGCGTCGCGGCCCACAGGTGGTGGCCGAGCAGGGCGTGCGACTCCTGGATGCGGTGCACGCTCTGCGAGTGGACGACGAAGCAGCGGTCGACCACGCCGTCGGCGGCGAACCGGCCGCCGTCGTACCCGGCGAAGCCGACGGTGAGCGCGCCCCGGCGGCCGGCCTCGGCCAGCCCGGCCAGCAGGTTGGACGAGTCGCCGCTGGTCGACAGCGCCACCGCGATGTCGTTCGGGCCGGCGTGCGCGATGAGCTGCCGGGCGAACACCCGCTCGAATCCGACGTCGTTGCCGAGCGCGGTGACCACCGCCTGGTCCGCGGCCAGCGACCAGGCCGGCAGCGGGCGTCCGTGCGGCGGGCGGGAGAACAGTTCGGCCAGGGTGGCGGCGTCGGTCGCGCTACCGCCGTTACCGAAGGTGTACATACGTCCGCCCCGGGCGAAACGGTGTGCCATCTCCGCCGCGGTGGCCGCGATCGATCCGGCGCACTCCCGCAGCGTCGCGTGCTGTAGTCGCACGCTCTCCTGGGCCTTCGCCCGCGCCGAGTCGGCAAGTTCGACCAGCAACGCACCCAGTGCGTCCCCCCGGCCACCGGTGTCCCCGCGGCCTTCCTTCCGGTCGCGGGCATCCCGGCCGCCGGTGTCCCGGCCGTCATCCCGCTGGCCGCTCCTCCGGTGGCCGCCGTCGCGCCGGGCGCGGTCGTCCCGGTCAGCGCCGGCCCGGGGGCTGCTGTCCCGGTCGTCGCCGTTGTCCTCCTGGGGGTGGAGGAACGGGTACAGGAACGCGGTGTGCTCGGTGGTCATCACTCACCGTCCTGGTCGAGACGAATGATCGCCGTCGCGGCATGGACCARCACCAGATCACCCGTGGCCACCGGATCGACCAGCAGGGTGCTGACGAGCTCCATCCCCGTGGCGGTACGCACCAGTGCCCGTCCGTCGGCCGCTCCCCGGGGCGTGACCACTTCGCCGAGGCGGCCTTCGTCACCGCAGGTGACGCACGTCCCGCCGGTCTGCTCCCGGGCGGACGGGTGGAGCACGGCGGTGTGCTCGAGGCAGACGTGGGTCAGCTCCCACAGCAGGTGGTAGAGGAGCACAAGCCGGCCGGTGGTCGGCAGCAGCGGATCCGGGTCGTCCAGCCACAGCACATGATCAGCTGTACCGGCCGGCGGACGCGGACCGCTACCGATCCATATCGTGCCTGTCTCCCAGGCCGGCGCCCGGCGCAGCACGGCACGCACCACCGGGTCATCGGCGGCGGCCACGGCAAGGACGACGTCACCGGGCCGGGCCGCCAGCCGGATCATGGCGACGGGATCCGGGCCGGTCACGGCCACCGCGGGCAGCGCCGGCTTGCCGACGACAGCCGGGTGGACGAACTCGACCGCGACATGGTGCGCGTGCGGCCCCCACGCCGGCGACAGACACCACAGGGTGGCACCGCCGGCAAAACGCCGGGCCAGCGCGAGCGAGGCCCCCGCGAGATCAGCCGCAAGATCCTCGGTCAGCCCACCGTCGTCGGTGTCGTCCACGCCGCCGACAGCGCCGGCGGTCGCCTCTGGAACGTTCGCCGGCTCCTGCCGTGTCTTCCGGGGATGACCTGTCACAGCGTCGTCGTCACCAGTGACCGCCACGGCGCTCATCGCATTCCCCCGGTTTTCCCGACTCCCCCGGTTTCCCAGGCCTCCCCGGATCTCCTGACCTCCTCGGTCTCCATGGTCTCCGCGGTCTCCCCGAATCCTCTTTTTGCTTCGGCTTCTCTTTCCTCGACTTCCCCGGCTTCCGTCAGGTGGCCTGTCGCGGTGTCGTCGATCAGCTGGTATTCGCGCATCACGTCCAGCGTGTGCAGTGCCGACTGCTGGTCGAGCCGGGTCAGGGCGAAACCGGCGTGCACCATGGTGTAGTCGTCGACCGCGAGATCCGGCAGATACGCCAGGCACACCTTCCGCGTCTCACCGGGGAAGGCGACGTGGGCCATCCTGGTCCCGCTCTCGTCCCAGACCTCGACGATCCGGCCCGGAATCCCCAGGCACATGGTCACCTCTCCTCATCGTCCCCGGCACGCAGGCGYAGCACCGCGACCGCGGCCTGCCCGAGCGCGAGCCCGCCGTCGTTGGGCGGCACCAGGTGGTGGACGAGCGTGTCGAATCCGGCGGTGCGCAGCCGCTCCTGGCAGGCGCGCAGCAACAGCACGTTCTGGAACACCCCGCCGGTCAGGCCGGCCAGCGACACCCCTCGCTGCCGGCCGACCCGGGTCACCACCTCGGCGACCGCGTCGGCCACCGCCTCGTGGAACGCCGCGGCCAGCACCGCCACCGGCACGCCGTCGCGCAGCCCGGCCACCAGCGCGCGCAGCAGCGGTGCCGGGTCGAGCACACCGTCCGCGCCGACCGTCAGCCGTGGTGCCACCGTCAGCCCCGATATCCCGGGCACCTTCGACATCCCCACTGCCGCCGGTATCCCCGATGCCGGTCCCGCTCCCGATCCCAACCGGGCCTCCTGTGACGCCGCTGCGCCCGCGGCCGGGACGGTGACCGCCTCGAGCGCGGCCGCTTCGAGGGCGATCGCGGCCTGGCCCTCGTACTCGACGCGGTGGCAGATGCCCAGCAGGGCGGACACCGCGTCGAAGAGGCGTCCCATGCTGGTGCAGGGGACGCAGCCGATGCCGCTGTCGAGCTGGGAGCGCACCGCGGCCAGTTCGGCGGGCCGGCAGGCGGCCACCGCGGGCAGGTCCGGCGCCCACGGGATGCCGGCGGCGGCCAGGTGGGACAGCGCCATCCGGCACGGGTTGCGCACGGCCGCGTCCCCACCGGGCAGCGGCACCGCGCGCAGATGGCCGACGCGGGTGAAGCGGTGGCTGTCCGCACCGAGCAGCAGCACCTCACCGCCCCAGACCTCGTCGCCCCGGACCTCGTCACCCCGGAGCACACCACCCCGGAGCACGCCGTCCCGGGACGCCCTGTCCCGGGACAGTGCGTCCCGGCCCGCGCCGCTCGGGACCGCGCTGTCGGTGCCGCCGATGCCGTAGCCGGTGCCGTCGAAGGCCACTCCGATGATCGGTTCACCCAGCCTGCCGTGCTCGGCGAGCAGGGAGACCACGTGCGCATGATGATGTTGGACGAGCAGCGGTGGCCGGTCACCGGCGTGGCGCTCGGCCCAGCGGCGGGTCGAGTACCCCGGGTGGGCGTCGGCGACCAGCCGCGCCGGGCGCATGGCGTACACGGCGGTGAACTGCTCGACCGACCGCTCGAAGGCGCGCAGCGCCGCCAGACCACCCATGTCACCGACGTGCGCCGAGCAGAACGCACGCTCACCGTCGGTGACACAAAAGGTGTTCTTCAGCTCCCCGCCAACGGCCAGGACCACCTCGACCGGCCGACGCGAACCATCCTGGTCCGCCACCCGCCCAACCCTGCCCGCGGACGCCGGTCGACCTCGGCTGCCCACGGGCGCTGTCCGGCCGAACTCGACCAGCAGGGGCGTGTGGCCGCGGGAGCGGCGGATCGGCAGTTCGCGGCCGTCGACGACGCGGACCACCGAGTCGTCGCAGGGCAGCAGGATCGGACGGTCATGGGTGAGCATCGCGTCGGCCAGCGCCGGCAGCCGGCCGCGGGCGTCGGTGTCGTCGAAGCAGATCGGCTCGTCGGCCAGGTTGGCGCTGGTCAGCACGACGCACGCCGGGGGCACGACGGCCGCGCCGGGCACCTGGGCGAACAGCAGATGGTGCAGAGGCGAGTAGGGCAGCAGCAGGCCGATCAGCGGGTTGCCCGGCGCCACGTCCGCGGCGACGGGAGCGTCCGCCCGGCGCCGCAGCAGCACGATCGGCCGGGCCGGGCCGCGCAGCACCGCGGCCTCGGCCGGGCCGATCTCGGCGAGCCGCCGGGCCACGTCAAGATCCCGGACCATCACCGCGAACGCCTTGCCCACCCGCGCCTTGCGCTCGCGCAGCAGCCGCACCGCCACCGGGCTGTCGGCCCGGCAGGCCAGGTGGTAGCCGCCGATCCCCTTCACCGCGACGACGCGACCATCGGCCAGCGCCCGCTGGGCCGCGGCCAGCGCCCCGTCCGACCCGGTCACCTCCGCCTCCGGCGTCTCAGCCGCCCCCGGCACCCCGGCTCCGATCACCTCGGCTCCGATCGCCTCGGGCCCGATCCCCGCTGAGTTGGACGCCGCCGGCCTGGCGGCCTCCAGCTCAGCGGCGTCCCACGGCCCGGTCACGCTGTGGTGGCCGTCGGCCACGGCAGGGGCAGAGCATGCGAGGGGCGTGAAGGGGACGAAGGACAACCGCGGCCCGCAGTCCGGGCAGCACACCGGCTGGGCGTGGAAGCGGCGGTCGGCCGGGTCGTGGTACTCGGCCGCGCAGGCCGAGCACATCGGAAAGCCCGCCATGGTGGTGGCCGCCCGGTCGTAGGGCAGCGACCGGATGATGGTGAACCGGGGGCCGCAGGCAGTGCAGGTGATGAACGGATGACGGTAGCGGCGGTCGGCCGGGTCGAACAGTTCGCGTACGCAGTCGTCACACACCGCCGTGTCCGGGGGGACGACGGCGCCGACGGTGTGAGCGGCGTGAACACCCTCGCAGCCATCGCGGCTGGCCACGATGCGGAAGCCGGCCTCTCCGGTCACCGGCGGGGCGTCGTCCACCCGCACGGTGGTGACCCGCGCCGGTGCTGGCGCGTCACCGCGCAGCCGCCGCAGGAACTGCGCGACCGTCGCGGGGCTGCCCTGGACCTCGATGAACACCGAGCCGCTGTCGTTGCCCACGAAACCGTCGACGCCGAGGGCGGTGGCCAGCCGGTGGACGAACGGCCGGAACCCCACCCCCTGCACAACGCCTTCGACCCGCACCCGCCGCCGCCACACAGCACCGGGATGGCCAGGCTCCCCAGCACGCGCATGACCGATGACGGCCGGACAGACGCCTTCGGCCGTCATATGGACGGCCCCGGACCCGCGGCAGCGGCAGCGGCAGCCGTACGGCCACCCCTGCCATGCTCACGGACGGCCGGGCCGGACCCCGGGCGCGTGTCCGCCGTCTGCGGGCTGCGAAACCCGGCCAGGAAGTCCCGTTCGATCAGGCCGATGACCTCCCACATGGCCTGGCGCACCGCCGCGGACAGCTCCCAGCCCGCGTCGACGCACTCGGCCTCGATGAGGAACACCGTGACCTCGTCAGGACGGCTCGCCGCCGCCGAACCGAGCCGGCCTGCCACCGGTACCAGGCCGGCTGTCCGCCCCTCCCCGACCGGCGGTGGGCCGCCTTCCCGCCCCTCCCCGAACGGTGACCGGCCGGTCATCTGATCTTCCCAGGCCGTGCGGCCTTCCTGGGCAGGCTGACCTTCCTGGGCCGGTGGCGGGCCGGGCGTCCGCTCGTCCGGCCGGTGCTCGTCCGGCCAGTGCGCGTCCAGCCAGGTGGCGAGCGCCAGCGCGTGGTCCCAGCGGAAGGCGTGGCTGTGCAGGCCGGCCAGCGGCGGGAGATCGGCCAGCTCCGGGCCGGGTACACGGTAGATCGTGCCCGGCCGCGCGCCGGTGCGGGCGGCGTCGACGATAACCACCCGGCGGGCCTCACGGATCCGGAACGCCACATCCATCCCGGCGGTGCCGCCGTCGACGACCCGCACCCCGTCGGGGATGCCTCGCTCCCACAGGTGCCGGATGAGGACCGGCCCGACGCCGTCGTCCCGACGCAGGATGTTGCCGCAGCCCACCAGCAGCAGTTCGCGACGCGCCGGTGTGCCGCCGCCGACGGGTCCCGCGGGGAGCTGCGTCACCGGGCGCCTCCATCCGTTCCAGCCGTCCCGTCCAGCCGTCCCATGTCGATCTTCTATCCGCCGCGCGCCAGGACCATCGCGTTGATCGTGAAGTTGCCGACCTCACGCCCGCCGCGCCGCCGGGCCCACCGGCGGGCGCGATCCAGATGATCAAAACTGGGGTGGACGCGTCCGGCGGGCCGGGCGCAGCCGCGGAGGGGGCGCACCGTGCACGAGCTGTCGATCTGCCACGCCATCGCCGGCATCGTCGTCGAGCACGCCGGTGACCGTCCGGTACGGACCGTGAACGTACGGATCGGGCAGCTACGGCAGATCGTGCCGGACACCCTCGTCCACTGCTGGTCGCTGGTCAGCCAGGGCAGCACGCTGGACGGCTCGCGGCTGCGGGTCGAAAGCGTGCCGGCGCGGGTCCGCTGCGCCGGCTGCGGTCACACCTGGACGCTGAGCGCGCCGGTCATGCTCTGCGGGCAGTGCGGCGGCCACGAGGTGTCGGTGCTGCGGGGCGAGGAGTTTCTGATCACTTCCCTGGAGCTCGGGGAGGCGTGAACGGCCGCGGGCTGGTTCGATCGACACCTTCGATCAACGAGTTTCACGGTCGGCGGCTTCGGTCGGCGGCGCGGGCCGGAGGAGGATCACCATGGGCCGATTCCACTGGCACACCGACGACAGCACGCACGACGACCACCGCCACAGTCATGATCATCACAGTAACGATCACCATCACGGCCAGGACGAGCGCATAGGAGATCATTCCGGCTACGAGACCGGGACGCGGCGTGTCGAGGTGCTGGCCGCGATCCTCGGCGAGAACGACCGGCTCGCAGCCGCGAACCGCCACGACTTCGACGCCGCCGGGACGCACGTCGTCAACCTGATGTCCGCGCCGGGCGCCGGCAAGACGGCCCTGCTGCGGGAGACCCTCCGCCGGCTGTGCCCCACGCTGCGGGTCGGGGTGATCGAGGGCGACATCGAGACCAGCATCGACGCCGACCGGCTCGACGGGCTCGGCGCCGTGGTGTCGCTGGTCAACACCGGTCAGGGCTTCGGCGGCGAGTGCCACCTGGACGCCGCCATGGTCCGTTCGGCGATCGGGCGCCTGCCGCTGGACCTTCTCGATCTTGTCGTCATCGAGAACGTCGGCAACCTGGTCTGCCCGGCCGAGTTCGACGTCGGCGAGCACCGGCGCGCGATGATCTTCTCGGTCACCGAGGGCGAGGAGAAACCACTGAAATACCCGATCATGTTCCGGTCCGCCGACCTCGTCCTGATCAACAAGGTGGATCTGCTGCCCTACCTGGACTTCGATCTCGAGCTCTTCCGCCGCAACCTCACCGATGTCAATCCCGGCGCGACCAGCCTGAAGATCAGCGCCCGTACCGGCGCCGGCCTCGGCGCGTGGTGCGACTGGCTGTCCGCGCCGCATCCCCCGTGGCCCGGTGCCGGTCGTCCGGCGGAGCGGCCCGACGCCGAGGCACGGGCGCGACGGGAGGACGTCAGCTGACGGGGGTGTCGCTGATGGGGAGGCCGCAGCGCACCACCGGGTCCAGCGGCAGGAAGCGGCTGCCGTCGTCACTGACGCGGACGAAGTCGTAGCAGTTGGCGGCCTTGCCGCGGTTCGTCGCGAGGTCGATCGGGGCGGGCAGCAGGCCGCCGCCGTCGTAGGCGCGCACGCCGCGCAGCCCCCGGATGAACCCCGGGCGGGTCGGGCAGGGGCCGGCGGCCTCCAGGCCGCGCAGGAACATGTCGGCGGACAGCCAGCCGAAGACCGCGCTGTCCTGGGCGGGTGACTGCACCTGCGGGGCGTACCGCGTCATCGCGTCGATCATCCGCTGGTGTGCGGGGCTGTTCACCTCGAACGGGACGAAAGTGATGTAGATGACGGTGCCGGCGAGGGTCGGGCCGAGCTGCTTGAGCAACGCCGGGTCGTAGCCGAACGGAGCGATCACCGCTTTGAGGTTGACACCGGCGGCGCGGACCGCCGGAAGAATCTGGGCGAGGATGTCCGGAGTGACGATGCCGGCCAGAGTGTTGAGGCGCGCCGCCTTCATCTGCGCGGCCAGTGCCCCGAAACTGGTCGTCTTGGCGGTCACGGTGAAGCTCGCCTCGACGCGGATACTGGCCGCCTGCAGGCTTGTTCTGAGCTTCTGATAGAAGATCTCCGTGGCGTCGCTCAGCTCGGTGTTCACTATCAGGGCGCGGGTACCGCCCTGGCTACGGACGAAATCCCCCCAGACGCTGGAGGATCCCTGCGTGGCCGAATAGTAGTGCCAGGAGAACATGTTGTCGTGGTTGTTCCAGTCGACGTCGCCGGCCAGCCCGACGACCGGGACTTCGAGATCGTCGAGATACTGCGCGGAGCCGACCACCACCCCCGCTGTTTCCAGAATGCCGATGACCCCTTCGTCCCGAACGAGTTCGCGAGCACCGGCGCGGTTCCCGTCGGGAGAACCGGCGTCGTCCCGCCAGGCATACACGACCTTCCTACCGTGGACGCCGCCCGCGGCGTTGGCCACTCCGAGACGCGCCTCGACACCGGCCCGGAACGTACGGTAGGCGGYCGACGTCGGCCCGCTGTCGTCGAACAACAAGCCGATCTTGACCTCGCTGTCTGTGACACCCGGTGAAGTACAGGGGCCCGATCCCGCACGGCCGGGCTGGGCCCTCGGGGTAGCGCAGGCGAACAGCCCGGTCAGACTGCCCAGCGCGGCAGCCAGCACGGCGAACGACAATAACGAGCGCCTCCCGATCATGAACATCGCAACGGGCTCCCTTGCCGCCACCGGACACCTACAGGTCACATCTGGACACAAAGCGTGCTCCGGCAGAAAACGGTACAAGAAGAGAATCCGAGCGGCACCGAATAATCGACACCCCGCATGTGAAACATGTCACGTACAACCCATTATCCGCCCCACCCCCGAGCGGGCCACCCCCGCGACGCACCAGCCATCCTAGATCACAAGAAAATTCTCCAAAAGATTACCCGCCCCCACCGTCACCACACCCGCGAACGCCCGCCACCGGACCGTCCATCAGCTCCCAAGAAAAACCCGCCACAACCACCACTCACATCCGGCACCAAAATACAACCGAACGAATTCGCCCCGGAACAGCCGGAAACAATCCGACCCGGCCCCACGAACCACAAACACCGACGCCCGGCGAATACCCGCCTCAACCCAGTTCGGATTTGCAGATCATGAACACCGGCATAGAAATGAGCATCGTGGGCGGTGGCCCGTAGTTTCAATCTGACTCGGATTTGTAGATCGCAGGGACTGTCCACTGAAGGTCGCTCAGCCGCCTCGGCCGACACCGACGGCCGTCGGTGAAATCGACCGGAAATCCACCGACCCCGCCCGCATCCGCACCCCCGCCAGCGGCGGTGTCTCGCGCCTGCCGTGTTTCAGCGACGCGGGTTTCACCCCCGAACTCCACGATGCCGCCGCTGGCGACCGCACCATCCAACTCATCGCCCCGCAACGGCTCTACCACGGGGAACAGCGGCTTCGCCGCCGCCCAGGCCGTTCGCAGGGGAGGCGCGGCCCAGACTTGCGGATCGCGCACACCCTCCTGTCGACGATCTTCGGGGTCGGCCACATCCTGTTTCAATCCGATTCGGATTCGTAAGATCGCAGAAATTATTCCAGATGAATCCGGTCTTCACCGCCGGGTTTCAATCCGACTCGGATTTGTAGATCGCAGGGACCCGCTGTCCGGATTGTACCCCGCCTGAGCCGGGGGTTTGCAAGATCCAACCACAACCTCCTTTTGAAGATTTTTTAGATCATGTTGAGATGATCTAAAAATTCTGTGCCGTTGCAGGTCAGGATACATGTCGATCTCTCACCACAACCTCCCGGGTTCGTCGGCGTTCCGGAGGTTGCGGTGGATGATCTGGGCTGCGGACGGGGGCGAAGGCGCGAAGGAAGGTGTTGACGCCGGCGGCGATGGCCGCGCGCAGCTCGGCGTCGGCGACCTCTCTGGTGCCGAGCGCGGAGAGTTCGGGGAGGTCTCCCGAGACGAGGGCGAGGAAGTGCGCGGCGGCGGTGTCGGGCTCGTCGAGGTCGAGGTGGCCGCGGTTGGACAGGCGGGCGAGGCGGCCGGCGAGGGCACTGCGCACCCGCGACCCTCCGTACGCGAGCGCCTCGTCGAAGAGGTCGGGGAACCGGCCGGCCTCGGCATACATCAGCCGCTGGAGGATCCAGCCCTCCCCGGTGAGCTGGCAGTCGATGACCTCGCGAGCCACCCGGGAGAGGTCGCCGGCGAGGTCGGCGCCGTCGTCGGGCAGGGTGTCGAGCGCGGTGACCATCCTGTCGCCGGCGCGCCGGGCGCCGTCGAGGATGACCGTGCGGAAGAGCGTCTCCTTGTCACCGAAGTGGTTGTAGACGGTGGGCTTGGCGACTCCCGCCAGCTCCGCGATCGCCTCCACCCGAGCCAGGCCGTACCCGTCGCGGGTGAACACGCGCAGCGCGGCGTCGAGGATCGCGACACGCTTGTCGATCCGACCGTGATGGACGGTAGCGGACGGTGCCATCGTGTGACCATATCGATCGACAGTTCCGCGCGGCAACTTGAATGAACCTGAACGTTCAATATAGTGTCCGTGGAGTCAAAGTTGCGCTCCGCTGGCGGGCTCGCCGCTGTACAGCTCCACCGCGGTACAGCTCACCGCGGTACAGCTCACCGCAGTACAGCTCGCCACGGTGGAGCGCGACACAGTGAAGCTCGACATGGTGAGGAAGGCGTCGTGGCGTCCGTACCGTTGGAGGACCGGGTCGACCCGCAGCTGCGCGACTATCTCGTGAACCCGCCCAGCCGCCCCCGGCTGAGCCGGCTGCACCCCGCGGCCGACCGCGTCCGGACGACCGACACACACGTCAAGATCATCGACGGGCCGGACGTGCGGGACGTGCCGGTACGGGTCTACCGTCCTGCCGAGGCCGATGCCGAGGCGCCGGTGGTGCTCTTCGTCCACGGCGGTGGTTTCACGCTGGGTGAGCTTGAGCAGTTCGACCAGCACTGCGCGTGGTATGCCACGGCATCCCGGGCGGTGGTCGTCTCGGTCGGCTACCGGCTGGCCCCCCAGTTCCCCTACCCGGCGGCGCTGCATGACGCCCACGCCGTGTGGAGCTGGCTGACGGGCGGCCCCGACGAGGAGGCCGGCGAAGGAGCCGGCAGGAGAGTCGGTACAGGGGCCGCGGAGATCGGCGTCGACCCGACCCGGTCGGCCATCGTCGGCTCCAGCTCGGGCGCCGCCATCGCGGCCGGACTGGCGCTGTACCTGCGCGACCGGCAGGAGCCCCTGCCGTCCCTGCTGCTGCTGCACGCACCCGTACTCGATGACCGGCACACCACGGTCTCCAGCCAGGCCATCACCGACCCGCGCACCTGGAACCGGGCCGGCTCCCAGCGGGGCTGGCGCAGCTACCTCGGCCCGGTGGCCGACGCCGCGGACGTGCCGGCCTACGCCGCGCCGGCCCGCGCCACGGACCTCGCCGGGCTGCCGCCGACCGCGCTGATCCTCGGCGATCTCGAGCTGGCCCGGGACGAGGCGCTGACGTTCGCCACCCGGCTCGCGCAGGCCGACGTGCCGGTGGAGCTGCACATCTACCCGAACGCCACACACGGCTTCGACGTCGTCGTGCCCGACGCCGCCGTCAGCCTCGCGTCCCGCCATGTCCAGGGCGAGGCCCTGCTGCGCGCCCTGCACCCGGCCGACCACGGCCGGCCCGACTGACAACGACTCGACTGACAACGACTCGACTGGCGGCGACTCGRCTGGCGGCGAGCCGTTGTCAACCGGGCCGGCCGAGAAACGGTGCGACGGGACAGCGATGCCCGCCTGTCTTCGCAGCTCATGATCCCATTCCGAAAATCGCCCATAAGGCTCGTCGGACGCTCCTCCTTCGAGCGGCCCACCGTGTAGGTGACTTCCGTCATCCCGACAGCGGTTTCGACCTACGGCGGCTGAGGCTGTCGGTGGAAACCGTCGTTCCGACAGCGCTTTCCACCGACAGCCGACGGGCGTCGGCCGAGGCCGTAGGTGACTTCCATCGTCCCGACAGCGGTTTCCGCCTACGGGGCTGGGTGGCCTGGGCGTCAGGCCTCCTGGAGCGGCCGTTTTCACCGGAGGTGGGGCCCGACCGCGCTGGATGCCGGTGGCGCGTGGTGGCAATCGCGTCATCGGTTCTGGCAATCGTGCCGTCGGTTTCCGCCCGTCCGGTTGTGGCCCCCGACCGCGGTCGCCTACCGTGCAGGACGTGAACCCGCGCGGGACGAAGCACCTGATCACAGGTCACAGCGGCGTCTCGTCCGGTCGGAATCCCGGCACATCCTGACTGTCGTTGGCAGCCTGACCTGCCGTCGGCAGCCAGCCGCGGCGGAATGGCCGATTCCACTCCGATGAGAGGCTTACATGTCCGTACGTGGGACCGACCGTAACGCCGCCACCGATGGCCCGGCCGTACAGCCGTCGGAGCTGGCAACACCGGAAGCGATTCACGTCACGACCGACGACAACGTGACCTTTGTGATTCGGCTGCTCGAGCATGACGACCCGACCGCCCCGGTCGTGCTGATCCTGCCGGCCATGGGGATGAAGGCGAAGTTCTACCGGCCGTTGGCGAAGGCGCTGTTCACCGCCGGCCTGTCCGCCGCCACCTGCGATCTGCGGGCCCAGGGGGAAAGCACACCGGGCCTGCGCGAGCAGCCCAACTTCGGCTACCGCGAGCTGCTGGAAGTGGATCTTCCGACAGTTCTCGCGGCGCTGCGGGCACGCCTGCCGCAGGCGCCGGTGTACCTGTTCGGGCACAGCCTCGGCGGCCAGCTCGCGCTGCTGTACACGGCTTCGGCATCGAAGGAGATCGCCGGTGCCTGCGTGATCGCGACCAGCAGCGTCTACTGGCGGTCCTTCGCCCGCGGGCGCCGGCTCGTCGCGCTCTGGCAGGGGCAGATCATCGGCCTGGTGTCCCGGATCCGTGGGTACTGGCCGGGCGGCATGGTGATCCCCGCGCCGATGGCCGGCGGTGTGATGACCGACTGGGCCCGACACATCCGCAACGGGCGCTACCAGCCCCGCGGCAGCGGGCGGGACTACAACGAGGCGCTGCGCACGTTCGACCTGCCGGTACTGGTGATCTCGATAGCGGGCGACCCGCTCGGCCCGCGTCCCAACGTCGACTTCCTGTGCGGCAGGATGCGCGCCGCCCAGGTCACCCGCTGGCACGTCGATGACGGCTCCGGGGTGATCGTCAACGACCATTTCGCCTGGATCAAAAGCAGCGGCATCATCGGCTCCGCAACCGCCGCCTGGATCACCGGGGGCGCCCTCCCCACCGGGACGTGACAGAACGGTTCTCCGGCCAGGCCCGTTCTTCGCCCCCGGGCACCCGCACCGCGTGGACGTGGCAGAGGCTGGTTCCCACCGCCCCTGGCCGCCGTGTCCCGCCGCCGATCGCAGGATCCGCTGATCGGCGAATTCCGGCATGATGGTTCCGGCCGACCGCCGTCGCRCCGGCCCCGGCCGTAGTCTGGGCCAATGGTCAACCGTCTGTACTTTCGTCAGTTGCTGTCCGGACGGGACTATGCCGTCGGCAACCCGGTGGCAACCCAGATGGTCAACTTTACGTACCTGATCGGGGACCGGGAGACCCGGGATGCGGTGGTGATCGACCCGGCGTACGCGGTCGACGATCTTCTCTCGGTGCTGGCTGACGACGGGATGCGACTGACCGGTGCCCTGGTCACCCATCACCACCCCGATCATGTCGGCGGCGAGATGTTCGGTTTCGTCCTGCCGGGCCTGGCGGAGCTGCTCGCCCGCGTCCAGGTCCCGGTGCATGTGCAGCGGGACGAGCGCGAGTGGGTGTGGCGCACCACCGGTGTGTCCATCACCGACCTCGTCGGCCACGACCACGACGACGTGCTCGACGTCGGCGCCGTGCCCGTCCGCCTGCTGCACACCCCCGGGCACACCCCGGGCAGCCAGTGCTTCCTGGTGGACGGCCGGCTGGTCGCCGGTGACACGCTCTTCCTGGAAGGCTGCGGACGCACCGACTTCCCCGGCGGTGACCCCGACGCCATGTACACGAGCCTGCAGCAGCTGGCCGCGCTGCCCGACGACACCGTCGTCTACCCCGGTCACTTCTACTCGGCGCAGCCCAGCGCGCCGATGTCGACGGTACGCAGCGGCAACGCGGTGTTCCGCCCCCGTTCCGTCGAACAGTGGCGGGCCTTCTTCGGCGGTGGATGACAGCCCGCCCATATGCTCAACCACCCGTCCCGACCCTGACCGCACGGGTGCGCCCCTGCCGGCCACCGCGGTCGCGCAGCACCCGGCCGAACCGAGAGAGAAGCACATGACACGCACCGCTGTGAACCGTTACGTCCTGCCCAACATCATCGAACGCACCTCCCGCGGCGAATATGGGATGGATCCCTACTCCAAGCTGCTGAAGGAACGCATCATCTTCCTTGGCACGCAGATCGACGACGTTTCCGCGAACGACATCATGGCGCAGCTGCTCTACCTTGAGGGCGAGGATGCCGACCGCGATATCTCGCTCTACATCAATTCCCCGGGCGGCTCGTTCACCGCGCTGATGGCGATCTACGACACGCTGCAGTTCGTCCGGCCCGACATCCAGACCCTCTGCCTCGGGCAGGCCGTCTCCGGGGCGGCCGTCCTGCTCGCGGCCGGGACACCCGGCAAACGGTTCGCTCTCAGCAACAGCCGGATACTGCTCGACCAGCCGTCCAGCCAGAGCCAGGGGCAGTCGAGCGACCTGGAGATCCACGCCCGGGAGATCCTGCGGATGCGGGATCTGCTGGAGACGATCCTCGCCCGGCACACCAACCGGAGCCCCGACCAGATCCGCCGGGACGTCGAACGCGACAAGATCCTCGACGCGAACGAGGCGGTCGAGTACGGCCTCGTCGACGAGGTCATCCAGAGCCGGAAGAACTCGTTGCGACGAGCTGCCTCCGAATAACGGTACGGGTACGCACGGGGCCGCGGGGCGCTCCGCCACTACCATTTCACCGCTTTCCGGTTCACCGCTTTCGGAATGCGTCTCCCCGCGTCGCCTGGCCGGCGTTGCGGAACGTCATGGCGGCTCTACAACGGTTCGCCGGGGATGCTGAGGTATTCCCGGCGGAGGGTTTCGACGATCGGGTGATCGGCTGCCAGTTCCCGGTCGTCGACCGCGGCGATCGCGCGTACGCCGACGGCCGCGTTGGTGGCGAACGCGGCCTGCATACCGACCAGTCCCAGCCAGTCGACCGGTGCGATGATCGTGCGTTCGYGCGTCCGCTGGAGCAGCTGCATGGTCACGCCGCGCAGGCAGTCCGCGGCAGGCCAGATCACGTGGTCGCCGTCGAAGCAGCCGACGTTCCAGGTGGCACCCTCCGAGACGAGATCCGTCGGGTTGCCGCCCCCCGAGGTGATGCTCCCCGGGCTCGAACTCCGCGGGCCAGAGCCCTCCAGGGCCGAGCTTTCCGAGACCCGGCTCTGTGCGGCCCGGCTCCGCGAGGCCAGCCCCTTCGGAGCGGCCCGGCTCTCCGAGACCGCGCCCCCCGATGTCAGGCCCTCTGGCACCAGACCCTCTGACAGCACGCTCTCCGGGGCCAGGCCCTTCGAGGCGGGAGAGGCGATGCCGGGGGCGGCCTCGGTGAAGATGACGTCGTCGAAGCCGTTGAGCTGCGCGGCACGGCGGTGGCGCAGCGCGTCGAAAAGGCCCACGTGTTTGACCGCCGGCATGTTCCGGCGGTACGCGACCGAGCGGACGCGCAGCGGCGGCAACGGCGCGGCGGGTGCCGGCCTGGTGTTCACCAGGACGCGCGGCTGCGCCCGTAGGCTCGGATGCCCCACCTCGAGCGCCGGGTCGAAGACGGTTATCCGGAGCACACAGGAGCCCGCGCCGATGGGACGCGTTGCCCGGCGGGCAAGATGACGGACCCGGTCGACGTCCAGTTCGGCGTCGAAGAGCAGCCTGCAGTCGTGGGCCAGCCGCTTCAGGTGCAGCGACAGCCCGCGCACCCGCTGGCACTCGACCAGCATGGTCGTGAAGTGGCCGTAGTTCGTCAGCRCCAACACGGCAAGATCATTAACGTTGGGCGGCGCACCGTCCAGCTCCATCACGGGCAGCAGTCTCGCATCCGRCAGGCGGAATGATCGACGCACCGGACCGCTCATGACAACAAGGCTTGTCTCAATGGAAAGTATGCTTTACATTGAGAACATGATCGATAAAATACGACAGGACAACATGACACGCACCGCGCGCAGGGCGATCTTCCTGGACGGTCTGCCCGTCGCCACCCTCGGTGGGATCGCACTGGCCCTGGGCAGCAGTCCCGACCAGAGCGCCGCCCAGAAGGCCTGGTGGCTCGGCATCAGCGGCGCGTTCACGCTCGCCGTGGCATGGGTGCTGCTGCGAGCCTTCCGCCGCGCCGACGAGTACCAGCGCAAGATCCAGCTGGAGAGCATGGCGATCGCCTTTGCCGCGGTGATGGTAGGGCTGCAGATAGCCGCCCTGCTCGACGCCGCCGACATCGTCCAGCTACGCCAGCTCGTTCAGGCGATCACCATTGGTGGCGTGGCGATGTGGCTCCTGATCGCGGACCTGCGCACCCGTCTGCGCCGATGAAGAACCGGCTGCGCGTGCTGCGGGCGGAACGCCGGTGGAGCCAGGCCGACCTGGCCGACCGATGCCGGGTGTCCCGGCAGACCATCAACGCGATCGAGACCGGACGGTACGACCCCAGCCTTCCCCTCGCATTCACCCTCGCCGACATCTTCGGCCTGACCATCGAGGAAATCTTCCTCTTCGACCGGCCAGGGACAGGAACCAACACCGACCTGCCCTGAACCCCTGCCCTGCACCCGGTGYCCGGCCTCGATCAGGTCGCCTTTCGCCACCCGAACGAGGATGACCGGCGGGCACGTAATYGAGGCCCCGGCGCCCGCACATAATCCGCAACCGGTTTCCGGTGAATGTGACGGATACCGAATCCGGGCCGGTGTGTCCTGGGCGTGATGTGCCCCGCATCGCGGCGATCGTGATTACCCGAGGTTTGCCACGCGATTGTCTTAGATCAACGGACGTCGCCCAACAGAGCAGACTCAGGGTAGGTGAAGGTCACAGTGGGTGAGGTCACAACCGGCCAGGAAAGCCCCGGCACCGACGGAGCACAGCAAACAGTTCCCGGAGCGGTAACGGGCGAAAAGCCCTGGCGATCCGYATCACGTCCCGCCCGGCGGAGACCGCGGCTGCGCAGCGCTGTCGCCGGCTGCGCGGTAATAGTGGTCGGGGCCGTCAGCCCGGCCTCCGGCGTCATCGGCACCGATACTGGAACTGCTGCTCCGGGCGGTGGTGTAAACGCGCCGGCCGCCACCCGGGCGCTTCAGACCTTCACCATTCCGGATGCTTTTACCGCCGCTGGCAGCCCCGTTCCCGCGCAGCTGTCGGCGGCCACCGACCGGGTACTTCCCGGAGTGGTGAGAATTTTTTCCAGGATCACCTCGCAGAACGCCTCCGCGGCGGGCACCGGTATGGTGCTGAACGCCTCCGGCGAAGTGCTCACCAACAACCACGTCATCGCGGACGCCGACGCCATCACCGTCACCGTCGCCAGCAGCGGCCGTTCCTACCAGGCGTCGGTCGTCGGGACGGACACGACCGACGATGTCGCGGTCCTGCGGTTGCAGGGCGCCTCCGGGCTTACCGCGGTTCCGATCGGTGACTCCTCGAGGGTCGGGGTCGGTGACTCCGTCGCCGCCATCGGCAATGCCGAAGGCGGGGCACCCGAGATCGTCTCCGGCAGGATCACCGCGCTCAACCAGAGCATTACCGCGACCGACTCCGACGGCCGCAACCCCGAGGACCTCTCCGGGCTGATCAAAACCGACGTCGCCATCAGACCCGGGTTCTCCGGCGGCCCGCTGGTCAGCTCGGCCGGTGAGGTCATCGGGATGGACACGGCGGCGACCGCGTTCAACGAGTACCTACCCGCCGGGCTGCGGGCCGGGTACGCCATCCCGATCAGCCATGYGATCTCGGTCGCCAGTTCGCTCAGCGCCGGGAAAAGCGCTGGAAAAACCGCCGTCGTTTCCGCGGCGCGTGTGGAGGGTCCCAGTGCTCGCAGCGGCAGCGGCGTCACAGTGGACGCCAGGCTGGCCCGCCTGACGCTTACCCGTGGCTCCACGCAGGCACGGGTAAGCAGCGTCCTCGCCGGCGTGTACGAACGCGATCTACGTATCGGCACGTCCCCGTCGTCATCCGGCCCTCTGGGGACGGCGGGCAGGCCGCGGGTTGGCGCACCGGAAGCTGGTTCGCCGCGACCCCGGCAACCCGCCCGCTCGGCTCCGCAGGCCGGCCTGGCCAGCCGTGGCAGGCGTCCAGCCAGGCGCTACCGCATACGCTGACCCGTGCGGGTGGGGTTTTCGTGCATGACGAAGAGGGGCCACCCGAAACCGGGCAGCCCCTCCCCACCACACACAAGTCCGGCAGCGACCTACTCTCCCACGCAGCCA
>NZ_MOME01000018.1:0-153542 GCF_001983005.1 Protofrankia sp. BMG5.30 | reverse complement strand
ATCGACGCGATGGCAATCACGTTTAGTGACCGCTGGCCGTCCGCTGAGACCTACTGATCAAATCCGCCGGAAACACTGATCACGAGACACTCCCCATCTTCCTGATCTTTCTGGAGGTTGCTGCCCGAAGCTTTGATGATGTTGGG
Organism: Protofrankia sp. BMG5.30; assembly: GCF_001983005.1. Lineage (NCBI taxonomy): Bacteria > Bacillati > Actinomycetota > Actinomycetes > Frankiales > Frankiaceae > Protofrankia > Protofrankia sp. BMG5.30. Next base: position 153,396 of record NZ_MOME01000018.1, on the reverse strand, counting down.
TTTCGGGGTGTGGTTGTCCTGCCGCTCACGGTTCGGCGGCTTGTCCAGGGGTCCGGGGTCGGGGGTGGGGATGGCCGGCGGGGCCGGTGGTGTGCGGTCAGGGCGTGGGGTGCGGGTGTGCCGCCGGTTCAGGCGGCCCGGGCCGGTGGTGGCCGGTGGGTGGCGGTGAACAGGCCGGTAAAGGGGTATTCGGCGTGCCAGTCTTCGGGCAGGTGCAGGGTGATGTGTCCGCGGCCGTGGCGGGCGAGCCGGGCCGGGACGTCGACCAGATGGGTGCGCAGGGTGGCGCTGCGGGCGCGGGCGTGGAAGACCGAGGTCAGGGTGCCGGCGGCGCGTAGCAGGTTGTGCGTGATCCCGGCGAGCGCGAKCCAGGCGGCGTTCGCGGTGAACACTCCGGAGGGTAGGTGGGCCAACGGGCCGTCGATCATGTCGGCGAGGACCTGTTCGACGATCGCGTGGTCGCGGTGCTGGCCTTCGGCCTGGGCCAGGGTGAACGGGCTGTCGGTGAACACCGTGTGGTAGCGCCAGGCGGTGAACAGCTCCCCCTGGCCAGCCGCCGCCTTGCGGTTGAGGTCTTTGACCCGGCGTACGACGAGGCGGCCGTCGGTGCGGTGTGCTCGGCTGGAGGCGAACGCGGTGTAGGGCACCTCGGCGATCTGCGCGTCCGAGATCCACTGGCCGGTCTGTTCGTCCCAGATCGCGCGGGGGTAGCGGATCGGTGTCCAGGCATCGTCGCCGATCGCGGCGACCGTCCGCGCGATCTTGCGGTCGAGCGGGGTGGTGATGGAGAAGTGGGCGCCGCCACGGCGGCAGGCCGCCACGACCGCCCCGGAGTAGAACGCCGAGTCCATCCGCACGACCAGAGTTCCGGTGGCGCCGGTCTGGCGGGCGGTGGTGACGGTCTCGGCGACGAACGACGCCGCGCCGCGGGCGGAGCCGGCGTCGCCGCCGCGCAACCGTGTGGCGGCAACGACCGGTGCCGCGGTCGGGGTGGACAGTGTGCCGACCAGCGCGTTCAGCCCGCGGACCAGCAGCGATTTTCCTGCGATTTTGGTGTGGCCGAACGCGGCGCCCTGCTTGGCCGGGCCGTAGACCCGCCGCTGGCAGGAGTCGACGTCGACGAACGCCAGCACGTCGGCACCAGACAGCAACGGCGCCTGGGCGGCCAGACCCGCCAGCAGCAGCCGGTTGACCTTGCCCAGCTGGCGGACGTTGCCCCAGTCCAACGCCCGCAGGAACGACCCGAGTGTCGAAGGGGCGCGGACTCCGCCGAACAGGTCGCCCACCGCGCCGTGGCGCAGCAGTCCCATGTCCTCGATGGAGTCGGCGCCGGCAAGCATGCCAGCGACCAGGCACCCCACCTTCGCCGGGGCGTTGACGCCCTTGGGGTCGGCCGGTCGTAGGTGCTCGGTGACCAGCTCGGGCAGGCCGGCGCGTTCGCCCAGCCGCATCACCGGGACGAGTCCCGCGCAGGCGATCAGGTCAGGGTCGTCGAACCGGACGTGGGTCCTCGAGGCCACATGCAACAATCGCACGTGCGAAGTGCCCTCTCGATCGGGTGGACGGAAGCGTAGAGAACTCCCATCCTCCCAGCTCAGAGGGCACTTTCGCGTTTAAACCGGGCGCCAGACAGGCATATACGACGGTGCATCCAGGCTTAGGTGACGGTATACCTTGGTTTTGTCTGGCAAGTCGGCCTCGGCAAGAGCGGTTGTCATGTCACCAAGGGTTTCGATCAGGGTGATGATCTTGTCTCGGCTCATCTGCCGGTCGCTCGGCTACGCAAGCGGCGTCTGACCTGACGGTTATCTGAAACTGGTCAGACAGATGACGGACCCTGCCGCCTATCTCCCATGTGGTTAATCGGTCGACGAGGATAACGGCCATGGCGGAGCTCATCGGCGGCGTCGAGCACCGCACGATCACGATCGTCGACTACTCTCCGGCCTGGCCGGCCAGATTCGAGCAGGAACGGCGACGAATCCTCACAGCGCTGGGGGCCACGGCCGTGCGCGTCGACCACGTCGGTTCCACCTCGGTACGCGGACTCGCAGCCAAGCCGATCATCGACATCCAGCTCAGCGTCCCCGACATCGAGGACGAACAGCGCTACCTCCCACCGCTCACCGACGCCGGATACCTCCTGCGGGTCCGAGAACCCGGACACCGCATGGTCCGCACACCCGACCTCGACGTCCACGCGCACATCTGCTCCACCAGCAGCGGCTGGGAACGACGGCACCTGCTGTTCCGGGACTGGCTACGCCACAACACCGCGGACCGCACCGCCTATGAGATGCTCAAACGCGACCTCGCCTACCACGACTGGCCGGACATGAACGCCTACGCGGACGCAAAGAGCGCACTCATCACCGAGATCACAACCCGGGCGGAGGCATGGGCCGACGCTACCGGCTGGACGCCCCGCGCAACCTGACCCACTCATCTCCGCGGACGCCCGACACGAAGCGATCGCGAACAGGATTCCCCAGGCTTGGCGCCGCCGAGGATGTTCTTCTGCCACAGCTCGCCCAGCGAGTAGTCGTCCAGCCAGGCCGCGAGATTGGCCGGGTCGGGGCGGCGGAAGGCGGAGGCGCCATCCGCGCGGTCGCCGATGTCGCCGATGTCGCCGAGGTCGCCGAGGTCGCCGAGGTCGCCGAGGTCGCCGAGGTCGACGTGGTCGACGAGCGGGACGGACTGGGTGGCCACGACGATCTGGCTGGTCTGGCTGGCGGAGCGCAGCATGCCGGCGAGCTGGACCAGGGCGAACGGGTGCAGGCCGAGTTCCGGCTCATCCAGGATGATCAGCGGCTGTGGGTCGGGACGCAGCAGCAGCGTGGTCAGGCAGATGAAGCGCAGGGTGCCGTCGGACAGCGACTCGGGGCCGAAGGCCCCGTCCGTGCCGGTCTGCCGCCAGCGCAGCCGGACACCGGCGTGTTCCCCCACCAGCACGAAGTCCCGGAAGAACGGCGCGACCTGCCCGACAGCCCGCACGATCCGCCGGTAGGCCGGGGTGTCCTCGGTTGCCAGGCGTAGCAGGTAGGCCGCCAGGTTTCCCGCGTCGGGGGCGAGGATGAGGTTGTCCGCCGGGTCGGCGAACCGTTTCACCGGCGCGGTTCGGCTGGTGTCGTGGAAGTGGTACACCCGGCAGCCGTCCAGGATCTCCGCCACCCGGCCTGCCGTCGCCTGTTCGGCCYGGCCGCCGGTCTTCCGGTGCAGCAGCGTCTCCCGTGCCCGCGGCCCAGCAGCACCGTCCCGGCCGGCCCGGAGATCTCCTCCGCCTCGAAGACCAGCTCATCGCGTGCGCTGGGGACCAGCCGTGCCAGGTAGGAGTGTGGCGGTGCCTCCACCCGGACCGTGATCCCCGACGCGCCGGCCCGCGGGCCGCCGTGCAGCAGCGCTCCGGCACCGCCGCGCAGCCCGACGAACAGTTGCAGGTCCTCGTCGACGATTCGCCCCAGCAGCTCCAGCGCGGAGACGAAGTTGCTCTTGCCCGCCCCGTTCGGGCCGATCAGGACGTTCAGCCTGCCCAGCCGGACCCGCGTCGAGCGGATCGAGGTGTACCCCTCGACCGTCACCGCCGCAAGCCGACCTGCCGTCATGCGATCACTCTACGGCGGGCACCACCACGGGCGACGTCTGGCTGTGCATCCGGRCTGGCTGAGGAAGCGGAACGTGCGCCGTTCACCGGCCCACTCCCGCCCGACCCGCGAGAACGACCTCACCGGACTCGCGGGGCCAGGTGGGTCATCAGGGGGTCAGGTTCCACAGGGCGTCGAGAGGGAGGGCGCGGAGGCGGTCGCCGAAGGGCAGGGTTTGTTGGCCGGTGTAGAGGACGTAGCCGGCTACGAAGCGTGGGCCGAGCAGGTTCGCGAGGTGGCGCAGGCCGGCGAGGTCCTCGGTGCGGACGGTGGCGCCGGCTTTGACCTCGATCCCGACGACACGGCCGTCAGGGGTCTCCAGCAGCGCGTCCACCTCGACCTTGTCCTTTGTCCGGTAGTGGTAGAGGCGGGCGGGCTGCTCGTTCCAACTGAGTTGGCGGGCGAGTTCGGTGCGGACGAAGTTCTCGACCATCGGGCCGGCGGTGCCGTCGGGTTCCCCGAGCCGGGCCGCGTCCTGCCCCAGCAGATGGCAGGCTATGCCGCTGTCCACGTATGTCAGCTTCGGTGTGCCGACCGCCCGGTGGGTGTGGCCGGTGGACCAGGCCGGAACCAGCTTGATGAGAAAGACCGCGGACAGCAGGTCCAGGTAGCGGTTGAGAGTGGTTCTGGGGATGCCGGACTGCGACGCGAGCGCGCTGGGTACCAGCAGCCCGCCGGACCGGCTCGCGAGCAGGGCGAGCAGTTGGTGCAGTTCGCCGCGGCGCTGGATGGCGGACAGTTCGGTGACGTCCCGGGCGATGAGGGTGGACAGGTAGGAGTCGAAGAACGCCGCCCGGCGGCGGGGTGAGCGCCGCACCGCTTCGGGGTAGCCGCCGCGGACGATGCGTTCCAGGTAGTCGCGACGCCGCAGCGGTGAGCTGCGCCTGAGTTCGGGGCCGTGGGTGAAGGCCGCGTCGACGAAGCGGTCGGGCGTCCCATCGATCTCGCCCTGCGAGAACGGCCACAGTTCGATGGTCTCGATACGTCCGGGAAGCGCGTCCGGAAGGTCGCGTAGGGCGAGGATCTGGGCGGAGCCGGTCAGGAGGAAGCGGCCGGGCCGGGGGTCGGTGTCCACCGCTACCTTGATCACGCGGAACAGTTCGGGGGCGAGCTGGACCTCGTCGATGACCAGWAGCCCGTCATGATCGATGAAGCTCGTCGGGTCGTCGTGTGCGGCGCGCAGTGTGGCGGGGTCGTCGAGCAAGCGGATCAGTGGGTTGGCGGTAGCGGACGCCGCCAGCCGGGCGAGGGTGCTCTTGCCGGCCTGCCGCGCAYCGTTGATCGCGACGACTCTGGTGTCTCCCAGTGCCTCCACGATGAGTGCTTCCGCCTTGCGCCTGACCAGCGCACCAGGTGCGTTCACAGCACCATTATGGTCATCTAGCCGTCATGATCGTGGACAGTTGGACGCTATGATTGTGGTCATCTGGTCGCATGGTCTGTGGACAGTTGGCCGCAGGAACCGTGGGCATCTGGATGCCTACTGCGTGGTCATCTGGCCGGATGGGTCGTGGTGAAATGGACGCCGGTACGTGGGCGGGTGGCCGTGCGCCGTGTGGGCGGTCGGCCGCTGGGATGCTTGATCGTGGCGGTGCCCCGACGGATCCGGGACGGTGCGGATTCGCCGCGGTGGCGGGCGGTGGGCGTGAATGTTCGCTCGGTCATGGCGCCGGCGGCCGGTAAGGTCGGTCGCGGTACGGGCGTCGTGATACGGGCGTGCGCGGGCACCTGAAGCAGCCACGGCAGGCCCAGGAACTACAGCGAACGGGCGGAACGGTCGATGAAGACGGCGATGCGGTCACACCTGTGCGGTGCGCTGCGCACGGAGCACATCGGTGCGACGGTTACGGTATGCGGCTGGGTGGCCCGCCGCCGCCAGCATGGTCAGTCGCTGATGTTCGTCGACCTGCGGGATCACTCCGGCCAGGTGCAGTGCGTGGTGGACGGCTCCGTCGACGTCCGCTCCGAGTACGTCGTCGCCGTCACCGCGACGGTGGCGGCCCGGCCCGAGGGGACGACGAACCCCAACCTGGCCACCGGCGAGATCGAGCTGCACGACTGCACGGTGACGGTCCTCTCCGCGGCGCTGCCGCCGCCGTTCCCGATCGACGAGCGGGCGGACTCGGTCGACGAGGCGACCCGGCTCACCTACCGCTATCTGGACCTGCGCCGCGAGCACATGCAGCGCAACCTGCGCACCCGCTCGGCGGTGCTGGCCGCGCTGCGCTCGGAGCTGGTACCGCGGGAGTTCGTCGAGGTCGAGACGCCGCTGCTGATGCCCTCCACGCCGGAGGGGGCGCGGGAGTTCGTCGTGCCGTCCCGGCAGTTCCCGGGCAGCTTTTACGCGCTGCCGCAGTCCCCGCAGCTGTTCAAGCAGCTGCTGATGGTCGGCGGCGCCGACCGTTACTTCCAGTTCGCCCGCTGCCTGCGTGACGAGGACCTGCGCGCCGACCGGCAGTACGAGTTCACCCAGCTCGACATCGAGATGAGCTTCGTCGACCAGGACGACGTCCTGGAGGTGATCTCCGCTGCCGTGCTGGCCGCCGCACGGGCCGTCACCGGCGGGCCGGTCGCGCCGATCGAGCGGATCACCTGGCACGAGGCCATGGACCGTTTCGGCGTGGACAAGCCCGACCTGCGTTTCGGCCTGGAGCTCGTCGAGCTGACCGGGGTCTTCACGGGCAGCGGCTTCCAGGCGTTCGCGGGGGCGCCGTCGGTGAAGGGCATCCGGGTGCCGGGCGGCTCGGCCACCCACAACCGCAAGGCGCTGGACGCGCTGACCGAGCGGGCCAAGCAGCTTGGCGCGAAGGGCCTGGTGTGGATGCGGGTCGGTGCCGGCGGGTCGCTGGAGTCACCGGTGGCGAAGTTCCTCTCCGCCGCCGAGCTGGCCGGGATCGTGAAGGCGACCGGCGGTGAGGACGGCGACCTGCTGCTGCTGGTCGCCGACGAGTGGGCGACGGTCTGCGAGGTGCTCGGCCAGCTCCGTAACGACCTCGGCCGCCCGCCGGCCGGCGAGGGCGAGTTCCGTTTCGTCTGGGTCACCGACTTCCCGCTGTTCGTCGGGGTCGACCCGCAGACCGGGCGGCCCAAGCCCGGCCACCACCCCTTCACCCGGCCGCATCCCGACGACCTCGACAAGCTCGAGACCGAGCCGCTGGCCGTGCGCAGCCGTGCCTACGACCTGGTGCTCAACGGCTGGGAGCTCGGCTCGGGATCTATCCGGATCCACGAGCCCGACCTGCAGCAGCGCATCTTCGCCACCCTGGGGATCTCGGCGGAGGAGGCCGACCGCCGGTTCGGTTTCTTCCTGACGCCGTTCTCCTACGGGGCCCCGCCGCACGGCGGTTTCGCCGTCGGTATCGACCGGCTGGTGGCGATCCTGGCCGGCGAGGACAACATCCGCGAGGTCATCGCCTTCCCGAAAACCCAGTCCGGACTCGACCCGATGACCGGCGCACCGACCCCGATCGACGCCCGGCAGGTGCGTGAGCTGGGCATCCGGGTACTACCGACAGCGTAAACGCCTGCCACCTTCACCTGCCACCGCACGCGAATTCCCCTACCTGGCAGGCACGACCGGGTGAAACCGCCTCCGGCGGCGTCCCGGCCGTTTTACGGTTACCTGGCCGCATCACGCGTCGTGTCGTGGGTATGACCGGTGAATCCGCCCCGGACGGGCATCGGGGCCGGCTGGTTCGGCTTCGGGCGGGTTGGTCGTGGATCACGCGCCGGATACGACAGGAGGCCCGGGAATGCAGATACCGTTCTCGCCGTCACCGACGTCCAGTCTCGGTGTCGAGTGGGAGTTGGCGTTGGTCGACCGTCGTACCCGTCAGCTTCGCGGGGCGGCGACAGCCATCCTCGACGAGTATCAGGCCAAGATCGGTGAACATGCCGAACAGCGTGCCAAACACGAGTTGTTCGAGTCGGTCATCGAGGTTGTCACCGGGGTCTGCGACACGGTCGCCGACGCCAAGGCCGACCTGGCCGTGACCGTCGGTCTCATCGAGGATCTGGCCGCGTCGCGCGGGCTTGCCCTGATGTGCAGCGGTACCCACCCGATCACCAGCTATGCGGACCAGCAGATCAGCCCCGATCCGCGCTACCRCTCCATCCTGGAACGCATGCAGTGGGTCGCCCGACGCCTGCTGATTTTCGGCGTGCACGTACATGTCGGTGTTCCCGCGCAGGACAGGGCGATTCCCGTTGTGAACGCACTCGTCGGCTACATCCCGCATTTCCTCGCGTTGTCGGCGTCCTCGCCGTTCTGGCTGGGTCTGGACACGGGGCTGGCGTCGTCGCGCTCGAAGGTGTTCGAGAGCCTGCCCACCGCCGGCCTGCCGTACCTTCTGTCGGACTGGGAGCAGTTCGAGCGGTTCATGGGGACGCTGGTGTCGTCCGGGACGGTGGAGACCATCCGTGAGGTGTGGTGGGACGTCCGGCCACACCCGGACTTCGGCACGGTGGAGCTGCGTATCTGTGACGGTCTGCCGACCCTGCTGGAGGTCGGGGCGATCGCCGCGCTGACCCAGTGCCTGGTCGACCGGATGAACASCCGGCTCGACCAGGGCTACCAGCTGCCGACACCGCAGCGCTGGGTGGTGCAGGAGAACAAGTGGCGGGCCGCCCGGTACGGTCTGGACGCCGAGATCCTGCTCGACGAGCGGGGCACCACCCGTCGTGTCCGGGACGAGATCGCCGCTCTCGTCGACGATCTGCTGCCCGTCGCGCGGCGGCTGGAATGCGTCGACGAGCTCACCGACGTCCTGCACGTTCTTCAGGTCGGCTCGAGCTGCGATCGCCAGCGTGCGGCGGCGCAACGGGCCGACGGGGATCTCTCCGCGGTGGTCGATGTCCTTCTTCGGGAGATGAAGTCCCGCCGGCCTCTTTAGCGGGGAACGGCCGGTATGGCTCCCTGCGGTATGACTTTTCGGTGGTATGGCCCCGTGCCGTGGGTCCGCTGATGGTGGAGCTGCTGGCGGTATGGCTGCCGGTGGCGTGGGCGACAGCTTCGGTGCGTTGGCTGGCCAAAGGGTGTACGGTCATGCTTCTTTTCCGGTCCCCGTGGATCCCGAGAACTCCGAAGACCTTCAGGACCGGAAGACCCGCGGATCCACGGATCCACGGATCCGAAGGCGCGGAGGAGCGCGAGGGTGCTCCCCGCGCGGGGTGACGTGGGGAAGCCGGGGGCGCGGTCGACGGTGACAGCGGGGGTTGCCGGGCGGCCGCGTCCGGGGCGCGGCGGGGGCGGAGTACCGTGGTTGACGGGGGTGAGCGGCGATGGTGCTCTCACCTGCGGCGGTGCGATTTTGTGGTGTGGCTCTCGGCGTCCCCTGGGGATTGCGAGTCGATCCGCCGGAAATCCGGGGATGGTGTGTCGGCGTCCGTCGTGTTCCGGTTGCCGCGTCGCCGCGGTTGTCGAGCCGCCTGGGCGTCTCGTCGCACAGTAGGTCGCGCAGTAGCATTTGGTGATCGTTTGATATCGGGAGAGTAGGGGTCTGACTTGCAGGGGGCCGAGGCTTTTCGGTGTCGATGGCTCGTGAGCCAAGGTGGGGGCAGTAGGCAGGTGGCCGTGCGGTGAAGGTGGAGAACTTCGTCGCGGCCTGGCTTGCGGAAAATGAGAAAGATCTGGTGGATGTCCGCCGCGACATCCACGCGCATCCCGAGCTGGCCTGGCAGGAGCTGCGGACGACCGAACTGATTGCGGAATCACTGAACAGTTCCGGTCTTAAGCCGCGGGTGATGTCCTCGGGCACCGGCCTGTGGTGCGATGTCGGTACCGGTTCCGGCCCGGTTGTCATGGTCCGTGCGGACATCGACGCGCTGCCGTTGCAGGACGAAAAAGACCTCCCCTATTCCTCCTGCGTGTCAGGGGTGAGCCATGCCTGCGGGCACGACGTCCACAGCGCGATCGTGCTCGGGGTCGGCAGGGCACTGGCGGCGTTCGACGAGCGTTACCCGCTGCCTGGCACCATCCGACTGGTGTTCCAGCCCGCGGAGGAGGTCATGCCCGGCGGCGCGCTCGAGCTGATCCGTGAGGGTGTGCTGGATTCGGTGTCCACGGCGATAGCCGTCCACTGCGACCCGGCGCTCGAAGTCGGGCGGGTGGGTATCCGCGGCGGCCCGATCACGGCCGCGACGGACTACATCGAGGTCCGGTTGCAGGGCCCTGGCGGGCACACCTCGCGTCCGCAGAACACCGTGGATCTGGTGTACACGTTGGCGCAGGTGGTGACGGGGCTGCCCGCGGCGCTGTCGCGAACGGTCGATCCCCGGGCGGCGGCGTGCCTGGTCTGGGGGCAGATCGAGGCGGGCAGCGTCCCGAACGCCATTCCCCGTGACGGCCTGCTGCGGGGCACGCTGCGGCTCTTCGACGAAGAGATCTGGAAACGGGCCCCGGCGATGGTCGAACGGCTGGTCGCGCAGCTCGTGGCGCCGTTCGGCGCCACCGCGACGATCGAGCACCGGCAGGACATCCCACCTGTGATCAACTCTGTGGACATCACCGAGGTGCTTCGCCGGGCGACCGTGGCGGCGATCGGTGAGCACGCCGTCGCGCCCACCGGCCAGTCCCTGGGCGGTGAGGACTTCGCCTGGTATCTCCAGCGGGTGCCGGGAGCGCTCGCGCGGCTGGGTACCCGCAGCCCCGACGGCCCCGTCTACGACCTTCATCAGGGCCGGTTCGACGTGGACGAGAAGGCCATCGGTATCGGCGTCCGACTGCTGGCGACCACCGCGGTCGATCTCGCGTCGGCCGCCGCGGCCGGGGAGTGACGGCGAGCAGCCGTCGAAAAACCGAGACGACGGGGCCCTGGCCGTAAGCCAGGGCCCCGCGGGCGGGTCTACCTGGAGCATCGGGTCTACCGGGGGCTGGGCACCTCGAGGTCGGCCTCGGGCCGGGAGCGAGGTTCCGGAACGGCCGGCCGTGCGTGCGACGTCTCGATCCGCAGCAGCTTCGCGACCCCGTCCGGCAGGTACCAGTTCCAGCTGCCGAACAGGGAGACCAGTGCCGGCACCAGGAGCATCCGGACGACCGTCGCGTCCAGCAGGATGCCGAAGCCGAGCGCGGTCGCGAACAGTTTGATGTCGGTCTGCGGCCCGCTCGACAGTGACAGGAACGACAGGAACAGGATCAGGGCGGCCGACGTGACCAGCCGCCCAGTGCGGCCGACGCCTTCGATGACGGCGGCGTGGGTGTCGCCGCGGGCGTCGTACTCCTCACGGATGCGGGCGAGGATGAACACCTCGTAGTCCATGGACAGGCCGAAGAGGAACGCGAAGACCATCAGCGGCAGCCAGAAGGTGATGGCGCCGGTGGCCTCGATGCCGTAGATCTCCTCGGAGCCRTAGCCGTGCTGCCAGAACAGCACCACGCCCCCGAACGTCGCCCCCAGCGAGACGAGGTTGAGCACCACCGCCTTCAGGGGCAGCAGCAGCGAGCGGAAGGCCCGCACCAGCAGGATGTAGGTGACGATGACGATCAGAGCCAGGGCCCAGGGGAACACCCCGTAGACGCCGTGCAGGTAGTCCAGCTGCAACGCGCCTATCCCGGTCACACCGATGACGCCGGGCACGTCGTGYAGCGCGGAGCGAATGTTGCGGATCGGGTCGATGCTGCTGCCGCCCGCGGTCTCCCTGTCCGRCACAGCAATGATCAGCGAGGTGCCGTCCCGGTTTGCGTCGGTACCGCTCGGAAGGGTCGCGGTGACCACGCCGTCCACGGCCCGGACACGTTGCGCCACGTCGTCCGCCGCGGATGACTGGACCAGGATCTCGGCCGGGGTGAGGACGCCCTTCGGGGCGCCGCCGTCCTCGAGGAGCTTTATCGCCTCGTAGGCGGGGCCGTTCTTGGCCAGCGACCCGGACTGCGCCGTGCCGATCTGGATCCCGAAGAAGGGGATGATCAGCGCGGTGAGGATGGCGATACCGACGCCGGCGGCGATCCAGCGGCGGCGCACCACCAGCGAGGCCCATCTCGTCCAGAACCGGCTCGCGGTGTTCTCGTGCCGGACACGCGRCCAGTCGACCCGCGGGCCGATGCCGCCGAGCAGGGCGGGCAGCAGAGTGGTCGTGACCGCCACGCTGATCAGTGGGATGAGCATGCCGCCGTAGCCGATGGAGCGCAGGAAGGGCACCGGGATGACGACCATCGCGACCAGGCCGATGGCCACGGTCAGGCCGCTGAACACCACGGCGTGACCGGCGAACTGCATCGAGGCCACCACGGCGTCGTGGTTGTCCCGGCCGTGCGCGCGTTCCTCCCGCCAACGGGTGACGATCAGCAGCGAGTAGTCGATGGCGACACCGAGGCCGATCAGGGATACGAGGAACTGCACCAGGAACGACACGTCCACGAAGACGGTCAGTCCCAGCAGGACGAGAAAGGTCGACAGGATCGCCACCGCGGCGATGAGCAGCGGTAGCAGCGCGAGCAGCGAGGCGAAGACGAAGGCGAGGACGGCCAGCGCGCCGAGCCCGGCGAGCAGGGTTTCGACCAGCACCCCCGGGCCGGAGTCGTTGGCGCCGTTGGTCGCGAGCTCGTCCAGACCGGTGACGGTGCCGGTGAGCCCGGCCGGGGAGTGCGCGGCGAGCGACTTCTTCAGCGCCTCCGCGGTCTCGGAGGTGAAACTGGTCTGCCGCGGGTAGAAGGCGTATGCGAACTGGGCGCGGCCGTCGTCGGTGACGAAGATGTCGTCGCCGGTTTCCGCTCTGCCGATGACCCGAATGCCGGGCACGTCTTTCTTGACCGCGGCGAACGCGGTCGTCACCTGCTGGTCGGTGGCCTGCCCGCCGGGCTGGGCCGACAGCGACAGGATGATCGGTGCGCCCTGGTCATCCGTATGGTAGATGGCGAGGACCTTCTTGGCCGTCTCGTAGCCGGGCTGGCCGGGCAGCGAGAAGTCGAAGGTCAGCCGGTCGGCTGTGATACCGGCGGTGGCGCCTCCCACCAGGAAGGCTGCGATCCAGAAAGAGATCACAAGCCGGCGGTGCCGGAGGCACCAGCGCGCGAGCGCCGACATCGGCGTCCCCTCACTCGTTAAGATGATCTGTGCTCCTGCATACTGACCTCCGCAACGGTACCACTGTCGATTGTGAACCCAGTAATGGTTTGTCTTATGGGTGACACGCCTGCGGTGAACGCTGACCGTGACATCACGATGCCTTTGCGGGAGCGGGTTTTCTATGCATTTGCCCGTTTCGGCCCTGCCTGGGTGCGCTATCTACACGCGTCCGTAGGGCTCGGTGGTCTCAGCCCGGCCGGCGTCCGGCTGCTGTCGGCGCTGCGCCACCATCCGCGGCCGCCCATCATGCGCGATCTCGTTCAGGACCTCGGCACCACGGCCCGGGCCGTGACCGGGCTCGTGGACACCCTCGAGCACGACGGTCTGGTCCGCCGTACCCGGCACCCGCGCGACCGCCGGGCGATACTCATCACCCTGACCAGCAAGGGTGAACAGGTGGTGGACCGCGTCGGGCAGGAGCATGTCGAGCGGGCGTCGGCGCTGTTCGACGTGCTGTCCGAGCGGGACCAGGCCGATCTCGTCCGGATCCTCGGCGTGCTGGGGGACGAGCTGGCCACGCGAGGGCAGGCTGTCCAGCCCCGAGGACTCGGTTGCGGGCCTGGCGTCGGTGAGAGCAGCTAAGACCGCGGGCGGGAGGCAGCTGGAGCTGCCGCCGCGATGGCGGCCCGGGGCGGGCCGGGGGCGGGCCGCAACGTGGCGTGTGGACCGCCGGCACCGGCAGAGGCCACGCGACGGAGAGCGTGACCGGGGCGTCAGGCGGTGGGGCGGTTGCGCAGATCGGCCACGTAGTCGGACGGCGCGCCGGCCCGCTCGGCCGCGTCGGCCATGATGGCCACGTACCGTTTGGACGGCAGCCCGCCCTCGTAGGCGTCCAGCACGTACGTCCAGGCCAGCGTCTCGCCGTCCAGGGTGAAGATCCGCACGCGGATGCGGGTGTAGAGGCCGGCGTCCACACCCTCCCAGACGTCGAGCTGCCTGAGGTCGCGCTTGGCGACGTCGTAGAGCATCACGTACACCCGGGAGCCGGGTGACTCGACGATGGTGGCCAGCGCGCCTTCCCAGCCGACGTCCTCGCCGCCGAAGGTGAGCCGCCAGTTGCGGATCCAGCCGGTCCCGATGACGGGGGCGTGGGGTGCGCGTTCCTTCATCTGAGCCGGGTCGAGGTTGCTGCCGTAGGCGGCATACAAGGTCATCGTGTGCGTCCTTCACCGGACCGGGCGCCGAGGTCGTGGCCGCGGCGGCAAAGAACTACCTGGAGGATCTTCACTGGTCCCTACMCGTACCCACTTCCTCCCCCCGCGGGCGCGGACGCGCCGCGCGGGGAACCCTCGGCCACTTCCGGCCGACCTCGCGGACCGTATATCTGCCCGGACCCGTCCGATGTGCCACGATCGATCCGAGCACGATCCGACCACAACTACCTGGGCGGCCGTGGGATCCTGATCGCGACGTCCGTGGACCCGACTTCGTGTGACAACGCGGACCGTAACCACGTCGCGGTGGCAGACGGTCTCCCGCGGGGCACCGCGGATCCGGTCGTCGATGTTCGACAGCTACGCGAAAGACAGTGTAGACCCCGACCATCCCGGATCCCGACCATCCCGGACCTTGGCCGTCGGTGTCCCGGTCCGCCCGATGCCGGCCCGGCGGGGGAGCGTCCGCGCACGTCGGCCGAGTGACTGTTCATGCGATGGTTGCTCACACATCGGACAAGGCAAGATAGCTGGTGGGAATCCCACCCACCGAAGGGAGCGCGCAGGTGCCGCGAATCGTCATTCTCGGAGGCGGACCCGGAGGGTACGAGGCGGCTCTTGTCGGGGCTGAGCTTGGGGCGTTCGTCACGCTCATCGATTCGGACGGGGTGGGTGGTGCGTGCGTCCTCACCGACTGTGTCCCGTCCAAGGCGCTGATCGCCACGTCGGCCGCGATGACGGAGCTGGCCGCGGCGCCGTCCCTGGGAGTCCGGCTGCGTGACGGTGGGCACGTCCTGCCGGAGGCGGGCTGGGACGCCGGGGCGGCGCCCGGCCCGGGGCTGCCGCCCGGCATCGGTGTGGACATCGAGCGGGTCCACGCCCGGGTGCGGGGGCTTGCCGCGGCGCAGTCCCGCGACATCGAGACCCGGTTGGAGAAGGAGGCCGTCCGGGTGGTGCACGCCCGCGGCCGGCTGGTCGGCCCGCACGCCGTCGAGGTCGCCTCCGGGGAGGCGTTCTTCGGCGACATCATCCTGATCGCGACCGGAGCGTCACCGAGAGTTCTTCCGAACATCGAACCGGACGGTGAGAGAATTCTCACCTGGCGCCATATCTATGATCTTCGGGAGCTGCCCGAGCATCTGATCGTTGTCGGCTCCGGTGTCACCGGCGCCGAGTTCGCCAGCGCCTATCAGGCGCTCGGTGCGAACGTGACGCTCGTCTCCTCCCGGGACCGGGTGCTGCCCGGGGAGGACCCGGACGCCGCCAAGGTGCTCGAGGAGGTCTTCCAGCGCCGCGGGGTGACCGTGCTCAGCCGGGCCCGGGCCGAGGCCGCCCGCCGGGTCGGTGACAGCGTCGAGGTCGATCTCGCGGACGGCCGGACCATCACCGGCAGTCACGTCCTGATGGCCGTCGGGTCGGTGCCGCGGACGTCGGACATCGGGCTTGCCGAGGTCGGGGTACGCCGCAGCCCGACCGGCCACATCGAGGTCGACCGGATGTCGAGAACGTCGGTGCCGGGGGTGTACGCCGCCGGCGACTGCACCGGGGTGCTGCCGCTGGCGTCCGTCGCCGCGATGCAGGGCCGGATCGCCATGTGGCACGCGCTCGGCGAGGCGGTCACGCCGCTGCGGCTGGRCACCGTGTCGTCCAACATCTTCACCGAGCCGGAGATCGCGACGGTCGGCATCTCACAGAAAATGATCGAGTCGGGCGCGGTGGCGGCGCAGACGACGATCCTCCCGCTGGCGCGCAACCCGCGCGCGAAGATGCAGGGCATCACCGACGGTTTCGTGAAGCTGTTCTGCCGGCCGGGCAGCGGCAGCGTCCTCGGCGGGGTGATCGTGGCACCGCGGGCGTCAGAGATGATCTTTCCGGTTTCGCTGGCGGTGGCCAACGGTCTCACCGTCGATCAGGTGGCCCACACCTTCACGATCTACCCGTCGGTGTCCGGCTCGTTGACCGAGGCAGCCCGCATCGCCATGCCCCGGGACCTGTTCGCGAGCTTCTGACCAGCGCCAGCCGCGGTTGACAGTCGCGGCTGGCAGCCGCGGTTGATGGCGAGTGCTGGTCGGCGGGTGTGGCCGGCAGAGGCTGTCAGAGGGCTGTCAGAGGGCCGGTCCGGCTGACGGGTCGTTTCGGGTGGCGGCTGCGTGGCCGCCGGGGGTCAGTGGTCCTCCGCCCCCGGGCGGTCGCGGCCGGTTCCTGCGCGGTTATGATCGATATTTGTGTGATCGGCAGCAGTGTGATCGGCGGCCGCGTGGCCGGCGTCTTCGGGGCTGGTGTTCTCGTCCTCCTCGGGTGGGAACACCGGTGGGAAGCCGTGCTGGACGAGACGACGGTTGCGGAAGTAGCCGGCGGTGGCGAACCCCAGGCCGACCGCGATCGCCAGCAGGACGATCGCGATGGTGAGCCGGACGTTGAGGCGCCCGGGCAGCAGCGCGAACATGACGGCGAACGGCAGCATGAGCAGCGGCGGCCGGGACGCCTGCCGGACGCGCCACCGCGGTCCGGTCAGATCGTGGGAGATCCACTGGTTGTACCGCGGGGGCAGCGTCCCACCCACCAGGTAGTAGATCCGGCCGGTCAGCGGCGGCCGCTCGGCCGATGCCGGTTCGGCGGGCACCGATCCTGACGCCGGTGCCGCGCCGCCTGGTCGTGTCGAGCTCCTCGCGGACGGCGGGTAGGCCCCGCCCCGGTCCGTCCCGCTGTCGTCCGCGCCGTCGGTGCCCATGAGCACCAGCCTACGAACTACGAACGAACCGGGCCGGGCCGGGCGGGCCCCGGCTCCACTAGTCCTTGATCTCGCAGAGGACGGCGCCACTGGAGACGACCGCGCCGACGGTCGCGGTGAGCCCGGCGACGGTGCCCGCCCGGTGCGCGGTGATCGGCTGCTCCATCTTCATGGCTTCCAGGACGACGACGAGGTCACCGGCCTCGACGGTGTCCCCGTCACTGACCGCGATCTTGACGATGGTGCCCTGCATCGGGCTGGTCAGCTCGTTCCCGCTGGCCACGCGGGCGGCCTTGGCGCCGGACCGCCGCCGTGGCCGGGCCGCTCCAGCACCGGCCGCCGGGCCGCCCGCGGTGGCCGCCGCGCCGAAGCCCGCGGGCAGGACGACCTCCAGGCGCCGGCCGCCGACCTCGACGACGACCGACTCGCGGGCCGCCTGCTCGGTGTCGGCGTCCACCCCGCCGGTGAAGACGGGGATGGTGTTGTCGAACTCGGTCTCGATCCAGCGGTTGTGCACCCGGAACGGCTCGGTGGCGTCGGCCGGCGCGAACGCCGGATCCCGCACGACGGCCCGGTGGAACGGCAGAACCGTGGCCAGGCCCTCCAGGACTGTCTCGTCCAGGGCGCGGCGGGCACGCTCCAGGGCCTCGGTGCGGGTCGCGCCGGTGACGATCAGCTTGGCGAGCAGCGAGTCGAAGGCCCCGCCGATGACGGCGCCGGACTCGATGCCGGTGTCGACGCGCACGCCCGGCCCGGTGGGCGCGACGAACCGGGTGACCGTTCCCGGCGCCGGCAGGAAGTTGCGGCCAGGGTCCTCGCCGTTGATGCGGAACTCGATCGAGTGCCCCCGGGGGGCGGGGTCGACCGGGTCGAGCGCCTCGCCCTCGGCGATCCGGAACTGGGCCCGGACGAGGTCGATGCCGCTGGTCTCCTCGGTGACGGGGTGCTCGACCTGTAGCCGGGTGTTGACCTCGAGGAAGCTGATCGTCCCGTCCCGGCCGATGAGGAACTCGACCGTGCCCGCTCCCACGTAGCCGGCCTCCCGGACGACCGCCCGGGACGCCTCGTAGAGCGAGGTGCGCTGCTCCTCGGTGAGGAACGGTGCCGGCGCCTCCTCGACGAGCTTCTGGTAGCGCCGCTGCAGGGAGCAGTCCCGGGTGCCGACGACGACGACCGTGCCGTGGCTGTCCGCGAGGATCYGGGTCTCGACGTGGCGGGGCTGGTCGAGGTAGCGCTCCACGAAGCACTCGCCGCGGCCGAAGGCTGCGGTGGCCTCCCGCACCGCGCTCTCGAACAGTTCGGGCAGCTCCTCGGCGTTCCAGGCGACCTTGAGCCCGCGGCCACCGCCACCGAACGCCGCCTTGATCGCGACCGGCAGCCCGTGCTGTTCGGCGAAGGCCACCACCTCGTCCACGCTGGCGACCGGGTCGGGGGTGCCGGGTGCCAGCGGGGCGCCCACGGCGAGGGCGATGTG
The DNA here is from genome assembly GCF_001983005.1 of Protofrankia sp. BMG5.30. Classification (NCBI taxonomy): domain Bacteria; kingdom Bacillati; phylum Actinomycetota; class Actinomycetes; order Frankiales; family Frankiaceae; genus Protofrankia; species Protofrankia sp. BMG5.30. The sequence goes on along the minus strand of NZ_MOME01000018.1, from coordinate 135,334 downwards.
GCGGGCGGCGGTCTTGTCGCCCAGGCGCCGGATGGCCTCGGGAGGCGGTCCGATCCAGGTCAGCCCGGCCTCGATGACGGCCTCGGCGAAGTCGGCGTTCTCCGACAGGAAGCCGTATCCGGGGTGGACGGCGTCGGCGCCGCTGGCGCGAGCCGCATCGAGGATCTTGTCGATCCGTAGGTACGAGTCACCCGGTGTGCTGCCGGAGAGGGCGTACGCTTCGTCCGCGATGCGTACGTGCAGAGCGTCGATGTCAGGCTCCGCGTATACGGCGACACTGGCATATCCGGCGTCGCGGGATGCCCGGGCGACCCGGACAGCGATCTCTCCCCGGTTGGCAATGAGGATCTTACGCACGTTTCTCCCGTCCTCGTTCAGCGTGGCTGAGTCTAGGCGAGTTCGGCGGCGCAGGCTGTTGTTCTGGCAATGTTAAAGGAATCCTTGTGCGGGTCCTGTACCGCCAGGGCCGTGACCGCCGTGGTGGACTCGATGACCAACATTGATCGGCTGGGTTTGTTGGTCGGGTCCCTGCTTGCCGAGATCGCGTTGGTGGTGTAGTGAATCGATCATGAAAGGCGCCGGGGAATGTGTATCCCCGGCGCCCACAAACCTGCCATTCCCGCTGTTTCGCGGAGCTGGTGCGGATGTCCGGCCCCGCGAAACGGTCGGTGATATCCGAATGTGATCGGATGATTACCAGTCGGCTCGGGTTCGGGTACCCGGAGTGAATCCCGTCCAACGCCACCCGTCCGGTCCGGAATGCACGGTTCGTCGCAGCGTCGCGGACCGGTCCGACCAGGCCGAGGAGGGCGGGGCGGGGGCGGCCGCCGCCCCCGTCCGCAGGCAGAGCACCGCTATCAGGGCGGCTATCTCCTCGGCGGACGCGTTCGTCGGCACCACCTGTAGGTGCGGGCGTGGGGCGCGGCCGTCGCCGGCACTGCTCATCTGATCATCCTTTCGTGGCTCCCGGACCGTTCGCCCGGCCCCGCCACCGGCGGGACGGCGGGGGCGGGCGAGCGGTCCGTGGTGTCCCCCGGGAGGGTCACAGCGGGATGTTTCCGTGCTTCTTGGGAGGAAGCGACTCCCGCTTGGTCCGCAACAGTCGCAGCGCCCGGATCACCTCACGCCGGGTCTCCGACGGGAGAATGACCGCGTCGATATACCCGCGTTCGGCCGCTATGTACGGAGTGGCGAAATGCGAGGTGTAGTCGGCAATCAGCTCCGCGCGACGGGCGTCGGGATTCTCGGTAGCGGCGAGCTCACGCCGATAGATGATGTTCACGGCGCCCTGGGCGCCCATCACCGCGATTTCCGCGGTCGGCCAGGCCAGGTTGACGTCGGCGCGCAGATGTTTCGAGCCCATGACGTCATAAGCGCCACCGTATGCCTTACGTGTGATGATGGTCACTTTTGGTACCGTCGCCTCGGCATAAGCGTATATAAGCTTTGCGCCCCGGCGGATGATGCCGTTCCATTCCTGCGAAGTTCCGGGCAGGAAGCCCGGTACGTCGACCAGCGTGAGAATCGGGATGTTGAACGCGTCACAGGTCCGGACGAAGCGGGCCGCTTTCTCACTGGCGTCGATGTCGAGGGTGCCGGCGAAATGCATCGGCTGGCTGGCGACGATGCCGACGGAACGCCCGTCCACCCGGCCGAACCCGCAGAGCAGGTTCTGCGCGAACTGGGCGTGGACCTCCAGGAAGTCACCGTCGTCGAGCAGGTAGCCGAGCACCGTGTGCATGTCGTACGGTGTGTTGGACGAGTCCGGGATGAACGTGTCCAGCTCCGGTGTGACCTCCGCCTCCACGTCGGCCACCTCGGCGAAGACGGGCGGGTCCGTCAGGTTGTTCGACGGCAGGAACGCCAGCAGCGCCTTGGCGGTCTCCAGGCAGTCAGCCTCGTCCGCGGACTGGAAGTGCGCGACCCCGCTGCGGGAGTTGTGGGTGTGGGCGCCGCCGAGTTCCTCCATGCCGACGTCCTCACCGGTGACGGTCTTGATGACGTCCGGACCGGTGATGAACATGTGGCTGGTCTGGTCGACCATCAGCGTGAAGTCGGTGATGGCCGGGGAGTACACGGCACCACCGGCGCACGGGCCCATGATCAGTGAGAGCTGCGGGACGACTCCCGACGCCAGCACGTTGCGATAGAAGATCTCGCCGTACAGCCCGAGCGCGACGACACCCTCCTGGATGCGCGCGCCGCCGGAGTCGTTGATGCCCACCACCGGACAGCCGGTCTTCAGCGCCAGATCCATGATTTTCACGATCTTCTCGCCGAGAACCTCGCCGAGGCTGCCGCCGAAGACGGTGAAGTCCTGGCTGAACACACACACCTGGCGACCGTCGACCGTGCCGTAGCCGGTCACCACACCGTCACCATACGGGCGGTTGCGGTCGAGGCCGAAGTCGTGCGCGCGGTGCCGGGCGAGGGCGTCCGTCTCAACGAAGGAGCCCGGGTCGAGGAAGGCCTCGATCCGTTCACGGGCCGTCAACTTGCCTTTGGCATGCTGTGYGTCGACTGCCCGTTGAGAACCGGCATGTACCGCTTCGTCGATCACGCGCTTCAACTCGGCGATTTTGCCGGCAGTTGTGAGAGGATCGGGTACCGGATCGTGCGAGGGGTTCTGAGCGGGAACAGGAAGCGCCATGCCGGGCAGCGTACGGCCGTCGTGGCCTCCCGCGCTCGATTCTGCGACAACTACCTCTTGATCCGGGCGCGTGGCCGCGGTGCGATATGACTTTCAGCCGTCGGCGGTGAGGATGCGGTGGGACTCTGGCTGACATGTGGACATCGATGACGCGGCACCGGCGGTTTCCGCTGGACGCCGGCCTGCTCGCGGCCGCGCTCGCCGGGGACGGCCTGAGTGTCCGGGTCGTCCAGGAGACCGGTTCGACCAACGCGGACCTCGTCGCCGCCGCGAAGACCGGCGCCGGCGAGGGGCAGGTGCTCGTCGCCGAGCACCAGTGGGCCGGTCGCGGGCGCCTCGACCGGTCGTGGACGTCGCCGTCGGGCGCGGGCCTGACCTTCTCCGTGCTGCTGCGGCCGGCCGTGCCGGCGGGAGCGCTGGGCTGGCTGCCGCTGGTCACCGGCCTGTCGCTGGCCTCGACGCTGCGTGAGTTCGCGGGGATACCGGCGGGTCTCAAATGGCCGAACGACGTGCTCGTGGCCGGCGAGAAACTGGCGGGGATCCTTGCCGAGGCCGTCCCCGACCGGGACCGCTCCGGGACGGTCGCGGTGATCGTCGGCATTGGCCTCAACGTCGACAACGACGTCGACGAGCTGCCGCCGGGGGCCACCAGCGTCGCGTTGCGCCAGCGGCAGGAGTCGCGGCCACTCGTCGGCCGGGGGGAACTGCTCATCGAGCTGCTGCGGGGGCTGGTCAGGGTGTACCGGCGCTGGCTCGCCGAGCCCACCGCCACCGCGGACGCCTACCGGTCGGTGTGCGACACGCTCGGCCAGCGGGTACGGGTCGAGCTGCCCGACGGATCGGTGGTCACGGGCACCGCGACCGACGTGGACGATCACGGCCGGCTGGTCGTCGACGGGCGGGCGTTCGCCGCCGGGGACGTCGTCCACCTCCGCTGACGCCCCGGCCCGCGCGTCCTCGGGGAAGCCGCCGCTGACGTTCTCCGGCGCCACCATCGGCTCGGGCCCGTGCGCTCTCGGGTAGAGCTACCGCCTCCTGAGCGGTTGGCCGTGGACACGCGGCTGGTCCACGCGCCCGCGGGCAACCGCGCCGTCGGGTGACGCCCGGCCATGGCTGTAATGGTGTGCCGTCCCTCGGTCGGCCTGTCCCTCGGCTCGGCCCGCCCCTTGGCTCCGTCGGCCGCCGCGGCGGTGAGACCATCGCCGGGTGGGATTCCCGGACAACATTCTGACCAGCGACGAACAGGTCGTGTTACACCTGCATCCGCACTGGATCAGGCTGACCGGACCAGCGGTGGCCTTCGTCGTGCTTCTCGGCCTGACCCTCTTCGGTGTGCTGGCCGTCCCGGCGGGCTCGTTCCAGCAGGCGGCCCAGTGGCTGATCGTCGCGGCCGGGGCGGTCCTGCTCTTCTTCACAAGCCTGCGGCCGTGGTTACGATGGGTGACCACCCACTACGTGGTGACGACGGAACGGGTCGTCGTCCGCGCGGGAATCCTCTCCCGCTACGGCCGGGACATCCCGTTGCTCCGGCTCAGCGACGTCTCGTTCAGCCGTTCCTTCTGGGAGGGCCTGGTGGGATCCGGCACACTCTCGATCGACAGCGGGGGGCAGCGCGGCCGGCTCGTACTGGTGAACCTGCCCCATGCCGAGGAGGTGTATGCCACGCTCTACCGGTTGGCCGAGGAGAACGCGGCACGGCTGCGCGGCCCCGCCGACGACAGCGGTTATCCGCGTTAGCGGCCGCCCGCTGTCAGCGGTTGTTCCTGCCGGYGGTTTTTCTCGTTGGTTGTCCGGTTGTTTCCGCCGGTTGTGCGGCCGGGTCAGGCCAGCGGGTCGAATCCCTGCCACCATTTGAAGAGCGCCGCCGCGTCGGTACCCTGGGCGGCAAAGGCGGTGAGATCGTCGTCGTAGCTCCAGAAAATCACATAGTTACCGCCGTCGTGATAACACAGCAGTGATCCGACGTCCACGTTCGGCCGACTGGTCACATGCCAGGTTTCAATGCTGTTCCTGCCGGTGCGGCAGGAACCGTCCTCGGTGATCTGGCCCGACCGGTAGTCGATGTCGTTACGCAGTGAGCCGCTGTCGTAGTAGTGGAAGGCGCGTACCAGCGTCCCGCTACTCGACCGGCAGGTCAGGGACGCTTCGATGTCGGAGTCCTCGTCGTCCGAGTTCCCCACGCAGTCGTCTATCTCGGTGGGGTCCAGCGTCGCCTCCAGGTCGCTCTGGGCGGCGGTAAGGCCGCCGGTGAACCTGGCGCTCGGCGGTGTCGTGGCCGGGGTCGCCGACGGCCGTCCGGACGTCGACGTGGCGGCGCCCGTCGGCCCGGCGGGGATCACCGGCAGGGTCGGGCCGGCGGACGCCCTGCCCCCGGACTTGTCGGAACCGGCCACGGTCAGCGCGATCACCGGGACGGCGACGGCGACCAGGACCGCCGCAACGATTCCGATGATCAGCCCGGTTCGTCTCGGCGTCGGCTGTCCCGGCGGTCCGCCGGCCGGGTACGGGCCCGGCTGGTACGGATCCGCCGGGTACGGACCGGCCGGATAGCCGCCCGGCGGGTATCCGCCCGGCGGCGGATAGGAGCCGGGCGGATACCCGCCGGGCGGGGGATATCCGCCTGACTGCGCGAAGCCGCCCTGGGGGGTGGTCGGCGGATAGGGGTGCTGGGCGCCGGGCGGGAACTGCCCGTACGGGGCCCTGGCGGTGGGCGCGTACTCGTCCGGTGTCCCGGGCTGGTACGGCCCCTGCGGCCCGGACGGGTACTGCTCCTGCCCCTGGCGTGGCTCCGCGTCGGGGCCGGCTGCGGCCCGGGCCGGCCCGGCCTCCGGGAGGAAGCGGGTCGCGTTGAGGTCGGGACCAGGCTGCGCGGGGACGGCCCCACCGGCCGCCGCAGCCCCCACGATCCCGCCGGCCGCGGCGGCCCCCGCAGCCCCACCGATCCCAGCGGCCCCACCGGCCGGGCGCCCCGGCCCGTGGCCCGTCGGCGCGGGGCCACTGGCCGCGCCGACGGCGACCAGCGCGCCCAGCGCGACCGCGTACCGCGGGTCGCGAGGCGGGCGGGGTGAGACGCCGACCATTTCCAGCAGCAGCGCTGATATCCGCGGTATCTGGGTCGATCCGCCGACGAGGAACACCTCGGCGAGCCCGCCTGGCCGCACACCCGCGCTCTCGGCCGTCCGGATCAGCTCCGCCACGGTGGCGCGCAGCTCGCCCTCGATCGCGGCCTCCAGGTCCGCCCGGGTGAGCTCGAGGTCCCCGACGGATCCGCCGGCCCGGACGGTGTGGCTGCTGGCGGTCGACAGCGCTTCCTTCGCCGCGACGACCTGCTGACGTATCTGGCCGCGCGACCGCTGCCCGGACGGGCTCTGGTCGGCCCACAGCGCGTTCCAGGCCTGTGAGTCGGTCTTCGTGGCCCGCTCGCCGATCCTGCGCAGCAGGATGTCGTCGATCGTGTCGCCCCCGAAGCCGGGGTTGCCGCCTGGCTCACCGCGGATGTCGAACCCGCCGGGTGTCGCGGTGAGAACGGTCGTCGCCAGGCTCGTGGCGCCAAGATCGTAGACGGCGACGGTCGTCCCCGGCTGGAAGCCGGCCGGATCGGCCTGCCAGCGGGCCGCCGCGACCGGTTCCGGGAGCAGGGTGACGCTGCTCAGGCCCGCCCGGAACGCGGCGGCCCGCAGCCGCTCGACCTCGGCGGAACCCCAGCGGACCGGCGCGGTGAGGACCACCTGCGCCGGCGGCGGGCCCGGGAAACGGCTCATCGTCTCGTGTGAGACCTGGCGCAGGACGGCCGCGACCAGCTCGATCGTGGGGATGGCCGTGCCGCCGAGCTGCACCTGCTCGGTGCTCTCCAGCGCCCGCAGAGGGCGGGGCTGCGCGCGGTCGGGATGCGTCACCGCGATGTCGACGGCGGCCGAGCCGGTCAGCAGCCGGCCGTCGTGGCTCAGGCTGACAACGGCGGGCATCGGTCCGTCCGGACCTAGCGGTAAGGGTTCCGATCGGCCGTCGACGGCGGTCGCGGCCACGGTGAAGCCAGTGCCGATATCGACCGCGAGTGTCAGTCCGGTTGCCACGTCCCCCCCGGTGGGTCAGGTATGCAGATCTTCTGATGCGGTCTGCGTGGATACGGCGGCACATCATCCGGTGCGGCGGCCATGGTCCGGGTCACGGGGTGGGCTGTACCCGACGGATGTCCGATCGCGCGGGCGGTGCTCGCGTCGGCCAGCATCCATCGGACACGGCCTGGGCATGGTGGCTGCGMCGACGGTGTCCGAGGCGGGACGAATCCTCCCCGGTGCGTCTGTGAACCTTGGCTGATACTACGCAGGGTTGCCGTGCATCGGATTCCTGGTTGCCAGCCCGGGAGCATGTTGACGCCGGCGCGCGACGGTGGGAGCGTCCACACCGCCTGCCCGGGCAGCATTCCCGGGCAGTGCGGGTGAGCCGCGTTGATCGAACCGTGCCGGTGGGTCGTGCCGGTCAAACCGTGCCGGTTGAACCGGCTGACCGGTATGTACCGGCGAACGGCTGCCCGATAGACCCGACAGGGGCCCGACAGGCCGCGGGACGGGCAAACCATGCGATGGGTACGGGCAGCGACGGCCTCCGGCGGCATGTCGTCCCGCGGGGCGGTTCTCCTCGTGGTCGGCCCTGGCTCACCTGGCCGGCCGGGACACGACCAGGCCCGGGGCCGGCCAGCCGGYCGAGACGGGGCGAAAGGTGCCGTGCGGCGTGGCCGTCACAGGAACGGAACCACGCTGGAAAACCAGGAGCATCCGTTCCGGCGCAATCCGTTCCAGATGTTTACCAGCGGCTTTTCCGCGGTTACAGACGGCCTACCGGCTCGGGCAGGCRCTGGCCGCGCCGGGCGTCGGTCTCGGCGTACAGCACGGCCTTCGGGTCRTCCGGATGCAGGAAAACCCACCGCTTGTACGCCCAGAACCGGAAGATGGTGCCGARGCCGGTGCCGACCACGTTTCCGGCCAGGTTGAAGGCCAGCACGCTGTTCAGGTCCAGCACATAGCGGGCGATCCCGAGGCAGGCCAGGGCGATCCCGAGCCCGATGGCGTTGAGGATCACGAAGAGGGTGTATTCACGCCGTAGGCCGGTACGTGCGCGATGCGTGAAGGACCAGTGCCGGTTGCCGATGTAGGCGCAGGTTGCGGCCACRATGGTGGAGACGGTTTTCGCRCTGAGCCAGCCCATACCGAAAACGCCATGGCACAGATTGGAGACGAGGACGTCGACGAGGTAGCAGAAGCCGCCGACGACACCGAACTTCGCCATTTCATGAGCAAGTAGCTGCCARCGCGACCGCCTGGAACCGTCGTCCATTGATGCCACGCTCACCTCATGTGATCTCGACCGGTTTGTGTCACCGGCTGAGCGTACAGACCGCTGTCCTGGACCCATCCGACCCCCCCGGGTTCCCGGCCGTCGCCGGCGGCCGGGGTGCGGTCGTGACTACGCTCTGACCGCGATCGCCGTTTGCCCGGCCGGGTACACAGCCCACCAGCGCCCTGTCCGTGTCATACCCGTGTCACGTCTGTGTCACGTCTGTGGGCCGTTCAGTTGCCGATCTCCTCACGGTAAGTATGACCCGTGCCCCGGCGGGTGATGCCTGCGGGGCGCTGTTCCGGCCTGACACCTGGCGGACAGCCGTCACCTGGCGGACAGCGACGACCCGACCGGCACACGACTCGGCCGGCCCGCGGGCGGCCTGGCCGACAGCGCCACCTGGCCGGCATCTGCACCTGGCCGGTCTGAACGCTGGCCGGCATCGTGACGCGACCCGGCCGGCATCGTGATGCCGCCGGCCGCGGCGAACGCTGGCGGAATCGGTGTGGCCGCGTCATGCTGGTTGGGGCTGGCCGTGGTGGCGGCCCGACACCGTTCGCCCCGCGGCGGCGCCCATCGGGGTGCGGCGGGGCGTCATGCGCTGTCGGTGCCGCCACGGCGATCCGCATGGCGATGTCGCCGTGTGCCACACGGATCGCCGGTGGCCGTGTCCACCGTCCGATGTGTCCACCGTCCGATGCACCCGCTGTCCGATATGCCCACCGTGCCGATGCATGCACCGCGCCGATGGAGGTTGTACGACCATGACCACGGTCGACGCTCGCGATGATCCGTCAAGCCTGGAAAGTTCCCACAGCGTCACCGACGTCCTGGCGGGGCGTGCCGCCGACTTCGCGGCCGCCCGGCGGAGCAGCGGTCAGCCGCAGGCCCGGTCGGCCCGTCCGACCACCGGGGTCGCGGTCCTGGCCTGCATGGACGCCCGTCTGGACGTGCACGCCCTGCTGGGGCTGGGCGAAGGCGACGCGCACGTCCTGCGCAACGCCGGCGGAGTGGTCACCGACGACATGATCCGTTCGTTGGCGGTCAGCCAGCACGAGCTGGGCACCACCGAGATCATCCTGTTGCACCACACTCAGTGCGGGATGATTTCGATCACCGATGACGGGTTCCGGGACAAGCTGCTCGAACGCACCGGTGCCCGCCCGGACTGGCCCGTCCACGCGTTCTCCGATCTCGAGGAGAACGTGCGGCTGTCCATCGCGCGGCTGCGCTCCAACCCCTTCCTGGCCGCCACGACATCCGTCCGGGGCTTTATCTACGACGTGGCCACCGGCGAACTCAGTGAGGTCACCCTCTGACTCTCCCGGCGCCACGCGCCGGGGGATGGGCCTGCTTCTCTGACAGCTGATGGCCGTCCGCATGGGATGGTGTCCGTTCTGCGACGTACAGCTGGCGCGTCCGGTTACGGCAGGCCGGTGGTGAGGTGACGGACGGTGGGTGTTGCCCGCTCCGCGGGGGTGTCCGGTCTGGGCGGTCTGGTCGGGTCGGCTGGTTCGGACGCGGCTGGCTGGAGCGGGTCGTAGCGGGTCGGGGCGCATATGGCGGTGACGCGCTCGACGGCGATCCGCCGGGCGAGCAGGCCCGGGTCGAGATGGCGGCAGAGGACCACCGACGCGCCGGCGGCCAGCGGGGCCAGCAGGCCGCCGAACAGGCCGTCCGGCGTGTCGTAGCCGGCCGTGGTCAGCACACGGTCCGTCGCGGCCAGCTCCCAGGTCCGCGCGTAGTAGCCGGCCAGCCGGGCCAGGAACCGCTGGTTCGCCGGTGGCGCCGGCGGGGTGAAGCGGTCGCCGTGGCTGAGGACCTCGGCCGCGAAGTCGAGCACCCCTGGCACCGGCTGGGCCAGCCGCCCACCCAGTGGGCGCAGGGACAGCGCGATGATCTCMGCTCCGTCGCCCACCACGGCCGGGTCGTCCACGGCCTGCTCGGTCACGAACACCGCTACCGGCGGGTCGTCGTGGCTGTCCGTCCCGACCACGGCACCCGCGCCGGCCGCGGCACCTGCGCCGGTGGCGGCGCCGGGCTGGTGGACACCCACCTGGGCGCCCACCGACCACGCGGCGAGCAGCACCACCGCGGTCTGCCAGTGCGGCGGCAGGGCGATCCGGACGGTGTCACCCGTGGTGACACCGAGTGTGTCGACGAGCAGGTTCGCGGTCTTGGCCACCCAGTTGTCGACGGTGGTGGCGGACAGTTCGGTCCGCTCGCCGGTGGCGTCGTCGTAGAAGGTCAGCAACGGACGTCCTGCGTCCGCGCGTACCCGACGGGCCAGCAGCGCGGCGACACCGGCCACGTCGGCTGAACCGTCCACGCCGGCTGGAGCGCCGAGGGCGTGCGCGGGCACGGCAGTCTCAGCGGTGTCCAGGACGCCGGTGAGAACCCCGTCGAGAAGGCGTCCCGCGGGCAGGGGCRATGAACTCATCGAATGCTCGTACTCATRGGACGCCTACGGTAGAGCACCGCCGGTCCGGCCGGTCTTCTGGTGGCATGGTTGGCGCCCCGGCCAGCCTTGTGGGCCAGCCTTGTCGGCCGGCATGTCAGCCAGCGTTCGTTCCGGCGGGTTTCAGCCGGCGGTGTGGCCGGCACCACGGTATGCCGGCCACAGGCGTGCCGGCCACGAGAGTTTTGATCACGAAAAGCTGTGTCTGCTCAAGGTGTGCAGGATGTGTTCGCAGGGGCGACGGTCGGTGCCGCTGACGCGGGTGCGCCCGGTGCCGCCCCCGCTCCGGCCGCTGTCGTGCCACTGGCCGAGCCGGCTCCCACCGCCCCGCGCAACGCGCTACCGGGCGCGGCCGGCAGGTCCAGCGCGCTGGTCACACCGGTGAACGAGGCGCCGAGGACGACGACCAGCCCCCGGCTGATCGTCGGATCCTCGACGGTCTGCGAGCCGGTGATCAGCCGGCTGAGCGTCTGCGCGGCTTCCTTCTGCCCGGCGGGGTAGCGGATCTCCGTCATGACCTGTCCGGCCGGGCCGGTGGTCTTCCGCATCGAGCCGGCGAAGCCCAGAGCGCTGAGGGCGTCGGTCGTCTGCGCGGCCAGGCCGGAGCGGCCGGTCTTGTTGCGGACTTCGGCGATACTCACCTGGGCCGGCGGGAGCGAGGGCTGACTGGCGGCTCCGTCGTCGCTCCTGCCGCCGGCGGCCGGCGGGTTGTCCGTCGCGGGCCGCAGCGGAGCGAGCAGGGCGGCCAGGCCGGCGCGGTCGTAGAACAGCACCTGGCCGTGTGGGGGGATCTCGCCCTTGTCGTTGATGGCACCGTCCGCCTTCGTTGGTACGAAGGTGGGTATAGTGATAAATGTCACTTTTCCACTGGTAATCGCGCTGAGCCGTTGCGCAATTTTGATCATTGCGCCGTTCTCGGTGAGGCCGTTGTCGACCTTGAGCGAGCCGCCGACAGCGCCGATCAGCTGGGTGATCCGCACCGGATTGGTGAGGACGCCCGCGCTGGTCGCCTTGTCCAGCAGCTTCGACAGGAACTGCTGCTGACGGGCGACCCGGTAGGTCTCGTCCGGCAGCGCGTGCCGGGTGCGGACGAAGGCGAGTGCCTGGTCGCCGTTGAGATGGTTGACGCCGAGCTTCCCCCGCCACTGCGAGTAGTTGTCGCGCAGGTTGGACGTGCCGCCGCCGGGCAGCGGCGCCACGCACACGTCCACCCCGCCGACCGCGTCGGTCATGGTCTTGAAGCCGGCGAGGTCGATCGCGATAAAGTGATCGATCTTCAGGCTGGTCAGGTTCTCCAGCGTGCGGGTGAGCCCTTCCACCCCGCCGTAGGACAGGATGTTGGTCAGCTTGTCCTTGCCGTCCCGGGGTGTCTTCGTGAGGCCGGGGGCCACCGTCACGAGAGTGTCCCGAGGGAAGGAGACCAGGGTGACGGAGTCGTCCGCCCCGAAGTGGGCCACGATCGTGGTGTCGGAGCGGACTCCGTCGACCTGGCCGTACTCGCCGTTGGTGCCCGTCCGGCTGTCGTCCCCGAGCAGGAGGATGTTCATCTCCCCGGGCCGTTCGGCCGGCCGGCTGCCGCCGGGCGACCAGGCGACCCCGGTGACCGAGCTGTTGAAGTAGCGATATGCCGCCCACCCGATGGAGCTGACCGCCAGGACCAGTACCGACAGGGCGGCGGCCGCCCCGACCGACAGCACGCGCAGCGGTGAGCGCCCGTGGCGGCGCGCGCTCCGGGGGAGCCRTGGGTTGAGCTCGGCGGGCAATGCCGGCCGGCGCGCAGGTCTGCGACTCACCGGCTTGTTCAGTCCTCCTCGGCCGGGGCGACTTCTGTGGCGGTGTCGGTCTCCACGAGGCAGTGTGGCCCTGTCTGATTAGGACGCTTTGGGCCGCTCTGACGTTGCCATGAGGCGAACGACAGCTCACCACCGGGTGCTGGGAAGAACCATAAGTAACATCATCGTCACTCAGGTCATGGTTCGCCGGATCGGGTGTCCGAGACGGACGGGCCCGCCATAGGCCCACCCGCGCTGTGCCGGCACCCTACGCGGCGGATGGCAGACGGCATTGGCTGCGCTGGTGATCCGGGACCGACTACTCCCGGTTCGCAGCGATTCTAGCCAGCGGACAGCCGACGCTCCGGCCCGCCGAACGAGAGAAACGAGACACCGCACACCCGTCCAGGGACGGCCGGCAGCTGTCCGGGCCGGTCCTGCCAGCTCCGCGGCTGTTCCCGACCTGGACGACCGGGTCTGGCCCTGGGCGGGACCTGATTTTGGCCTTGATCTGGCCCTGGCCTGGTCTGACGGGTCCAGACTCGACGGGGCTGGAGCTGACGGGGCTAGAACGTGCAGCCGGCGGTGAGCTCGGCCGCGGTGACGGGCGGTGGCGGTGGCGTCGGGCTCGGCCGGGCGCCTGTCGAGCCGGGTCGGCCCGTTGCCGTGCCCGTACCGCCCGTGCCCGTACCGCCCGTGCCCGTACCGCCCGTGCCGCCCGCGTCTGTCGCGCCGGCGCCGCTGTCCGGGCGGGCGCTGCCCTCCGGGTCGGTGGCCCGGGTGGCATCTTCCGGGCTCGCGGTCGGGGTGTCGGTCGGGGTGTCGGCCGGCCCCGGGGTGACTGCCAGCGCCTTTGTGTTCACCCCTTTGAAGCCTGTCCCGAGCACCAGCGTGACACGCTCCGACAGGGCCGGATCCTCGCGCAGCTGTGCCCCGGGGACAGCGGCTGCCACGGTACGCGCCGCGGCGAGGCTGCCCGGGCCGTAGCGCACCAGCGAGGTGGCCGTGTGCCGGTTGGCCGCGCTGCTGACATGGGCGATCCGGAAGCCGGCCGCGGCCAGTTCCCGGGCCGCGCTGGTCGCGAGACCGCCCGTGGGGGTGCCGTTGAGAACGTCCAGCGTGATCGACGACGGCCGTAGCGGCGTCCTGCCGGTGGGCGTGGGCGTCGTCGCCGTAGCCGGCGGTGTCGGCACCGGCGTCGGTGTCCCGGGGCGCTGGGACGGCTGTGACGCGGAGCTCCCACGGCCGCGCAGCGGCGCCAGGAACGTCTCGAGCTCGTCAGGGTCGTAGATCTGGACGGAGCCGAAGGGCGCGATCTCGCCGGCCGCGTTCGCCCCTTCGGCCCTCGTCGGCGAGTGGACCGGGATGGTCTCGAAGCTGATCGCGTTCGCGGACATGCCCCGCAGCCGGGTCGCCAGGTTGCGCAGGTCGTCGGCGGTGGTGTCGGCGTCCACGGTCAACGCACCGGTGGCGGCGGTGAGCAGGCCCTCCAGCTTGGCCGGGTTGGTGAGTACCCCGCTGCTGGTGGCCTTCTGGAACACCGCGCTGATGAACTGCTGCTGGCGTCTGATCCGGTCGAAGTCCCCGTCCGGCAGGCCGTAGCGCTGCCGGACGAAGGCCAGCGCCTGTTCGCCGTTGAGGTGGTTCTCGCCCACGACACCGCGCCACTGTGAGTAGTCGTCACGTAGGTTGGACCTGCTGCCGTCCGGCAGTGCTCTGACGCATACCGTCACCCCGCCGATGGCGTCCGTCATGGCCTTGAAGCCAGCGAGGTCGATCGACACAAAATGATCGATTTTGATGTCGGTGAGGTTCTCGATCGTTTTGATCAGCAGCGACGGGCCGCCGGTCGTGATCGCCGAGTTGAGCTTGTTCCGGCCGTGGCCGGGAACGCGCACCAGGGTGTCCCGGGGGAACGACACCAGCGTGGTTGTTCCGTTCGCGTCCAGATGGGCGAGCATGGTGGTGTCCGAGCGTTCCCCGGCGACGACCTCCTGGCGCTGGTACATGTTGCCGGTGCCCGCCCGGCTGTCCGATCCGACCAGCAGGAAGTTCGTGCTCCCGGGCGGGGCCGCGGCCGGTCGTTCGTGGTCGTCGCCGAGCGCCAGGGTGACCCTGGTGATCTGGGAGTCGAAATAGCGGTAGGCGAAGTAGCCGCCGACGCTCGTCACGACGATCGACATCGACAGCACGGCGGCGAGGGCGAGCAGCAGCTTTCCGGTCAGGGAGCGTTGCCGCCGGCGTTCCCTCGCGGTGCGCAGGAACCATCGCCACCTCGCCCTCGGGCGGGCCCTTCGGACGCGGCGCGGGCCCGGCGGTGGCGTGGTGCTGGCAGGCTGGTCCACGGAAACCCTGGTCGTAGCGGTCACCGTGCCGTACCTCCCACCCCCGCCATGGCCTGGCACCGGTCCACGGACGTACACACCACCCGATGTGTCCCGCGTCCCCGGATATGGTCCTGTTTACCACTATGTCCCGGGTGATGGTGCCGTTGGCGGGCCGTCGAGGCCGGCCGGGCCGGCGGTGGCCCGCTCGTGCCGTCTTCGGACGGCATGCCGACGGATCCCGCCGGTGTTCGCGGGCCGGCTGCTGGATTCATCGCGGCGTTACCCCCGTACCGCTGATGTCATGACTGTCGTCATGGCCGCGGAGGACAACTGTGGTCCTGATTGCTGAAGGTACCCGCCGTAGGCACGGCACACCCGTTGTGGGATGCCCTGAGGACGATGGGTCCGGTGTTTCGGCGGCGGCTGGCGGGGGAGCGCGGGCCACCGCGGCGGCCGGCCGAAACCAGCGCCGGCCGTCCGGAGCGTCGTTCGGTACACCGTCCGATACGCCGTTCGGTACGCCGTTCGGTACGCCGTCCGGAACAATGTCGTTCGACGGGTATTGGACCCGTATGGCTGTGGGCTTGTACGGTCGCCGCCCGGCCGCACGATAAGGTTCGGATCATGAAGGCTCTTGTGCTTGCCGGTGGTTCCGGAACACGACTGCGTCCGATCACCCACACCTCGGCCAAGCAACTTGTGCCGGTGGCGAACAAGCCGGTGCTTTTCTACGGGTTGGAGGCAATAGCCGCCGCGGGTATCACGAATGTCGGGATCATTGTCGGGGAGACCGCCGCGGAGATCGAGGCCGCCGTCGGTGACGGTGCCGAACTGGGGATCGAGGTCACCTACATTCGGCAGGAGGCGCCGCTGGGCCTGGCCCACGCGGTGCTCGTCGCCCGTGACTTCCTTGGCGACGAGCCGTTCGTGATGTACCTCGGCGACAACCTGATCATCGGCGGGATCTCGGGGCTGGTGGAGGAGTTCCGCCGCAGCGGGCCGGACGCGCTCATCCTGCTGACGAAGGTGTCCAACCCGTCCGCGTTCGGCGTGGCCGAGCTGGGGCCGGGCGGGCAGATCGTGCGTCTGGTCGAGAAGCCCCGGCAGCCACCGAGCGATCTTGCCCTCGTCGGGGTGTACCTGTTCGGCCCGGCGGTCCACGAGGCCGTGCGGGCGATCAAACCGTCCGCACGCGGCGAACTGGAGATCACCGAGGCGATCCAGTGGCTTGTCGACGGCGGTTACGAGGTCGCGCCGCACCTGGTCGAGGGCTACTGGAAGGACACCGGACGGCTCGACGACATGTTGGAGACCAACCGGCACCTGCTGGAGTCGCTGGAGCCGGCCGTCCGCGKGGTGGTCGACGAGGGCAGCACGGTCGTCGGCCGGGTCGTGATCGAGGAGGGCGCGTCACTGGTGCGTTCCACCGTACGCGGACCGGCGATCATCGGCCGGGGCACGAGGATCGTCGACTCGTATGTCGGCCCGTTCACCTCGATCTACCATTCGTGCGCGATCGAGGACACCGAGATCGAGTATTCGATCGTGCTGGAGCGGGCGACCATCCGTGGGATCGGGCGGATCGAGGACTCACTGATCGGGCGGGACGTCGAGGTCGTCCCGTCGGCGGCCCGGCCGCGGGCGCACCGGCTGATGCTCGGCGACCACTCCCGGGTCTCGGTCGCCACCACGCCCTGACCGGGGCCATCGCCTGGCCGGGGACCGTCTGCCGGTCCAGGGCCGCTGGCCGGGCCCGGGTCGTTGCACCGGGGACAGGAGGGTTCCGGCCGTCCCGGCCGGGCGGAGGCCGGGCAGTGCGGGCGCCGCGGGCAGCGGCGTGGGGGCGCCTGGCTCCCCCGAGGAACCGCCTGGCTCCTCCAGGGGACATCGACGGGCTTCGCGGACCATCTCGGCGACGGTGACGCAGGCGATCACCAGGCAGAGGGCGAAGACGGTGATTGTCACCCCGACGGGGAACGGCGCCCAGCGTCCGATCACGGTGACGATCTCGGCGACGTGCAGCGGGGGGGCCGACTCGCCGCGCGGCAGCCAGTAGTACCCGCACACCGCCCACAGCGCCGCCGCCTGCATGCCGAGCGCGCCGACCAGGACGATCAGACTGGCGGCCCGCTCGTGCCCACGCAGCAGCCGGCCGAGGCCAGCGGCGGTGACGACGGCGAGGCCGACCACGCCCATGTAGAGGTACCGGCCCTGGATGGCGATGCCCTGGGTGTACTTCAGGTAGTCCGAATAGCTGCGCTGGCCCACCAGCAGGTAGGCCAGCATGATCGGCATGAGCAGCACCAGTGCGCGTCCGGACGCGGCCGCGCGCGGCCAGGTGAACCGGTGTCCCCGGGGCGCCTCACCGGTGGCCCGGGAACGGACGACCGCCGCCAGCACGCAGCTCACTACGGCCGTGGTCGCGATGACGATCACAACCGGGGAGAGCTGGGGCGGCTCGAACATCCCGAGACCGCCCCAGAACCGGCTGATGATGGTCCGCCAGAAGTACTCGTACCAGGTGTAGAAGGACTTCGGCAGCAGGACCGGCTCGCGCCGTGGGGGTTCCGTTGCCCATCCGTTGGGTTGAACGGCGTCGTAGAGGACGTAGTTACGGACCCACCACCATCCGCCGGTGGCGCAGGCGATCCCGATCGCGAGCAGCGCCGGGTACACCGGCGGCGCCCGCAGCACCCGGATGGGCACGGTCCAGCCGTCACGGCGCGGGCCGTGTTGGCCGTGCCGGCCGGACCAGCGAGGGCGGCGTGCCGACCAGCGGAGGCGGCGACCGGCGAGCCGGGGGCTGACGGACCGGGGGCTGATGGACCGGGGGCTGATGGGCTGGGGGCCGACAGACCGGGGGAGGCGGCGGCCGGGCCGGTGGGAGCGGCGGGGGCGGGCCCAGCCGGCGAGATAGGCGGCGGCGACCACGGCCACCAGGGGCAGCGCGAGTGCCTTGGCGAGGAAGGCGAGCCCGAGCAGCAGGCCGACGCCCACCGCCGTCCGTCTTCGCATGTCGCCGGTGAGCACGCCGGCAAGCAGCACCGTCAGCCCGCTGACCGACAGCATCAGCAGGCCGTCGTTGTTGAACGTGGCGCCGACCCGGGTGAGCCCGGGCACGGCCAGCGGTACCGCGGCGGCCGCCTGGGCCAGCGGCGCGCTGAGCCCGAACCGCCGGGAGGCCTCCCAGGTGAGCCACGGCAGCGGGGCCACGACGATGATGTTCAGCAGGCGCAGCGCCCAGACCTGCTGGTCGTACGCCCAGTTCGAGGAACCGGGCAGGACGGACAGCAGGGCGGCCCCGATCGCGTAGATCAGCGGTGGGTGCTGGACCATCTGGTTGGACAGCCGCCCGTCGGTGACCGGGGCGGGCCCACCGAGCCTGTCGAAGGACAGGCGCTGGTCACGAGGGGTCGGATCGATCTCGGCGAACGGGGGTGCGCCGTTGTCGCGGCCGCCCGACTGGAACATCTCGGCGAAGCGGCCACGGTCGAAGTCGTCCGAGGTCGCGGCGATCCCCGAGGCGATGATCCGTTCACCGGGCGCCGGCCAGCCGGCGCCGTGCTGCAGGCCGTAGACCATGTCGACGTGCTGGGCCTCGTCGTAGCCCGTCCAGGTGGTGAAGGCGAACGAGTAGGTCAGCAGCAGGGCGATGTGGAGCACGGTCAGCAGCACGACCGTCCGCGGCAGTCGGGGCCGGCGGGCGCGTGGCCGGGGCGTGCCGGCGGCAGGGGCGCCGGCACCGAGCTGTCCGCGGCGGGCATCGGCTGCCGAGGCTGCCTGCCGCGGGATCCCGGCCGTCGGCCAGGCCAGCTTGATCTCCGAGTAGTCGACGATCGCCATCTCTCCAGGACGACGGCAACCGGCCGCCGTTGGCCGGCTGAGCCCATAGTCAACGGGCCGCTCCTGAGTTTAGCTGCCAATTGCCGTTGGCAATTACGTGGATACTGCATGTGACTTCATGGGTGGTGGGTGCGCGTCCGGTCGGGTAATTGGGTCTGCGACACTTGCCGGGTGCGCGTGATGGTGACGGGAGCCGGCGGTCAGCTCGGGGTGGACCTGTGCCGGCTGCTGGAGGCGGACGAACGGGTCCACGCCTGGGCCGGGCTCACCCGGGCCGAGCTGGACGTCACCGACCCGGCACGGGTGCGGGCCGTCGTCCGCGACCAGGCCCGGCCGGCGAAGATCCAGGGCGGCCTCGTGGTCGTGAACACCGCCGCCTGGACCGACGTGGACGGCGCCGAGTCCGACGAGGCCGGGGCCTATGCCGTCAACGCCGCCGCGCCGGCGCACCTGGCCGCCGCCTGCGCGGAGGTCGGCGCGACCATGGTGCACATCTCCACCGACTACGTCTTCGACGGGGCCGCGGACAAGCCGTACGAGACCGACCACCCGACCGCGCCGCGCTCCGCCTACGGGCGGACCAAGCTCGCAGGCGAGCAGGCAGTGCTCGCGCTGTGCCCGTCGTCCTGTGTGGTGCGCACGGCGTGGGTGTACGGCGCGTCCGGGCGCAACTTCGTCCGGACGATCGCGCGGCTCGCCCGCGAGCGCGACACCCTCGCCGTGGTGGACGACCAGCGCGGCTCCCCGACCTGGTCGGTGGATCTTGCCGCCGGGCTGATCGACCTGGTGTCCGCCGCCGGTGCCGGCCGTGCCGCCAGTGGGATCTATCACTGCACGGGCGGTGGCGACACGACCTGGTTCGGCTTCGCCCGCGCGATCGTCGCCGAGCTCGGGATGGACCCGGAGAAGGTCAGGCCGACGACGACGGACGCGTTCCCGCGCCCCGCGCCGCGCCCGTCCTACTCGGTGCTCTCGCCCCGGTCGTGGACGGACGCCGGGCTGCGGCCGCTGCGCCCCTGGCGGGAGGCGCTGGCCGCGGCCTTCGCGCAGTCGGGCGATGTTCTGCGGGCCTGATCGGCGTTCCGCCGGCTTGATCGGCGCCGCCCCGCCGGGCCCCCCGACCCCGCCGGTGCCGTTCCCCCGAGCCCCGTCGGTGCCGCCCCGCGGGCCTGGCCCGCGCTGCTCGGTGGGCCTGAGCGGAGCCGCCGGCGTCCGGCACCTGTCGTTGTTGGGAAACCCGGTCGAGAAGCATCGGTGGCGAGCGCTACCGTTGGGAGCGTGACGACCAAGACCGGTGCTTCGCCCGCATCGCAGGCGACCGAGACCAGTGGTTCGACCGTTTCGCGGGAGCGGGGCAGGCCTGTCCTGGTCGCGGTGGCCTGGCCGTACGCCAACGGTATGCCCCACCTGGGGCACATCGCCGGCGCCTATCTGCCGGCCGACATCTTCGCCCGCTACCAGCGGCTGGCCGGCAACCAGGTGCTGATGGTCTCGGGCAGCGACGCCCATGGCACACCGATCACCRTGCGTGCCGACATCGACGGGGTGTCGCCGGCTGAGATCGTCAACCGTTACCACCCGGAGTTCCTGCGCATCTGGGACGACATCGGGATCAGTTTCGACCTGTTCACCTCGACGATGACCGACAACCATCGCGAGGTCGCGCAGGACGTCTTCGTCCGGCTGCGGGAAGCCGGCTACATCGTGCCCGAGGAGACCGTCCAGTTCTTCGACCCGCAGGCCGGCCGCTTCCTGCCCGACAGATACGTGGTCGGGACCTGCCCGTTCTGCGCGTACGGCGAGGCCCGCGGTGACCAGTGCGAGAACTGCGGCCGCACCCTCGACCCGGACATCCTGCTCGACCCGCGCAGCAAGCTCACCGGCGCGGTCCCGGAGAAACGGGCCACCACCCACTTCTTCCTGCGGCTGTCCGCGCTCGCCGACGACCTGCTGGCCTGGCTGGAGACCCGCACCGGCTGGCGCCGGCACGTCATGAACTGGTCCCTGCAGTTCGTCAAGGACGGTCTGCACGACCGGGCCATCACCCGTGACCTGGACTGGGGGGTCCCACTGCCCACCGACGAGCTCGGCCCGGGCAAGCGGATCTACGTCTGGTTCGAGGCCGTGATCGGCTATCTGTCGGCGAGCAAGGAGTGGGCGGCCCGGTCCGGCGACCCGGACGCGTGGCGTCAGTGGTGGCAGAACCCGGACGCGGCCAGCTACTACTTCGTCGGCAAGGACAACATCCCGTTCCACACGGTGATCTGGCCGGCGATGCTGATCGGCTACGGCGGGCTCGAGCTGCCGACGGACGTCCCGGCCAACCAGTACGTGACGTTCGGTGGGGCGAAGGCGTCGAAGTCCGCCGGGATCGGGCGCGGCGTCCGGGAGTACCTCGACCGGCTCCAGCCGGACGCGCTGCGTTACGCCCTCGCGACGGTGCTGCCGGAGCAGAACGACACCGAGATCACCGACGCGGACATCATCCGGCGGATCAACGACGAGCTGATCGCGAACTGGGGCAACCTGGTCAACCGGGTGATGGCCCAGATCGGCAAGCGTTTCGACGGGCGCGTACCCGAGGCCGGGGAGCTCGACGGCGCGCACGCCAAACTGATCGACTCGGTGGACGCCGGCCTGGTACGGGTGGGCGAGCTGATCGGGCGGGTGGAGCTGCGGGCGGCGCTGCGGGCCGCGATGGAGATCTCCGCCGAGGTCAACGCCTACCTCTACCGCGAGGAGCCGTGGAAGACGGTCAAGACCGACCCCGCGCGGGCCGGGCGCACCCTGGCCGTGTCGATCCAGGCGATCTCCGGCATTACGACCGCGCTCGCGCCGTTCCTGCCGTTCACCTCGGCACGCCTGGCCGACACCCTCGGCATCAGCCTGGACGTCTGGGAGCGCCAGCCCGTACCGGCCGGCCGCGCCCTGACCTGGTCCGGGGCGCTGTTCACCAAGCTCGACCCGGACGCCCTGGACTGACGCTCTGGGCGCTGGAATGACGTCCGTGCCGCCACCCGGTGACCGGACGGCGGCTGTCCGGACGCCGGGCGGCCGGCCAGTACCCGGTCGGCTCGCGGGCGGCCGGGTGACGCTCGGCCGGCTGTCGGCTGTTCGGTCGCTGGCTGGCCGGGCGGCGGGCTTTCGCCAGGGGGCGGGCTTTCAGCGGGGGGCGAGCTTCCGCCGGACACTGGGAGCCGGAGCGCGGCGGCACGCCGTCTTCGTCGGGATCGCGGCGGCCGGCGCCCTCCTGCGCGTGCTGGTCATCGTCGCCTACCCACCCGCGATCATGTATCTCGGGGACTCGGCCGCCTACCTCGACCAGGCGTGGAACGGGCTGTGGCCGGGGGACTGGCGGCCGTCCGGCTACCCGATGTTCCTGCTGCTCATCGACGGCCACGCCCACCTCACCAGGCTGGTGATCGTCCAGCATCTGCTGACGTTCCTGGCCGGCGTGGGCCTGTACGCCGTCGCACTCCATACCGTGCGTACCGCCTGGATCGCAGCCTGTGTTGCCGCGCCGGCGCTGCTGTCACCGTGGGTACTCGACCTCGGCCAGTTCGTCCTCGCGGACAGCCTGTTCGGAGCGCTGGTCACCGGCGGAGTGATCATGCTTGCCCGTCCCGGCCGGCCTGCCGTACGGGCCTGCGCCGTCGCCGGGCTGCTGCTCGGGACGGCCGTGACGATCCGCACCGTCGGTTATGGCCCGCTCGCCATGGGTGCTGTCGCACTGCTCGCCATGACCGCCCGAACCCGCATCCAGCGCACCGACACCGACAGCGATGTCAGCAGTCGCGGTGTCAGCGGCCGCGGTGGCGCCGGCGGTGATGCCGACCCCGGCGGCGCTGACGTCGGCCCCGACCCGGCAGCCGCCTACCCGCACCGCTTCTCCTGCTTTTCCCCCCGCTTTCGCCGGCTTGCTCGACAACGCCATGATCGTTGTGATTCTGATGCTGTTGGAACAGCACTCAACTCGCAAGAATCATGGAACGCGAGCTCGGTCGGTGCCGGTGGCCGGCGCATCAGCGGCGCCAGCGGCAGTGGTGTCAGCGGCACCGAGGGCGGTGGTACGGCTGACGGTACCGATGGCACTTATCGTGTTGTAATCGGTACTGAAAGTGCTGATTATGGTGCTAAAAGCAGTCAAAATAGTGCTGTCCGTGCTGTCCGTGCTGTCCGTGCTGTCCGTGCTGTCCGTGCTGTCCGTGCTGTCCGTGCTGTCCGTGCTGGCGGGGGGCTGGCGCGGCTGGCCGCGTTCGTGCTCGCCGCCGCTGTGCCGATCATCGGCTACTCGACGTGGAGCGCGGCGAACGGGGGCGCCTTCYCCGTCTCGGCGCACTCCGGCTTCTTCCTGTACGGGCGGGTGGCGCCGTTCGCCGACTGTGACGTCCTGTCCCGGGAGGACCTTCGGACACTCTGCGACCCGCGGCCGGTGGCGCGGCGCCCACAGCCCGACATGTACCTGTGGCCCGACGACTCGCCGTTGCGCCAGGGCAACGACGGCATCCCCGCCGGGCGTGAGGAACTTGCCGGGCAGTTCGCCGCCGAGGTCGTCCGGGCCCAGCCGACGATGGTGGTCACCACCACAGTGGCCTATCTGGCCGGCTACTTCTCGCCCGTCCAGCACGAGAACGCGCGGACCTCGCGGGCGGTGACCTGGGAGCTGCCCACGGAGCTGACCAACATCCTGCCCGCGCAGAACCCGCATGCCGCCGACGGCCACTACGTCCTCACCGGGATCTCCCGGCCGCTCGCCGGGAAGCTGGCGGCATACAGCCGGCTGGGCTACCTGCCCATGCCCCCGGTCGGAGCCGGCCTGCTCGCCGGCCTGCTCGCCGGCATCGCGGCGGCGGCCGCCAGCACCCGACGAGGCCGTGCCAGGCCGGCTGCCGCCGGGGCCGGTTCGGCCGGGCCGGGGCGGATGTTCTGGCTGGCGTCCGGAGCGGGGATGTCCGTGCTCGTGCTCGCGGCGCTGACCGCCGGCTTCGACTACCGCTATCTCGCCTCCGTCATCGGCCTGCTCGGCGCCGCCGCGGTACTCGGCTGGGCGGCTCTGGCACGGACGCTCATGCCGCTGGCCCGGCCGCCGGCACCGACGCCGCCCGCGCGGGCGGCGCCCCCGACGCAGACGGAGGTGTCGCGGGCGGGCAGCGGGTGAACGCGGTGATCTCGCCGGTCAGCGGCCAGGACCGCCTGGTCGGCTCGTCCGGGCACCAGCCGAGCCCGCCGAGCAGGGCGTGCAGGCTGCGGACGGCGTCCGGGAACACCAGGTTGTAGGTGACCAGATACAGCGTGCCGGCCCGCGGACGCCCGGCGAGGAACGGCGGGATCGAGGCGTCCCAGCCCAGCGGGGGCAGGATCAGCGTGTCCGCTTCGGCGACCGGCGGGCCGAACGTGCCCGTCACCGGATGGCCGGCCGTCGTCGAGTGGCCATCCGGTGACGGGTGGCTGGYTGTTGCCGGATGGCCGGTCGTTGTCGGGTAGCCGCCGTAGTAGCGCGCGTAGTACTGCTGGGCCTTGTACCACTGCCGTTCGTCCCAGCGTCCGGGGATCACGATCTGGATGTCACCCGGCCCGGCTGTCCGCCGCTGGACGGCGACCAGCTCCCGCATGTCGCCGAGCAGCAGCGGCCCGGCCGCGCTCGCCCGGATCTGCCTGCCCCGCTGGGCCCCGACCGCCCCTGCCGCCAGGACGAACAACACAACCGCGACCGCGAGCAACACAGCGATCACACGACCAGGCCCGAGCCCGCCCGGCCCCGCCCACAACCGGCTCGACCCGAGGCAGTCCATCCCCAACCGGCTCAACTCCCGCTGACTCGGTTCCGGCTGGTACGGCACCAGCCACAGCCGGCACAGCCTGGCTCGGCTCAGCCGTGACCGGCTCAGCCGTGACCGGTTCGGCCCGGGTTCGGCCCCCTGGAGCGGGGCTGGCCGAGCCCGTGTTGGCCGGGGCAGCGCGGACCGGAGCAACGCCGACCCACCGATGCCGGCGAGCACGTACAGTAATGGCAGCAGGAACAGGTTCGCTCGGACGAACCCAACCGGCCATAGTCCCGCCGCCGAGGCGAACGCGATCAGCGCCAGCGCCCCGCCGAGCGCGACCAGCAACGCCCGGCCCGCCCTGCCCCGCACCGCCACGACCAGGCCGACCGCCCAGCACAACAACGCCCCGACGATCACGCACACGTGCAGCCGGTGATCCGGATCGGCGAGCAGCGGCGAGCCTGTGAACGGCGAACCGAACTGGGCGTCCGGCCTGGTCATCGCCGCCGTGAACGTGTTGCGGGGAAGCTCCCACAGAGCCGTCCGTAACCGGCCGGCGGCATTGTCCCGGGTGAGGAAGAAGTCCCGCCAGTACGGATTCGTGGTCAGATAGCTCTGCGGCAGGACGAACAGCACAAGGTGAGCAAGCCCGCAGCCGCCCACCAGCACGGACCCGACCAGCCCCGCCAGTATCGGACGCCGCCCCGGGCTCCGCCAGGTGCGCTGCTGCGAGCCCTGCCGCGGGCGGGCCGTCTCCGGCGCCGCGGCATCCGTTTCGATCGTGGTGCTCAGGGCCCGCTGTGGACGGTGCGCCCACCAGGCCCGGGCAGCGTCCACGACGTCCAGTAACAGCAGCGGAGCCAGGACGAACAGCGAGGTGACGGTCATGACCGCGCACAGCGCCATACCCGCCTGTGCCGGCCACGGGCGCCGGCCCGCCTCGGCGCGGCGGCGCGCGCACAGCCACAGGTGCAGGACGGCCGCCGTGCAGGCGGCCTCAGGCAGGTACGACTTCAGCTGCATCCCGTAGACGAGCAGCCCGCCGTTGACCGTGAGCAGCTCGGC
This sequence comes from Protofrankia sp. BMG5.30, assembly GCF_001983005.1. Classification (NCBI taxonomy): domain Bacteria; kingdom Bacillati; phylum Actinomycetota; class Actinomycetes; order Frankiales; family Frankiaceae; genus Protofrankia; species Protofrankia sp. BMG5.30. The sequence continues at coordinate 110,117 of NZ_MOME01000018.1, read as the reverse complement.
GACCACCGTGGCCGCCGGCCGCGACAGCCACCACCGGCCCAGCAGGTAGGTGACCAGCGACAGCGCGACCAACGCGACGATCTGGGGCACCCGCAGGACGAGCTCGGTGTTGCCGCCGAGGGCGACCGCCAGCTTCTCGACCGCGAACCAGCCCCCCGAAAGCGGGGCGTTCGCCGTCCGCAGGGCCTCGAACCAGCCCGCGCCGACGCTGAGGTGGTACGCCCGCCACGCCTCGTCGTACCAGAGCGGACGCACCAGCGTCGGCCACAGCGCGGCGACCACCACCACGTCCAGCCCGACGAGCGCCGCGACAGCGACCCCGTCCCGCCACCGGCCAGCGCCCTGCCCCGCCAGGCCGGCCCACCGCCGCCCACCACCCCGGGCCGCCGGGCCTGACCATCGCCGGCCGCCGGTCCGGCCTGCCGAGCCGAAGCGCCACCGTCCACCACCCCGGTCCGCCAGGCCGGACCGCCGCCGATCAGCCTGGGCCGGCTCCGCTCCGGCCGCATCCTGGCTGACGGACACCGGCCCGTCGACTGCGTCCACCACTCCTGGAGGCTACGAGAACCCCCTGCCCACCCCCGTCAGCCGGATACGCAGTGCCGGCGGTGGGAAAGCTGCCGCCACATCAGCCCGCTTCAGGGCGGCCACAACAGTCGATCCGATGATCAATATGGCGGGGTCAGCGGCTTCTCGAAGAAATGGGTCGCGAACGAGTTGTCGTTGTAACGCCCCACCGGCTGGTAACCCGCCCGTCCGTACATCGCGACGGCCTCGACGAGAGTCTCGTTGGTGTCGAGCCGGGCGGTGTGGTGGCCGAGGGCCCGGGCGGTGTCCTCGAGGCGGCGCAGCAGGCGTGACCCGATGCCGGCTCCGCGCCACGCGTCATGGACCCACATGCGCTTGATCTCGCCGACGCCGTCGTCGATGGTCCGCACGCCGCCGCAGGCCACCGGCTCGCCGTCGCCGACTGCCACGAGGAAGACACCGGCCGGCGGCGCCAGCAGGAAGGCGTCATCGTCCGTCTGCCCCGCCGGGTCGTAGCCGAAGCGCCGGCCGAGCTCGGCGAAATAACGGGCGACGGCCTGCCGGGCGACCGGGGAGGCCGGATCGACGGCCTCGAACTCCACCGTCGCCGCGCGTACCAGCAGGTCGGCCTCGGCCAGGGCGGCGGCCAGCCGGGCCCGCTGCCGCGCGGAGAGCGGGTCGACGAGGCGACGTGCCTGATCCTCGGAGTGTTCCTCCAGCTCGGCCCGGCGCCGTCGGCCCTTGTCGCTCAGGCCGACACGTCGGTGTCGCTGGTCCACCGGGTCCGGCGTGACCTCGATCAGTCCCTCTTTTTCCAGCCGTCGCAGCAGCCTGCTCAGATACCCGGAGCCCAGCCCGAGGCGGACGCGCAGCGCCTGGGACGTGGCCGGTTCAGCGCCGATTTCGGTCAGCAGGCGCGCGGCCCCCAGCGGCAGGCCCGTCCCGAGGAACGGGTCCTCCAGAGCGCCGATCCACTGGATGTAGCCGCGGTTGAAACGCCGTATGACGCCGGTGACCTCGTCCATGTTCGCTGACTTTAGTCAGAACGAACAACGGCCACCCCAGCCCACGAGGCGCGGGAGCCACCGAAAAACAACCCCATTTTTTGATGTTGGCCCGCCGGCCCGGCTCGTCCAGGCGGGATGGCAGCCCACACTCCCGAACCACGGATCAGAAACCAACATCGTTCCAGCGCTCCCGGGTCCTGCCTCTTTTGCCTGCGCGGGGACCGCACAGCAGTGCATCGCCCTCACCTACGAGAAGAGTTGCAATCCGGCTCGGATTTTTCCCGTGCGGGGACCCTGCCACAGTTTTCATTCCCGCTGAACTGCGGCGATGCAAGATCTTCGCTCAATCTCCGGAGGGGTCTGGAGATAACTGCGCCAAAATTCCCGATCAATAGCGTTTGTACAGGTTGGCGGGATGTTGATGTTTTTCGCAATCTCCCTGGTTCTTCGGCGTGTCGGAGGTTACGGGCGGCAATCAAGGTGCTGTCGTTTGACTGTGGCCGTGCTGTGCGCTGCTCGGTTGTGTGCATCCGTGGGTGCCCTGGAGTTCCGCTTCGGGCACGGCCTCTGGTCGAAGGGCAGGTGGGAACCGCTACTACCACAGCGCTTTTCACCTACGGCTTCCGCTGTTGTAGGTCGAGACCGCTGCTGTGACGACGGAATCCACCTACAGGGTGGGGTGGATCAGGTGAGGGAGGCGCGTGGACGGCGGCGGTGTGTTCGGCGGTGCGGCGCCAGGTGAACGTTATCCACCTACGGGGCGGGGTGGATCAGGTGAGGGAGGCGTAGACGGCGGCGGTTTGTTCGGCGGTGCGGCGCCAGGTGAACGTTCGGGCGTGGGAGCGGCCCGGGGCCGGGTCGGGGATCTCCTTGAGTACGCCGATCAGCGCGTCGGTGAAGGCCTCGGCGTCCATCGGTGGGACGAGCCGTACCCCTTTGCCGGCCAGCGGGCCGACGACCTCCCGGACGGCGGGGATGTCGGAGGCGACCACCTGGGTCCCGGCCGCCAGCGCCTCCAGCGGTGGCAGGCCGAACCCTTCGTAGAACGAGGGGAAGCACAGGGCGACGGCTCCGGCGACCAGCCGGCGGAGCTGGTTCGTCGGCAGGTAGCCGGTGGTGATGACCGCCCCGGTCGGCAGCCTCGACTGGTCGGGCAGCGGCCCCCAGCCGGATGGCCCGACGAGCAGCAACGGCGGGGCGTCGGCGACCTCGGCGTGCAGGCCTCGGACCGCCTCCAGCAGGGTCGGGAGGTTCTTGCGCGGCTCAAGGGTGCCGACGAACAGCAGATACCGTTCGGGCAGGCCACGGGCGGCGAGCCAGCGCGCGGACGGCGGGGACGCGTCGAACCAGGCCGCGTCCACACCGAGCGGGGTCACGGTCACCGTCGCCGGATCCAGCCGGTAGGTGTCGACGATCTCGGAGGCGATCGCAGCGCTCGGGGTGACGACGGCGGCGGCGCGGCGCAGGCCGCGCGGGACCAGTTCCCGGTAGCGGGCGGACGCCGTGGAGACGGTGCTCGTGAGCTTGAGATAGGCGAGATCGTGGATGGTCAGCACACCGCGGGCGCGGCGCAGCGGCGGCAGGACGAAGTTCGTGGCGTGCACCACGTCGGCCGCGCCGGCCAGCCATTCCAGTTTCGGCGCGTCGGTGCGCGCCCATGCCTCGTGTACGAGTCGGGCCGGGATCCGGCGTGCGGCCGGCCGTACGCCCGGTGGCAGGGCCGGGGCGAACTCCTCGAGCCCACGCCAGGTGAACGCGGTCGCGGCCACGTCCAGGCCGGGCAGTAACGGTAGTTCGGCAAGCAGATGGCCGGTGTAGTGGCCCACTCCGGTACGCGGGCCGAGCAGGGGCGTTCCGTCCAGGATGACCCGCATCGACCTCGCTCCTCTCCATGCGTACGTCCGTGAGTACCACAGTTGCCCGGCGACACCACCCGCCGGGCCGTGGGCCGGCAGGCCATGCTGCCGGTAGCTTTCGGCAGCCGGCGTGAACGGTCCTGCTGGTCGGTGTCTCTCGGTGGTCAGTACTCCCGGTGCTGCTCATTCTGGTGGAGCATGATCGCCAAAGGTGATCAAACGGTTCTCCATGGTGAGCCATTCCAGGGCTCGACGTCCTTGGATCGTGACGACGTTGTTCGACGTTGCCTGTCTTGTTTGTTTTCTGTTGAGCGGAGAGCAATCACTGAAAGTGATTGCTCTCCGCCTGCCGCGACTTGCTGTAGAGGTGGTGGCGGGTGGCTGTGTCGCGCCAGCGGGTGGCGAACGCCGTGTCCGAGTACTCCTGGGCGCGGGCGATCGCGCTTGCCGCGAGCCGCCGGCGCATCCCGTCCTCGGTGGCCAGGCGCCGGGTGAACGAGGCGAGCTGCTGGGGGGAGGTCCAGCGGAAGCCGTCGAGCCCGTGCCGGACGATCTCGCGCTGGCCGGCGCTGTCGATCACCACGGGGACGCATCCGCCGGCCATCGCCTCGACCGTGGTCATCCCGAAGTGCTCGGCCGTCCACGGCCGGCGCTCGACATCCTCCCCGTAGCCGGTCGCGGACCAGAACACCGAGCAGGTGGACAGCAGCCGTTCCACCTCGTGCCGCGGGGCGTTCGGGTGGATCTCCACCGGCAGGCCGCGGGCCGCGTCCCGGATCTGCTCCAGGTAGGGGAGCTGGGAGTCCTCACAGCCGCCGACGACGTGCATCCGCCAGTCGGGCAGCGCGCCCGAACGGCACAGCTCACCGAACCAGCGCACCATCTCCAGCTGCCGCTTGGCGTGCCCCAGGCCGGGGGCGAACAGTCGCCCCACGCTCAGCACCGACGGCTCCCGCTCCCGCGCCGGGGCCAGGCGCGCCACCTGGATCGGCGGGTAGAGCAGGTCGGCGTCGGTGCGCCACAGCCGGCGGATCCAGTCCCGGGTGTAGGCCGAGTTCGCCATGACCACGTCGTAGGCGTCGAGGTAGCCGAGGTCACGCGGGTCCGTGAGCAGCCAGGGGAAACGCAGCGCCACCCGGGCCCGGACACCTTCGCGCCGGTCGGTCACCCGTGGCCGGCTGAGCGCCACCCCGAGCTGGCGAATGTCCCGGGATGCCGCCGCGCCGCCCGCGGGCCGTCCCGTCCCGTCCGCCTGGCTCGTTCCGTCCGGCGGGCTCGTCCCGTTCGGCGGGCTCGCCGCGTCTGATGTGTCATTCGGCGCGTCTGATCTATCAGGTGTATCTGAGATGCCAGGTACGTCAGGTGTGCCCGGAGCGCCTGTCGCCGCGGGGGTGAACGTCTCGCTGACCAGGATCAGTTCGGTCCCGGTGGACGAGGCGGGCAGCGGCACGGAGATCGGCGTGAACACGGCGCCGACCTCGATGTCAGCGAGGGCCTGCCCGGTCGCGTCGAGGACGCGCAGCCGTACCGTCCCGGGCGCCCCTGGCCGGCCGACGTCGGCGTGCAGCACCCGTTCGCCGCCGGGGGAGACCGAGAGGATCCCCGCGCCGTTCGACCAGACCCACTGCCGGCGGCGGCCGCCCTCGGGCGGATACCAGCCTGTCCCGTACCCGACCGCCGGACGTACGCCCCGCAGGAACGGGCTGCCGGCGCGGATCGCGGCCCGGCGCCACGCGGCCGCGTCATGATCGGCCGGTGTCGGAAAGAAGCACAGGTACGCCGCGTGCTTCGAGCGGGGGATCAGCCGGCTCATGTACGAGCCGTTGACGAACAGGTCGTACTCGGCGCTGATCTCGGCGACGGCGTCGTCGCCCCGGTCGGGCAGCAGGCGGTACCGGCAGCCGGACAGGTCGAGCCCGAGGTGGGCGCCGAGCGCGTCCAGGTCGACCGCCGAATGCCCCAGCAGGTCGACCTCGGCGCCTTCGGCCGCGAGCACCTTAGCGATCATGCCGTTGTGGCGTTCCCCGCCGCCCATGGAATGCCAGAACCTGTTGTAGACGGCGGCCCGGACGCCGCCGGCCGGCCCGGCCACCGCCAGCGGGGCGCGTGTCCGCGCCGGCCCGGTCGCCGAGCTGGTTGTCGGCCCGGTCGTCGGCCCGGTCGTCATCGTCGCACCAGCCAGTTCTCCAGCTCGTGACGGCGGGTCGAGGCGGTCCGCGAGATCGCCCGCCGGCGGGCCAGCATGGCCGGCAGCAGCCGCAGGTAGGAGGCGATGACCGTCAGTCGCAGCCAGGTCGGGCGCAGCGGGGGGCGGCTGCGCGCCGTCCATGCCTGGCGCAGCGTCCGCAGCGCGATCGACGCGGTCGTCAGCGGGTAGCGGGCCACCGCAGCCACCGCGATCCGGGCGCTCGCGTCCTTGGTGAGCATCAGCAGCCGGTTACGGTCGGTGTGGAAGACGAACAGCGGTGACCATTCGACACTGGACGCCGAGTGGACGTGCCGCAGCGCCGCGTCCGGTATGTAGCGGATCGTGTAGCCGCGGGCACGGATCCGCCAGGACAGGTCGGTGTCCTCGTAGTAGAGGAAGAAATCGTCGTCGAACCAGCCGAGTTCGTGCCCGAGCCGGGTGCGGATCGCCATGCCGTTGCCGCAGGCGGTGAAAACCTCCTCGGGGCGGGCGAACTGGCCGGTGTCGATCTGCTGATAGCCGCGGTCGGCGCCGTACCCGTCGCGCAGCACGATCCCGCCGACATTGTTGATCACGTCGACGCGTGCCACGTCGCCCGGGACGGTGAACTCCACCGTGGACGGTTCGGCGCCGGCGTCCAGGGTGACCGACCCGCCGTCCCAGCTCAGCGTGACCGGTTTGGCTGCCTGGCCGGCCCAGGTGAAACCGAGTGTGACCGGGCCCCCTTCCGGGACCGGGACGCACAGTTCGCCGTCACCGCGGGTCCAGAAGAACGGCGCGTCCGGGCCGCCCTCGGCGCCGAAGGTCAGTTTCTCCCACAGCACCTCCCGCAGCGTCTCCCGGCCGTCGACGGTCACCGACGACACCCGGACGCCGAGCTGGCGCGGGTCGTGCGGGCCGGGGGTGAAGGTCGGCGTCGACAGCCGCAGCCGCAGGAAGCGGGGGAGGAAGACGACCTTGCCGGTGACCGCGCCGAGCCGGTCGCCGCCGGGGGCGTCGAACGGCGCCAGCAGGTTGGCCAGCCAGTCCGGCTCGGGCACCGCGTCGTTGTTGAGCAGGGCGGCGTACGGGGTGGTGACCGCGCGTAGCGCGAGGTTGTTGCCGCCGGCGAAGCCGAGGTTGGTCTCGGAGGGCACCACCTGGACCCACGGGTAGCGCTCGGCCAGCAGGGCGCGGGAGGAGTCCGCCGACGCGTTGTCGACCACCCACGTCTCGAAGGCGAAGCCGGTGACCTGTTTGGCCAGCCCGTCCAGGCAGGCCGGGAGCAGGTGCGCGCCGTTCCAGTTGACGATGACGACGGTCACCAGCGGTTCGGCGGCCGACTCGACGTTCGGCTCCCCGGCCACGGCGGTCGGCTCGACGGCTGTGCCGGCGGGCACGGTGGTCGGGCCGGTGGCCGCGGTGGTCAGGTCGGGGGCCGCCTCGGTGGCCGCGTCAGTCGGCTTGGCGGGTGTGGCGGTCAGGCCGGGAGCCTCGGGGGCCGGGTCGGGGGTGGTCGAGTCGCTCATCCGCGGGCCCTCGCCTCGTAGTCGACTTTGAGCAGGCCGCCGGCCTGCGGGCCGCTGATCCCGAACAGGTCGTCGAAGCGCCGTTTGGTGATCGGGACGCCGGTGGCGGCGTCGGAGACGTGCACGCTGATCGCGAACGCGCCCAGCAGCTCGGGGATTTTCGGCACGGTGAAGTCCACGGTGAGGAGTCCGGGTCTGCTCGGTATGCCGCCGACGGGCGTCTCCATCAGCCAGATCGGCAGATCGTGCTGGCCGAGAACGTAGACGTGTAGGTAGATCCGTTCCGGCGCGTCCCGGGTGAGGTCGAGGGTCAGGGAGACAGTCAGTTTCTCACCCGGGTCGAACTGGACCTGGGGCGGCCCCCCAGGGTCCCTGGCGAAGGTCGCCATGACGGGCTGGACGGCGGCGACGTCGTAGGGCACGGAGCCGTCCGAGGGCAGGCTGCCCAGGCGCTGCCGCAGCAGCCGGGTGCCGATCTCCGGCGCGCCGTCGAAGATCATCGAACCGGACTCCAGGACCAGGACCCGGTCGCAGATGCTCTCGACCAGGTCCAGGGAGTGCGTGACGAACAGGATCGTGCGCCCCTGCCGCCGGAACTCCTCGATCTTCGCCAGGCACTTCTTCTGGAAGGCCTCGTCCCCGACCGCCAACACCTCGTCCACCAGCAGGACGTCCGGGTCGACGTGGACGGCCACGGCGAACCCGAGCCGGACGTACTGGCCGGACGAGTAGTGCTTGACCTCGTCGTCGATCTTGTGAGGGAGCTCGGCGAAGTCGACGATCGAGTCGAACATCCGGTCGATCTCGCGACGGGACAGGCCGAGCAGGGACGCGTTGAGGTAGACGTTGTCCCGGCCGGTCAGTTCGCCGTTGAAGCCGGCGCCGAGCTCCAGCAGGGAGGCGATCCGCCCGCTGACCGACACCTCGCCGTGGGTCGGGCGCAGGATGCCGGCCAGCACCTTCAGCAGCGTGGACTTGCCGGAGCCGTTCGCCCCGGCGAGCCCCACCGTCTGGCCGTTGCCGATCTCCACGTCGATGTCGCGCAGCGCCCAGAAGTCGTCCCCGCTGGCCTGCCCGCGGCGGACGAACAGCTCCTTGAGGCTGGTTGCCCGCCGGTGGTAGGAAATGAACTTCTTGCTCACACCGGTCGCCCGGATCACCACTGGGGTAACCGGCGGGGATCCCTGAGCCGCCGTGGACGCCTCGCCCACCGCGTCCGTCCGGCCTGTCACGTCCACCGGGCCTGCCCCGTCCGCCCCGTCCGCCGGGCCCGCTACGGGCGCTGGGCCCGCCGGACCCGTCGCGGGTGCGGGGGCCGGGGTGATCGCCGCGTCCGAAACGTCCGCGTCCGAGGCGTCCGAGGCGTCCAAGGCCTCGCCGGTCACGGTCGGGCCGGCTGGTGACTGCTGCGCTGGCACGYCTGTCAAACCTTCCTCACTGCCTCCGCGGACACGATCATGACGGTTGTCGTGGCCACTTCAGCCGGGTTCTAGAGATCCTCGGCGAAGTCGGCCTGCATGCGGCGGAACACGTGTGTTCCCAGCCAGAGCAGGCCCAGCGACATCGCGCCCGCGACAGCAAGATGTTCGAGGTAGAAGAAGTATCCGGGGTCGGCCAGGATGCCCTGCCCGTTCGCGGGGTTGACGGTCGGCCCTTTGTAGATTGCCCGCTGGAAGGTCGCGACGACCGTCGCCATCGGATTCAGGAAATAGATCCACGTCCACTCGTGCAGAAGTTTACGGATCAGCCCGACCGGATACACGATCGGGTTGAGCCAGAACCACGCGAGCAGCGCCACCTCCAGCAGGTGCTCGGTGTCGCGGTATCGGACGTTGAGCGCCGACACGAGCATGGCCAGGCCCATCGTGAAGATCATCGCTACCGCGAACGCCGGCACCAGCAGCAACAGCTGGAAGCCGACGAAGCTGTAACCGAGCGCCGCGACCACCGCGAAGAGCACGGCGAGCTGCAGGACGAAGTGGACGATGGCGAATCCCACGGYGGAAAGCGGCAGCACCGGCAGCGGGAAACGGACCTTCTTCACGAGGTTCGCGTTGAAGACCACACTGCCGCTGGCCGCGGACACGCTGGCGGAGAACGCGTTCCAGATCAGCAGGCCGGACATCAGGTAGACGCCGAAACGGGGCACCCCGGCGTTCATGATGACCTGGAACACCAGGGTGTACACGGCGAGCAGCAGCAGCGGGTTCGCCAGCGACCAGGCGAACCCGAGGGTCGACCCCTTGTACTTGACCTTGAGATCCTTGCGGATCAGATTGCGCAGCAGCTCCCAGCGCACCCGGGTCTGGGCTCGGCTGCGACGGGCGAGCCGGCGGGAATCCGGGCCCCGCCCGTCGTCGTGGATCCGTCGCCGCGCCGCCGGCGTGGCCGCCGGTGCGGACCGCTCATCAGTCAGGTTCGACACCGACAACCTTCCGTGAGCCGCGCCAAGTGGGAAACGGGCCCGACGCTACCGGGAACACCGGATCGCACTGACCGGCGGACACCGCGCCGAGACGATACGTGGCCGGCCTGGCGCTCCGGCGGCCGGACCTGGTACTCCGGTGACTGCGGCCACCGGGCCGATTCATAGTATCGGGCCGTTCATTCAGCTCCGGCCGGTCACTGTCCAGTCTGACCCGGATACCAGCCGGCCTGTCGGCGGTGGCCACGGTGCCCCCGTCTGTGGAGGACGCCCGTGTTCACCGACGTCCGGATCCGTGAGGTCTGGTCCCATCTGGAGTCCGGCGGGGCCGAGGTGCTGACGTTGGACGTGTTCGACACGTTGCTGCTGCGGCTCGTGCCCGAACCGACCCACGCCTTCCTGCTGCTCGGGCACCGGCTGGCCGCCGCCGGGCTGCTGCCGCCGTCGCTGTCGCCCGCGCAGTTCGCCCAGCTGCGGGTGCACGCCGAGACCAGAGCCCGCGAGCGCAGCCAGGCCGGGCGCGGCACGCCGGAGGCCCGGCTGGACGAGATCTGGTCGGTGCTGGCGGCGGCGCTGCCCGGCAGCGGCAGCATCGACGACCTCGTCGCCATGGAGGTCGCTCTCGAACGGGACATCTGCCGGGCCGACCTGGCCGTTGCCGAACTGGCCGAGCTGACCATCACCAAGCTCGGCCGGCCCGTCCACCTGGTCTCCGACACCTACTTCTCGCCGGACCAGCTGCGCCGGCTGCTGCGGCGCCCGGAGCTCGCCGGCATCAGGTTCACCCAGGTGCTCACCTCCAGCGACGCCGGGGTGAACAAGAGCAACGGCCTGTTCGCCCACGTGCTCGCGCAGGCCGGGGTCGCGGCGTCCCGGGTCATCCACCTGGGTGACAACCCGGTCGCCGACGTCGAGGGCGCCCGTGAGCACGGGATTCTCGCCGTCCACTACCCCAAGTACACCAGCGGGCTGGAGACGACGCTGGACCTGGAGGGGCTGCGTTCCCGGCCCACCTCCGACACGCCCGTCGACCCGGTGCACGGCGACCACGGGGTGACCGCGATCCGGGCCCGGACCCTGCACCGCGCCGACGCCGCCGCCGTCCCACCGGGCCTGCGCCGTCACTGGGAGACCGGCGCGACCGTGTTCGGCCCGGTGTTCACCGGATTCGCCGAGTGGGCCGTCGAACGGGCCGCGGCCTACGGGGTCGACCGGATCCACTGCCTCATGCGCGAGGGGGTGTTCCTCGCCCGGGCGCTGGCGGAGCCCGGGCACGACCGCGGGATCACCACGTCCCCGCTGTGGGCGTCCCGGCAGGTGTGCGCGCTGGCCAACGTCTTCGAGGGCAGCCCGGAGGAGCTGCGCGGCTTCCTGACCCGGCGGCACGCCCCCAGCGTCGGGCAGCTGCTGCGCCAGCTCGGGGTGGGCGTGGAGGAGGTCGCCGGCCTCTCGGCGCTTGCCGGCCGGCGGCTGGACGTCCCGGGCCTGCTCGAGGAGACCCTGCGGGCGCTGTGCAACGACGAGCGGGTCCGCGGCGAGATCGTGACGACCGCGAGCCAGCTGCGGGAGCGCTACCTGCGCTATCTCGACGCCCAGCTCGGCGACGCGGACCGGATCGTCATCGTCGACCTGGGCTGGGGCGGCACCATCCAGGGCCTGCTGCACCAGCTGCTGGTGGCCTCCGGCCGCGAAGTGGAGATCGTCGGCCTGTACCTGGCGACCAACGCCGGCGCCAACGTGCACCGCCTGTCCGGGCTGCGGCTGGAGGGCTATGTCGCCTCCGGCGGCGAACCGGAGGCGCTGTTCGCCCCGGTGATGCGCAGCCCTGAGGTGCTCGAGCAGCTCTGCATGCCCGACATCGGCTCGCTGATCGGCTTCGACGAGGATCTCACCCCCGTGCTCGCCGCCGACCACACCTCCCGGACGCAGGTCGCGCAGCGGGCCGCCGTCCAGGACGGGGTACTCGCCTACCAGCGGGAATGGCTGCGTTACCACCGCAGCGAGACACCGATGCCGTCTCTGGTGTCGGACGGGGCGCGGCTGGCTGCCCTGCGCACCCTCACCCGGTTCGTGACCCGGCCGATCCCGCAGGAGGCGTTCGCGTTCGGGATGTGGTCGCACGACGACAACTTCGGCTCCGAGTCCTCCGAAGGGCTGCTGCCCGCCGATCTGCTGCGCAGGATGCCGTACCTGACCTCGGCCGATCTTGAGAAGATCCCGATGCAGGAGCTCTACTGGCCGGCGGGGGTGGCGGCGGTGGCGAACCGGCCGCTGGCGGTCGTCAGCGGGCTGGCCGCGGGCGCCGGGATCTCGGCGCTGGAGGTCTCCCCGGAGGCCGCCGCCGGACCGGTCGAGGTCTACGTCGACGCCGGGGCGGACTTCGCCGCCGGCCCGAAGGAGTCCGCGGTCACCCGCTCCGGGCGGGACGGGCTGTCGCTGGTGCGCCTGCGCATCGACGGGGTCGGCGTCCGCCGGGTGCGCATCGACCCGGCCGGCCGGCGCGGCCTGCTGCGGCTGGACTGGCTGAAGCTGTCCTTCCACCTCAACAACGTCACCGAGCCCCACGAGGTGACGATCACTTCGGTCCTGGACGAGGCGCGGCTGCACCTGCTCGGGGCGCGGGTCCTCCAGCCGAACCTGATCGAGATTCTCGGTGACGACCCGCAGCTCATCTACGTGCTCGACCCGGTGGCGCAGGCACATCTGGCGGCCACCTACGCCATTGACGTCGAGTTCGCCTTCGGGTGGCTGGGGATCCGTTCCGATCCGCTGGCGATCCCGACCGAGCAGAGCGCGCCGTTGTCACGCCGGGCCGTCCAGCGGCTGCGGCGTGAGCTCGAGGAGCGTTTCTGAGCCTGTGCTCTCGGGCCGCCGGCGGCATGATCGTATTTTGCCTGTGCCGCCGAAGGGTTCCAGGGACCGTTGAAGCTGCCGGATGCCCCTGAAGCCGGATGCCCCTGAAGCCGGCCATCGAAGGAGGCCACTGAAAAGGCGCCGTGGTCGGAGGTGGTGCGATCGTGGTTGCCGGGCGCGTCGCTGGAAGCATCCAAAGAAGACTCTGAGGGAGAATCGGTCGATCGCGATGGTGCGGTCGTTGCGGACAATGTGGACGGGGTCGCTGTGAGTGATACAGCTCTGGGTGGGGCCAGCGTGAACGATCTTGCTGTGGGCCGTCCGGCCGAGTGGCGCGGTTCCGCCGGTGACGGTGGGCCGCGTGGCAGCGCCGGTGAGCATCCCGCGGCGAACCTGTCAGCGCCGGATCCCGGCAATCGGGTGCCCGCGGACGCCGACGCGGGCACCCCCGTCCCGGATCCTGATCCCGCCGGGGCCGCCGGGGCCGCCGGATCGGATGGATCGGATGGATCGAATGGGATGGCCGGGGCGCGGCCGGGTACGCCGTGGTTCGGCGTGCCGTCCGCCAGCCGCGCCGCTGCCGCCCACGGCGACCAGGAGGCACAGGACAATCAGGAGGCACAGGACAACCAGGAGACCGGTGACGATCGGGGGACGCGCGGCGATCGGGAGAGCGGCGGCGTGGTCACCGCCCGCGTGTCGGGGAGCATGCCGGCTGCCGTCGCTCCTGGCGGCGTTGTCACTGAACGTGAAGGCGTCGACGATCGCGAGGAGGACGTCTTGGGCGGGGCCGATGAGCCTGACACGTACGCGGTCGAGTCGGCCCCCAACAGGACGTTGCAGCCGCTGCTGCTGCACTCCCTCGCGGAGCTGCGGGAGATCTGGGTGCCGCTGCTGAGGGCCGCCGACATCCGCAGCGTCGCCGAGATCGGCTCGGAGAGCGGCGCCACCACGTCCCTGCTCGTCGACCTGCTGCGCGGGCGTGGCGGCGGGAAACTGGTGGTCATCGACCCGGATCCGGGCGTGGCGCCCGAGCCCGGAGACGGGCTCGAGGTCGACGTGGTGCGCGGTTACAGCCCGCAGGCCCTGGTCGGGCTCGCTCCCGCGGACGCCTACCTGATCGACGGCGATCACAACTACGCGACGGTGACCAGCGAGCTGGAGACGATCGCCGACGCGGCCCGGGCCACCGGCCGTCCCTACCTCCCGTTGCTGATCATGCATGACGTGGGCTGGCCGAACGCCCGGCGGGACTCCTACTACACGCCCGAGCGCATCCCGGAGCCTGAGCGGCAGCCGTACTCGTGGGAGCTCGGGGTCCGCCTCGACAGCACCGGTGTGGTCGCCGGCGGGCTGCGGGGTGAGGGGGCGTTCGCGTGGGCCCGGTCGGAGGGCGGGGCGGGCAACGGCGTCCGCACGGCGGTCGAGGACTTCCTCGCCACCCGTCCGGAACTGCGCCTGTTCGTGGCCGCGCCGATCTTCGGCCTGGGTATCGTGGTGGACGACCGGGCCCCGTACGCCGAACGGGTCGACGAGCTGCTGCGGCCGTGGGTGCGTAACAGTCTGCTGACCCGCCTGGAACGCAATCGGTTGGACCTCTACCTGCACGTGCTACTGCTGCAGGACGAGATGATCGACGCCGCTCGCCGGCGGCAGCGGGAGTGGGCCCGCCTGGACGCGGCCCTGGCCGACCGTGCCACGACCGAACTGCGGCTGCTCGACGCGGCCGCCGAGGCCGAACGCGCGCTGGAGGCGGAACGCGCGACCGCCCAGCAGCTACGCGCAGCCCTGGCCGACGAACCGAAGCTCGTGCACGCGGCCCGGGTGGCGAACGCGGCGCTCAAGGTCCGGCTGGGCGGTCACCGCGGCGCGCGGGCGGTACGTACGGCGCGTGCGGTACGCGGAGCCCTGCACGCCCGCCGCTGACCTCCCCGCACCCCGCCGGTACCCCAGGCCGTGATCCGCTCCGCGGCCGGCGCGGTCCACGGCCACCAGCGCCGAGAAAGATCGCCGAATCTTTGTCGTTTTGTACACTTTTTGTTCCTGCTGGCGTACAAAATGACAAACTATTCTGGATCATGCTCCGTGCGGGTGGCTGTGGTGCGTCCGCGTCATGGGGCCGGCGTTGTGGGCCTGGCGGCCCGGGTGTTTCGCGCGAGGCTTATGGCGGTCAGGATGGCGAGGGCCAGAGCCGACCCGAAAACGACCGCGATGCCGGCCGCCGGCCACGGCGACCAGGCGGCCATGGCGCGCAGGGCCGCGACCGGCCCGCCCCCGGCGGGCCGCCAGAAGTGGCCGAGGACGAGCCATGCCGCGTCCAGCTGGATGCCGACCGCGGCGGCGAACACAGCGAGCGGCAGCCAGCGGGCCGGGCGTGGCCGCAGCGCCGCGGCCAGCGCGGCGGCTCCGGCGCCGGCGAGGACCGCGACCCCGACGAAGCCGGTGAACAGGTACCGTCCGGAGACCCCGGTCATGTGCCCGGTGCGGACGAGGTGGGCGGCGGCCTGCCCGCCGACGATCACGAGCAGGCCGACCGTCGGCCACAGCATGAACAACAGGTCCATCCGCTGTGCCCGGCCGCGGGCACGTAGGAGGCCCCAGCCGAGCAGGCCGCCGAGCAGGAGCGAGGCGACGAGCACCAGCACCGGGGAGAGGTCGGCTTCGTACCAGCCGATGGAACCCCACCAGCGGGTCGCCAGCCGTTCGGACATCCACGACCAGTAGACGCTCCAGTCCCGTCCGACGTACTCACCGGGCGGGAACCCCGGTGTGCGCGGCTGGACGGTGTGCCAGCGGAGGACGTTGACCAGCCACCACCAGCCGCCGGCGGCGATCCCGAGCCCGCCGCAGAGCACGGCGGGTCGCCACAGCGAGCGCGCGCCGCGCAACCGGGCACAGACGTACGCCGCGGCGATCATCGGTATCAGCACGACCGCGAAGAACTTCGTCAACAGCGCGAGACCGGTGAGCAGCCCGATCCAGCAGGCGGTCCGCGCCGAGGTGTCCCCGCGCAGCACATGGACGACGGCCACCGTGACCAGYCCGCCGAGGCCGATCAGCAGGTTGTCGTTGCTGACGCTGGAGCCGATGTGGACCAGTTGCGGCACGGCGCAGGGGACCAGCGCGGCAACGGTCGCGGCGACCGGCTGGGGGCACAGGCGTCTGGTGGCGGCGTGGGCCAGCAGCGGCAGCGGCGCCACCATCAGGACGTTGCTCATCCGCAGCAGACCGATGGTCACGTCCCAGCGCAGGGCGTCGCCGCTGCCCGGGAGCACTTTGAGGATCATCGCTTCCAGCAGGTAGTACAGCGGTGGGTGTTGCACCATCTGCTGGATGTAACCGGACGGCTGCCCCGGGGCGGCGAGATCCCGCCAGGCCGGCCGCTGGGAGTCCGGGGGCGCGTCGTGCGCCGGGATCGGCGCGACGGTGAGCTCGTAGGGGCTGGTCCGGCTGCCGAACGGTGACGCTCTGATGGCACCGACCCCGTCCGGTGTCACCACGGCGTCGCCCGGGTGCGGCCAGCCGTCGCCCTGGACGAGCCGCATGACGGCGTCGACCTGGTTCGGTTCGTCCGGCGCGTGGTAGTGGGGCACCAGTATCGACCAGGAGGCGAGCAGGCAGGCGAACGCGGCGGTGATCAGCCAGATGTGGCCGGGTGCCTGGCGCAGGATTCCAAGCGGGCTGAACCGCTCCGCCGGGCGGTCACCGGACGGTTCCACGGCAACCGCGGCGGCGGTCGTTCCGACTGCGGCCTCCATCAGGGCGGCTCCGGGACTCGGGCCCGCGGCGACGCGAGAAACACGTGATCATGCCGCCTCCGGCCCGCTGGCGGGTGGGGCTGGGATCTCCGGAAACGGATGGTTGCCATCGTACGTAGGGTTTGTGCCTTTTCGACGGCTGCGTGTGCTGTGACGCTTTCGTTCTTCGCGGCTGCCAGGAATCATGCCGCCGCAGTCGCGACCGCGGAAAGCGAGGGAAGCGCGGGAAGACGGAAAATCCGGGCCGGTTGGCCAGCAGGYCGCCGCCGGTGGATCAGATTCAGATCAGGAGATCAGACGATCAGGGGATCGGACGGGAGACAGAAGATCGGACAGGGAGACAGAAACGGTCAGCGCCAGGAGTCGACCTGRCCGACCACCTTCGCCGGGCTGCCCGCGACGATCGTCTTGGCGGGGACGTCCCTGGTCACCACGGCGCCGGCCGCGACGATCGCGCCCTCACCGATCGTCACCCCTTTCAGGACGATGGCGCCGGTACCGATCCAGGCCCGGTCCTCCAGGACGACGGGGGCGCTCACCGGCTGCTCGACGCCGTCCACGGTGATGGGGTGGAAGTCGTTGTCGAGGATCTGGGTGTTCCAGGAGATGTTGCAGCCGGCGCCGATGCTGACCCGTTCCCGCACGAGGATCTTCGCGAAACCGTTGATGTTGACGCCGTGGCCGAGCTGCAGCAGGCCGGAGTCCACCACGATGCGGGTGCCGCGCTGCACCGAGACGACCCCCTCGCAGCGCAGCCRCCCCTCGGGGTGGATCCGCAGCACAGAGACGTCCCGCCGGGTGGAGATCCCGAACGGGCCGAGGCCGATCCGCAGCGCCGCGCCGTCGGCGAACTCGATCCGTTCACGGCCTTCGAGCACGGTGGGCGAACCGGTCCAGATGGGCTGACCGTACGTCAGCGGATAGCGCAGCCCGGCCACGAAGGAGCGCGCCGAGGTCTCCCGTCCGGCCCGCAGCGCTCGGACGTTGCGGGCGTACTCGCGCGCGTCGTCGACGAACCGCCGGTCGAACCGGTTGACCTGACTGCCGAGACGCTCGATGAGCCCACCCATGGCCGGCAATCCTAACCGGTCGGCCTGGGCCGATCATGACCTCCATGCGCCCCCGTTCACCATCGGCTCACCATCGGCTCACCATCGGTGGTCATGCTGGGATGTACCGCCAGTCGCGTCCGTCCCGGCGTGCGCCGTCCCGTGTCCGCACCGCCGCCACCCGGGTGGTCGCACCTGGGTAGTCGCACCCGGGTGGTCGCGTCGGCCGAGGGTGTGGCGGCGGGGGCGGGTCACCGCGCCGTGGGACCTCCGTGACCGGTCGGTGGCCGCGGCGTGTAACGCTGGCATCCGGTAACCCTGGCATGCGGACGGGGCATCCCGAACACGTGCGGAGGAGGTTGTGATCATTCGACCCGACCGGCCCGGCCGGTCCGGCCGCAACTCGACGGCACCGGTGAACCCCCTGTTCCCGGACGGAAATCAGGAGCCACATCGACGTGAGTGTCAGCGTTGTACGCGCAGCTGTCAGCCCCGGCGTACCGGTCCCCAGGAAGCAGAGCGGCGCCGGGCCGGTGGCGGAGGTACCCGCCGCGCCCTATGTGACGGTCGTACTGCCCTGCTACAACGAGCAGGATCACATCATCCACGAGCTGGAGCGGATCACCGCCGCGATGGACACCAGCGGCTACAGCTACGAGCTGCTGGTCATTGACGACAAGTCGACCGACAACACGCTGGCGTTGCTGCGCGGCGTGATGCACCGCTTCCCGAACATGCGGCTGATCGCGTTCCGCCGCAACGGCGGGTCGGGCACCGCGCGCCGGATCGGCACCCAGGACGCCCGCGGGAAGATCGTGGTCTGGACCGACGCGGACATGACCTACCCGAACGAGCGCATCCCGGAGTTCGTCCGCCACCTCGAGGCCTGTCCCGACGTCGACCAGGTGGTGGGCGCGCGTACGACCGAGGAGGGCACCCACAAGTGGGCGCGGGTGCCGGCCAAGTGGTTCATCCGGATGATCGCGCAGCGGCTGTCCGGCATGAAGATCCCCGATCTGAACTCGGGGMTGCGGGCGTTCCGGCGGGAGGTTTCCCTGCCGTACCTGCGGCTGCTGCCGCCCGGGTTCTCCTGCGTGACGACGATCACGATGGCGTTCCTGTCGAACCAGCATCCCGTCGACTACATCCCGATCGACTACGCGAAGCGCTCGGGCAAGAGCAAGTTCCACCCGTTCCGGGACGCGCGCCGCTACATCCTGCAGGTGCTCCGGATGGTGATGTACTTCGACCCGATCCGGGTGCTGATGCCGATCGCCCTGTGGATCATGGGGCTGGGTTTCGTGAAGCTCGTCGTCGACCTGATCCGATACGACCTGCGGGTCACCACGTCCACGCTGCTGGCGATCCTGGTCGGTTTCCAGATCGTCGTGCTCGCCCTGATCGGGGATCTCGTGGCCCGCTCCCGCGGCGGCGACTGATGCCCCGCCGGGTTGCGCTGATGCCCTGTCGGCTTCCGCGGTGACGGATGTTCCGACGGCGACAGACGTGCTGACAGCGACAGATGTGCTGACAGCGATGGATGTTCCATGGTGACGGACGAGGCGACAGGCGAACGGTCGGGGACGCCCGCCGGGGCGCCGGCACGATCACGGATCGCGATTGTCGGCCCGACCCACCCCTACAAGGGTGGCGTGGCCCAGCACACCACCGAACTTGCGCACCGACTCGCGGTGCGCGGGCACGACGTCCGGCTGGAGTCCTGGTCGGCGCAGTACCCGACCCGGCTCTACCCGGGCCGGCAGCGGGTGGACGCCCCCGAGACGTGGCCGTTCCCGGCGACGTCCTACCCGCTGTCATGGCGGCGGCCGGACACCTGGGTACGGCTGGGCCACCGGCTGCGTACCGGCGCGAACGCCGTGGACGCCATGATCATCGTCGTGGTCACCCCGATCCAGGTGCCGGCCTACCTGGGCATCCTCGCTGGCCTGCGCCTGCCGACCCCACGTCTCGGGGGCGGGTCCGTGGGCGCGGGGCCGGCGGAGGGCGGCGAGACCGTTCGCGGGAGACGGGGTGTCCCCACGGTTGGCGGCAGGCGGCGGGAAGGACCGGTGGCGCTCGCGCTGTGCCACAACGTGTTGCCGCACGAGCGGCGTGCCCTGGACGTCCCACTGGTGCGGGCGGTGCTKCGTAGGGTGTCCGGGGTCCTGGTGCACACGCCGACCGAGGCCGAGCGTGCCCGCGGCCTCACCACCCGCCCGGTGTGGGTGGCGCAGATGGCCCCGCACCTGGGCACGGCCGGCGCCCCGCAACCCGCCGCTTCGTCGCCCGCCGCTTCGCAGTCCGGAATCTCGCAACCCGGCACTGCRCAACCCCGCACTGCGGAATCCGATACTGCGCAGTCCGACATCGCGGAACTCGACATCGCGGGACTCGGCACTGCGGGGGCCGAGGCCGAGCTGCGCGGTGACGGCGTCCCCGGCCGGCGCCTGTTGTTCTTCGGGCTGGTCCGGCCGTACAAGGGGCTGGACGTCCTGCTGCGGGCGCTCGTCGCCGGCCCACCCGACGTGCGCCTGACCGTCGCCGGGGAGTTCTGGGGTGGGGTCGACGACACCCGGCGGCTGGTCGGCGAGCTCGGCCTGGCCGGGCGGGTGGACCTGCGTCCCGGCTATGTGCCGGCCGCCGAGGTGCCGGCCCTGTTCGCGGCCGCCGACGCRCTGGTCCTGCCGTACCGGTCGGCGACGGCGACCCAGAACGCCGATCTGGCCCATCGTCACGGCCTGCCGGTGGTGGCGACCTCTGTCGGCATGCTGGCGCGGGCCGTGCGCGACGGGGTGGACGGCCTGCTGGCAGCCCCGGACGACCCGGGGTCGCTGGCCGCCGCACTGCGCCGGCTGTACGAGCCGGGAGTGCTCGACACCCTGCGCGCCGGGATCGTCCCACCCGACGCGGACGCGGCATGGGACCGCTACCTGACAGTGCTCCACGACGCTCTCGGCCGTCGCTGACAGGTTGCGGCCTGGGGACTGTGTCCAGGGATGGCCCCGGAGACAGCCCCCGAGGCGCTCCCGGACGTGCCGGTGTGCGCTGTGCCGCCCGGCCGCTCCGGGCGCGGAGAACAACTTCTGGAACAACACCTGCCGCCACCGCGTGTCAAATCTTCCCGCCGGCGGGCGACCATTGGGTGATCAGGGGCAGCCGCGCCCCGTGACGCCGTCCCGTGATTTCTGGTTGTGCATCAGCGGATATTTGTTTGGACGCAACGCCGGCCGGTGTCCCCGGCTGGTGGTCGGATGCGTCGACAACAAATCTCGCGCAACATCGACATGTAATCTCCAGGAGCAGTGGCATAGCGCCGGACGGTGTGACACGGTGAACGCCGTGAACACGACGGGGTGACGTCCGCCCGTTCGACGATGTCGGGCCCAGATCATTCCGTCCGTCTCCACCGCTTTTCCTTGTGTTCTCTCGCGTTGTTCCACGTTCTTCCTCCCGCTACTCGTCCGTGTGGACGTGTAGGTCGCCCATGTCTTTCCCGGACTGTGCCGTAGGTCGGTACGGTCCGCCAGGGCCTGGGCTCT
The DNA here is from genome assembly GCF_001983005.1 of Protofrankia sp. BMG5.30. Taxonomy (NCBI): domain Bacteria; kingdom Bacillati; phylum Actinomycetota; class Actinomycetes; order Frankiales; family Frankiaceae; genus Protofrankia; species Protofrankia sp. BMG5.30. Next base: position 89,406 of record NZ_MOME01000018.1, on the reverse strand, counting down.
CCGCTGTTTTCGGGCTCTTCAGGACATGATCTGGATTACTGACTCGCTGCACCTGTCCTACTTCCAGTACTATATCTGCGACTTCGATGTTTCTCCTGACGTGGAAACTCTTTTTAAAATCCACCACGGTAACTCGCTGGTCGCGGCTGGTCCTGGGCATCTCACAGTGATGGGTGGAACGCACACCGGAAACRTGCGACTAACGATCGATGAATGYGATGTCGAACCCACTCTTAATCTTGAAGCTTGGGAGGTGGTAGTCGATATTAGTCACTACAGCACTAATGGTGAGACATGCCTGATGCAATGGGGGGCGAACGCAGTATTGGATGCCGGTGTTCTTTCACACGTCGGTCGAGGCTGGTATCGAGTACGGGTACAAGCACGTGGTCRCGATGAGGCGATGAAGCACAGTACGGTTCTCGGTGAGCCCATAGAAGAGCATGCCATCGGCATCTGGCCGGCTCCTCCTGCGCCTGAGCATGTGCATAAAATTGGAGATAATTTCGGTCGCGGTATCTGGGATTCAAGCAGTCCGCCGACGCCACCCGTATATCCCGAACTCGAAGATGATGAGATATAAGAAACACCTCAACATCATTTTCAATATTGTTAATGCTGAACGCGTAGTTCCACCAGGCAGGGCGTGGTGCGCCGCACAGGCAGAGAACACACGGGCAGAGAAGCAGGAGGGGAGTGACCTGGTGGGAGGAAGAGAAGCATCATGTAGGTAGATGATCCTGTGGGTCTGGCTCACTGCCTGCACGTTGCTGCTGTTCCTTGCCGGCTGTGGCTGGACTGGGCAAGGCGAGCAGTGTGGTMGGGAAGCCGTGCCGACCGCTTCGCATCTTCCTCCGGATCCGATGCTGACCGCTTCGCCCGTTCCTTCAGATCCGATGCCGTCCGCTGGGACTGGGGCCCCGTCGGCGCAGTCCACGCCGCCTCTGGCAACACCGTCGATCATGATGGCGCCGTCCAGTCGGTCGTCCCCTCCGGCGATACGAACGAGTCCCGCGGGGCGCACCCAGGCCGCCGCGCGTCCGACCGGCAGTTCCCGGGTGATCGGTCCCGTACCGTTACCTGTACATACCAGGGCGGAGTGCAACGCGGCTCCCAACGTGATTGGAATGACCCTGGACAATGCCGCTTATGCCTTTCGCTCACACGATTTTCTGGATATCAGCTACACGGGGGTCTGCGCGGGCTCCCCAAACGTGCGGCATGTTCTCGGCCAGCGTCCGGAGCCTGGTTCCTGTGTCTCGACCCGCACAAGCGTTACGTTGTTGATCCAGGCCGAGTGGTGCACGTCGACTCCATCACCGACCGCGTCACCGACCGGGTGACGGATACTGAGGCTGAACTCATGATTTGATCAGTCGGTTCACCGGTCGGGGTGTGGACGTTCGCCGCCTGTGCCGACCAGCATCGAGGATTCCGAGTTCGGGCCTGCTCCGGAACCAGGGCCGCCACTGTTCGATCGTCGCTGTGCTGGTGCGTCACGTCGGTAGGGCGGGGAGATGCGGGGTGAGCCGAGGGCGGACGCCTGTTCCCTTGCGGAGCAGGTGGCGACTGCACCCGGATCATCCAGCGCTGGGGAGGTCCGTAGCTCACCCGATGGGGTTCTTGTATGTGCTGGCATGTGTAGGCATGCTGAGGTCGAGGCAGACTTGATGGATCCGGACGGACCCGGAGGGACGGGGAGGGAAGTGACGCAGCCACAGCCCGGCGGTTGGCCGGACGARCGCGAGCTGCCACGGCTCCTCGCCGACGCCGAGGAGATCGACGCCGATCCCGGGACCGAACGGGCGATCGACGAGGCGCTTGACGACTATGCGGCCGGCCGGTTCATCCGCTGCCACGGCGAGGACGAGTTCGACGCGCTCCTCGCGTCACTGGCCGCGCACCCGCATCCTCGGGCCGGCTGACCGCGTCCGCGTGTCCGGATGAGCGAGTCGGCATCGAACTGCTGTTCGGATCCCCTATCGTGTGCGCATGCCGACCTTCGACGTCGTCGCGAGGTTCCTCGCGGAGTACTCGCGACTGAGTCCCGCGGAGCGGGCCGCGTTCGACCGGGCGCGTCGGCTGTTCGTCCAGGCCCTGCGTGAGGGCCGCCGGGATCCCCGGCTGCGCGCAAAGCCCTTCAGGAAGATGCCGGGTGTCTGGGAGCTGACATGGGCGCCCGACGGCCGGGCGCTGTGGATGTACGGCGACCCGGTCCCCGGCAGGCGCGGCCCRCACATCATCTGGCTCCGTATCGGTACCCACGACATCTTCGACCGATAGGCGCAGCCCTTCTGTGAATCGTCCGTCCGTCCGAGTCCTCGTCCTCGTCGAGGATCGAGAACCTCACCTCTGATGCGAAGGCCATCGCTTTCGCCGAACTGGGCAGCACCGACAGGCGCAACGCCACCGCGATCGTCGGGAATGTCGCCGCGATGAAAGCCGCTCTGGACCTGGCCGACCGTCTCGACCAGGACGCGATCCTGGCCGTGCACGCGGCTCTCCTGTCCAGGCACGCCCCGAGAATCGCCGGCCGTTGGCGCGAGGAGCAGGTGTGGATCGGTGGGAATTCCTACGGCCCGMACGACGCCGCCTTCGTTCCCCCGCGCCACCGCCACATCCCCGCGCTGATGGACGACCTGGTGCGGTTCATCGGCAGGACCAATCTGCCGTCGCTGAGCCAGGCCGCGATCGCGCACGCCCAGTTCGAGACGATCCACCCGTTCCCCGACCGGAACGGACGTACCGGCCGGGCGTTGATACACGCGATGCTGCGCGGTCACGGGCTGACCCGTGACGTCACCGTCCCGGTCTCCGCCGGGCTGTTCACCGAGACCGGGGCCTATTTCGACGCCCTGACCGCCTATCGCGAGGGAGATCTGTCGGCAATCGTGGAACGGATGGCGCACGCCTCCTTCGCGGCCGTCACGAACGGGCGTCAGCTTGCCGCCGAACTGCGCGGTCTTCGTGCGAGCTGGGAGGAGACGCTTCGGGTCCGGCGGGACTCTGGCGCCCGGCGGCTTGCCGATGTGCTTCTGCGGCAGCCGGTCGTCGGCGCGGGCACGGTGGCCGCCGAACTCGGCGTCACGCCGCAGAACGAGCGGCGCGCCATCGCGCCGCTCGTCGAAGCGGGCATTCTCACCGAGTTCACCGGATTCACCCGTAACAGAATGTGGCAGGCCACCGCCGTACTCGCCCGCCCTCGACGCGTTCGCGGCGCGCGCCGGCCGGCGAGGAGACATGTGATCAACAACACGATCGTGGAGGCGGATGAAAGATCGAAGGAAATCATGGACACGGTTCAGGGCGGCCAGGCGTTCACGGCTACTCGTGACGGCCATCGGATCGGTGAACTGATCCCGTTGCGGCGACGCACACGGTTCGTCCCGCGCAGCGAGTTCGTGGTGATGTCCCGCGGTGCTCCCGGTATCTCTCTGGCCGCCTTTCGTGCCGATCAGGACGCTGCGTCCGATCGGGAATCGGACGATCCACACGTTCGAGAGTGCGCTGGCCAAGACCTCTGTGAGCGGAAGCCCCGCGATCGGTGAAGCCCACCGGCCTGACAGATCCGCCGGGCTTGACAGATCCGTCGGGGGTGGTGGGCCGGGGGTGGTTGGGGCGGGGCAGACTGTCGTTCATGACGTGGGTGGCGGTGAGACGCGGAAGCGGGCGGTCGCGAAAGGCGCGGTCGCGAAAGGCGTGGCGGTGAAGGGGCCGACCGCGAAAGGCGCGGCGGTGGCCTTGCTGCGGGATCAGGCGCTGGCGTATGCCGGGCATCAGGTGCACGTCATGCGCCGCCGGGAGGCCGGCACGCTGCTGGCCTGGGCGGGTGAGCTGGCCGGGCGGACCGTCCTGGACGTCGCCGGCGGTGACGGGTACTGGGCTGGCCAGGCGGTGCGCCGCGGGGCGCGGGCGGTCTGCCTCGACCTCGCCCGCGGCAAGCTGGAGTTCGGCCGCCGGCTGCGTGGGCGTCCCTCACTCGTCGAGGGGAACGCGCTGGCGCTGCCGTTCGCCGACGCCTCCTTCGACGTGGTGCTGTCGGTCTGCGCGATCGAGCACTTCGACGACGGGCCGGCCGCGCTCACCGAGATGACGCGGGTGCTCAGGCCAGGTGGGGACCTTGTCATGTCCGCGGACGCCCTCACCCGCGCCGACGAGTGGCCGCGGCTGTTCGCCCGGCACCGGCAGCGCTACCACGTCCAACAGACCTACACCGGCGACCAGTTGGCGAAGCTGCTCGACGAGCGCGGCCTGACGGTGGTGCGCCAGACCTACATGTTCCGCTCGCGGCGGGCCGAGCGGCTGTACCTGACGCTGTCGGCGAAGGGCGGCCGGGCCGGCTGGAACGCGGCGGCCCCGCTGTCACCGATCGTCACCCTGTCCGACCGGCGTACCCCGGACGGCCACGGCAGCGTGGTGCTGCTCCACGCCCGTAAACGGTAACCACGCCCGGTTCGCGGCGGACGCCGGCCACGACCGGCACCGGCTGTGACCGGCACCGACTGTGACCGGCACCGCCACCACACCACCGGCAGTTAGCGGGCCGGCTTCTCCCGAGGAAGATGGTTCGTCGTGCGGATTGGGTTCCTCCTCGACCAGATGCTGGCGCCGGTGCCCGGGGGGACGGGGCGGTACTCGGCGGAGCTCGCCGCCGCCCTCGTGCGGACGGCGCGGTCGGGCGAGACCGTCGTCGGCTGGTGCGCCTGGCGCCCGGAGGCCGCCACCGCCGCCGCGGCCGTGCCGGGCGTCCTCGGCCCCATCCGGCTGCCGCTGCCCCGCCAGGGGCTGGCCGCCGCCTGGCAGCGTGGCCACGGACCGGCGCCGACGGGGGTGGACGTCGTCCACGCCCCCACCCTGCTCGTCCCGCCCCGGCGGCCGGGGGTGCCGCTGGTCGTCACGGTCCACGACGCCGTGCCGTGGACCCATCCGCACACCCTCACCCCGCACGGCGCTCGCTGGCACCGGCGGATGGGCGTCCGGGTGGCCCGCCACGCCGACGCCGTGATCGTCCCCACCAGGGCCGTCGCCGTCGACCTGCGGGCCTGTCTGCCGATCCCGGCCGACCGGGTGCACGTCGTCGGGGAGGGGGTGAGCGAGGCGGTCGGGCAGGTCCCGGCGGACGCTGCCGCCCGCGCCGAACGTCTCGACCTGCCCGCCGGCGGCTATCTGCTCACCCTCGCCACTCTGGAGCCGCGCAAGGGCCTGGACACGGTGCTCGCCGCGCTGCGCGACCCGGCCGCGCCCGACCTGCCGCTGGTGCACGTCGGCCCGCCGGGCTGGGGCGGGCTGGACCTGCGGGCCGAGGCCACCCGTGTCGGCCTCGACCCGGCCCGGCTGCGGCTGCTCGGCCGGCTGGACGACGCCGACCTCGCGGTCGTGCTGTCGCGGGCCACCGCGCTGCTCGCGCCGAGCCGGTCGGAGGGTTTCGGGCTGCCGGTCGTCGAGGCGATGGCCCACGGCGTCCCCGTGATCGCCTCTGACATTCCCGCGTTCGTCGAGGTCGGTGGGCCCGCGATAGTAACCGTCGCGGTCGGCGACGCCACCGCGCTGGCCCGCGCCGCCGCGTCCGTTGTTAGCGACGCAGAGTTACATCGTCGGCTGAGTGTGGACGGGCGAGCGAGAGCGGCGGCATTTACCTGGAACGGGGCAGCGGAATCGCTCTGGTCCCTTTACCGTCGACTTAGCGGCTCTCGGGAGTTCTCGACGGGGTGACTCTCGGGATCCGGTGCGGGCGTAGGCTTGCCTGCGGACCGAGGTCGATGTGATCGGCAGCGCCCGACGGATCGGGAGCGATCCGTCGGGGGACAGCTTCACACGGCGTCGGTGGTCTCAAAGAACCTAGCGGTGAGTAACATGCCGCCAGTCGGAAGGAGCGCCGTGTCTCCCCGGGTGCTCGTCGACGCCACTGCGGTTCCAGCCGACCGTGGTGGCGTCGGTCGTTATGTCGACGGGCTGGTGGCGGCCTTGGATGCGGCTGGCGCCGACCTTGCCCTGGTCTGTCAACGATCGGACTACGAGCGGTACGGCCGGATGGCCCCGCGCGCCAACGTGGTGGCGGGTCCGGCGGCGATCGCCCACCGGCCCGCCCGCCTGGCCTGGGAACAGACCGGCCTGCCGCTGGTCGCCTACCAGGTCGGCGCACAGGTCATCCATTCGCCGCACTACACCATGCCGTTGCGCACCTCACAGCCGGTGTGCGTGACCATCCACGATGTCACGTTCTTCACAGAGCCGGAGATGCACACCGCCGTGAAGGGAACGTTCTTCCGGTCGGCGATGCGCACCGCCGTGCGCAAGGCAAACAGGATCATCGTCCCGTCCAAGGCCACCCGGGACGAGCTCATCCGGGTCCTCGACGGCGACTCGACCACGACCGACGTCGCCTACCACGGGGTGGAGACCGCGACCTTCCACCCGCCCACGGAGGAGGACAAGCGCCGGGTGCGGCTGCGGCTCGGTCTCGGCGACAGCCGTTACGTCGCCTTCCTCGGGATGCTCGAGCCCCGCAAGAACGTGCCGAACCTGATCCGAGGCTGGGCCGAGGCCGTGCACGACCGAGTGGACCCCCCCGCGCTGGTGCTCGCCGGCGGCTCGGGCTGGGACGACGACGTGGACGCCGCGGTCGCCTCGGTGCCGTCCCATCTGAAGGTGGTCCGCCCCGGCTACCTGCGCTTCTCCGACCTGCCCGGGTATCTGGGCGGAGCGTCGCTGGTCGCCTACCCGTCCCACGGGGAGGGCTTCGGGCTGCCGGTGCTGGAGGCGATGGCCTGCGGCGCGCCGGTGCTGACGACACCCCGGCTGTCCCTGCCGGAGGTCGGCGGTGACGCCGTCGCCTACACCCAGCCCGACGTCGACTCGATCGCCCGGGAGATGGGCGCGCTGCTCGACGACGCGCCGCGGCGTGAGTCGCTGGCGCAGGCCGGTCTCGCCCGGGCCCGGGAGTTCACCTGGGCGGCGAGCGCCGAGGCGCACCTGGCGAGCTACGCACGGGCCGCTGTGTCCTGACCCCGACAGTCGGCCTCGGCCCCGCCGGTGGCATCCTGACCCGGGTGCGACAATCGCGTGCGCATCCGGTGAGCAGGGACGAAGAGGGCGGTCAGTGAGCGCACAGAACGAGGCAGCACCGACGCAGCCGCAACCGGCGTCACCGCCACCGTCACCGGACGGCGGGCCGGAGGGCGCTGTTCCCGGGGACGCGCGGCCGCACCTGCGGGTGGTGGTCGTGGCGTTCCACTCCGGGCAGGTGCTCGGCCCCTTCCTGGACTCCCTGGCCAAGGCCACGTCGCTGCCCTACGAGGTCGTCGTGGTGGACAACTCGCCGGCGCTGGACGAGGGCACCGCCGCCGCCGCCGAACGCGACGAGGTCCGCCTGCTGCGCACCGGGCGCAACCTCGGCTACGGGACGGCGGTCAACCGTGGCGCCGCCGGCAGTACCGCCCCGTGGCTGGTGGTGGCCAACCCCGACATCACGTTCACGCCGGGGTCGCTCGACGAGCTGCTGGCGGCGTCCGAACGCTGGCCGGGCGCTGGCGCCTTCGGCCCGGCGATCACCAACCCGGGGGGCGTGCTCTACCCGTCGGCCCGCGAGCTCCCCTCCCTGTGGCGGGGGATCGGCCACGCCCTGTTCGGCTGGTGCTGGCCGACGAACCCGTGGACGACGGCCTACCGCCGCGAGCGCGGCGCGCTGGTCGAGACGACCGCCGGCTGGCTGTCCGGGGCGTGCCAGGTGCTGCGGCGCCAGGCGTTCGAGACGGTCGACGGGTTCGACGAGACGTACTTCATGTTCATGGAGGACGTGGACCTCGGCCGCCGGCTCGGTCTGCTCGRCTGGCAGCGGGTCTACGTGCCGACCGCGGTCGTGGAACATCTCGGCGGCCACTCGACGAGGCGCTCCTCCCGCCGCATGGTCGTCGCCCATCACCGCAGCATGTTCCGTTACCTGTCCCGGCAGTACCCGGACGCGCGCCATCTGCCGCTGCGGATCCTGCTCGGGCTGGGGCTCGGCCTGCGTCTGCTGCTGGCCGTGGCGTTCGCCGACAACAGCGCCGGCGCCCGCGCGACCCGCTCCGCCGACGCCCTCCCGCCCCGCGGCACCGACCCGTCCCGAAGTACTGAGCCCGCCCAGAACGAGGCACCGGCCCGCGACACAGAGCTCGCCCGTGACACGGAGCCTGTTCAGAACACGGGGTCTGTTCGAGATGCGGATGTGACCCGGGACAGCGACCCACCACGAAACGTCGACTCGGGTACCCCGGGCGAGGGCGGTTTTCAGGCCGCTGCCACGGCCTCGCTGTAGGGCCGGACCGCCACCGCGTCGACGGCCAGCATCTCACGAAAAAGATCATCCAGTCGGCGTGCCACCGGACCGTCCAGCCACGTCATACCGCACGACGGGCACTCCTCCACCGGGATGTCCGTGACCACCGCCACCCGGCCGTCCCGCTGTACGACCTTCRGCTTCCGGCCAGGACGGATCTCGCCGTTGCCACACACGTCACAGCGCACTACCGCCTCCTCCGGAAGCCGTCCGACCACTCGGTCGGATAAGGCTCGTATACCGTCACCAGTGTCTCCTGTCGCCGGCTCTCGTCAACGGCGACTACGACATGCAGTGGCCGGAGCCATTCGACCACCAGCACTAACTCCTTGGCGACGAACAGTCCACCCGGCGCTTCTTCGATGACCTGGCCTGATCCGAGTAACCGTTCAAACTCGCCGAGCGCGATGTCGATGATCTGAAGTTTGTCGAAGACGTGCTCCGTGTATCGGTAGCTGAACCGTTGCACGTAGGGTCGTGAGACTGGACGGTAGTGGCCGTCCCCTCCGTGCATGACGCCTCCACCAGAGCAAGGTCGACGATCTATAAAGATCGTAACCGGCGCCTCGGAGCGCAGCGTATGTCCCCCGGTACGCACCGAGTCGACGATGTGGGGGCTGACCCGTGGAAACGGCGATTGGCCGGACGGTAGGGTCGCAGCCTAGCGGCTTGGGGCGAGTTCGTTCAGGCGGCTGGCCACGACGGAGATCATGGCGCTGGTGAGGCGGGGAGCCGCCGCGGCCTCCTCGACGATGGCGCGTACCCGGTCCGCCCGGGCGCCGGTGGTGATCCGTTCGATGGCCGCGTCCGGATCGAACTCGGGCGCCGACATGGCGGCCTCGGTCAGTGCCGAGCGGGCCCGGGCGACATCCGCCCGCAGTGCCGCGGCGGCCATGTGCTCCCAGCGTGACTGGCCGGGCGGCTGCGCGCCACGGCCGATCAGGTGCGCCAGGCCCAGCTTGCCGAGCCCCAGCCTCGTCCCGATGGCGGTGTGGACGTGCAGCACGTCACTCGGCTCAAGATCGTTACGTAGTGCGACGTCGACGACGTCCAGCGCCGGGCTCATCGCGTCCAGCCAGGCGACGCGTTCGGCCAGCGGGGCAGGCAGGCCGCGTTCGTAGAGCTGTTCGGCGAACCGCAGGACGGCGGTCAGCTCCTGGTCGCTGCCCACGGTGGCGAGCACGGTGGGCAGCGCCGCGGCGACCTCGGCCACCCCCTCGGCGTAACGGGTGGTCTCGGCCGTGATGTCCAGCAGTGACCGGCGGGAGCRCAGCAGCCACAGCGCGGCCTCCTCCTGGACGAAGTGGCAGTGCAGCAGGGCCTCGGCGGACGGATCGCTGGAACCCACGGCCGGGCGTGAACGGCTGCCCTCGGCGGAGCCGTCACCGGGGCTTCCGCCAGAGCCGCCACCGATGCCGCCACTGGGGCCGCCGCTGGGGCTGCCGCCACTGAGATCTCCGCCGAGGCAGTGCGTGTCGAGCGCCTCCCAGATGTCGGTGAGGCCGAGCAGGCTGCCGGTGATGACGAACGCGCGCGCCCCCTGGACCGTGTCCGCGCCAGTCAGCTCCCGCAGGCGGTGCAGGAACCCGGCGCCGACCCGGTCGATGATCGAGTTGGTGAGCTGGGACGTGACGATCTCCCGTCGCAGCGGGTGGCGGTCGAAGTGCGCGTGCAGCACCGGCCGCAGGGACGCCGGCAGGTAGGCGTCCAGGACGGGTACGAGCGCCGGATCGTCGGGCAGGGGCGAGTCCAGCAGTGCGCGGGCCACCGTCCGTTTGGCGTAGGCGTGCAGGATGGCGATCTCCGGCCGGGTGTACGTGCGTCCCGCGGCGACCCGGGCGGTCAGCTCCTCGGCGCCCGGCAGGGTCTCGACGTCCAGGTCGATCTCGCCGGTGTCGACCAGGTGCTCGACGAACCTCGACAGCCCGTCCGCCGAGGTCACGACATGGCGTTCCGCCGCGCTCAGCGCCAGGGCCTGGCGGGCACAGTCGGTCAGGACCGCCCGCACGACGTCGCCGGTGGCGGCCGCCAGCAGCCGCTCGCGTTCGGCCCGGTCGATCGCACCCGCCCCGATCGCCAGCTCAAGACCGATCTTGATGTTGACCTCGCGGTCGGAGCAGTCGACGCCGCCGGAGTTGTCCACGAAGTCGGTGTTGCACCGTCCGCCGCGCAGGGCGAACTCGACCCGGGCGGCGTCGGTGAGGCCGAGGTTGCCGCCCTCGGCCACGACCCGGCAGCGCAGCTGCCGGGCGTCGACCCGCATCCCGTCGCGGGCCTTGTCCCCGACCGAGGCGTGCTCCTGCCCGCTGGCCTTCACCCAGGTGCCCACGCCGCCGTTCCACATCAGGTCGACCGGTGCGCGCAGGATCGCCCGGACCAGGGCGTCGGCGGGCAGCGTGTCGTCGCCGACACCGAGCAGCTCGCGGACCGGCTCGGTCAGCTCGATCCGCTTGGACGACAGCGGGAAAACGCCCCCGCCGGCCGACAGCAGGCCGCGGTCGTAGTCGTCCCAGCTGCTCGACGGCAGCGACGCCAGCCGGCGGCGCTCCTCGAACGACCGGGCCGGGTCGGGGTCGGGGTCGAGGAAGATGTGCCGGTGGTCGAAGGCGGCCACCAGCCGCAGATGGCGGGAGAGCAGCATCCCGTTGCCGAAGACGTCGCCGGACATGTCACCGATGCCGACGACGGTCAGGGGCTCGCGGTCGGCGTCGACGCCGAGCTCGGCGAAGTGCCGACGCACCGACTCCCACACGCCGCGGGCGGTGATGCCCAGCGCCTTGTGATCGTATCCGCTGCGGCCGCCGGAGGYGAACGCGTCGCCGAGCCAGTAGCCGTTCGCCGCCGCCACCTGGTTGGCCAGGTCGGAGAAGCGGGCCGTGCCCTTGTCGGCGGCGACGACCAGATAGGTGTCGGACCCGTCGTGGCAGACCATCCCCGCCCGGCAGTGCGTCTCGCCGTCGGCCCGGTTGTCGACGAGGGCCAGCAGCGCCTCCATGAACCGCGTGTAGCAGGACTCGGCCAGCCGGGCGAGCCGCCCCGGGTCCGTCGGCGGGCGGCGCAGCACGAACCCGCCCTTGGCCCCGTCCGGCACGATGACGGCGTTCTTGACCCGCTGGGCCTTCATCAGACCGAGGATCTCGGTCCGCAGGTCCTCCTGACGGTCGGACCAGCGGATACCGCCGCGGGCCAGCAGGGCGCCGCGCAGGTGCACCGCGTCGAACCGGGGGGAGCTGACGAAGGTCTCGGCCTCCGGCAGCGGCCGGGGCAGCCACGGCAGCCCGGCCGGGGCGAGTTTGAAGGCCAGCGCGTCCCCGGCGCCACCGCCCATCTCGTATCCGTGGCCGTACCCGGCGTGGACCGCTGACCCGGCTGGCCCGGCCGGCTCGCTCTGTTCGGAGGGTGCGTGGCCGGCTCCCGCCGGCCGGTCGGGCAGCGTTCGCTGGAGCTGGATCCGCTCCGGCGCCGAGTCGGGTGTCGCGTAGAACGTCGTCCGGACGATCGCGAGGACGACGTCGCGCAGCCTGCGCAGCACGGTGTCGTCGTTGATGCCCGTCACCCACCCGAGCGCGTCCTCCAGCGCGGCGTGCAGCCGTTCGGCGTTGTCCGGGTTCGCCCGCAACGGATCCATCCGGGCGTGGAAGAGGGCCACCAGGTCGTGCGCGTAGGACGGGTGGGCGGTCAGGACGCGGTGGGCGTAGCGCCCACCCAGCGACGTCCCGGCCAGGCGCAGGTAACGGAACAGCGTCCGCAGCAGCCGCACCTCACGGGCGGTGAGCCCGGCGGTGAGCACCAGCGAGTCCAGGCTGTCGCTGTCGACGTCCCCGAGCGCGAGACCACTGAGGATGTCGCGCAGCCCGTCCATCTGCTTCAGCGCCGCCTCCGCCAGCTCCGGGGAGACGATCATGTGGTACTCGTCCAGGGTGGCCATGCCCCCGTCCGGGCCCGGACGGCTCGGCAGGCAGCGGTGGGTCCGCGCGCGCAGGCCCAGGTTGGCCAGCACCGGTATCACGTCGGCGATCGGCGGCTCGTGCGCCTGCCAGGCGAGCCACACCGCCAGCGTGGCGGTCCCGTCGTCGGTGCGGGCGGCGGCGAAGCCCGGCTCCCAGCCCTGGGCCAGCCCGGCCAGAGCGGTCTCGGCACCCGACAGGGTGCCGTCGTGCAGGAGCCGATAGCTGCGATCAGACGGGCGTACCACCCTTTCAGCATCGCCAGAAGTGCCGGGCAGCGCACTCCGGCACACCGCGCGGCCGGCTGGCCGGCTCCCACGGCTGGGTGTCCGCGACGCGACGTCACCGAAATACGCGAACATCGTGCACCAGGCGGTGTCGCCTCTGCGAAACTGACCCGCCATGGACGCTGTGATGCTGGTCGGGGGGCAGGGCAGCCGGCTGCGCCCGTTGACGATGTCGGCACCGAAACCGATGCTTCCGGTCGCCGGGGTGCCGGTGACCGCCCACATGCTCGCCCGCGCCCGGGACGCGGGGATCACCCGGGTCGTTCTCGCGACCTCGTACCGGGCCGAGGTGTTCGAGGAGTATTTCGGGGACGGCTCCGCCCACGGGCTGGAGTTGGAATACGTCACCGAGGCCGAGCCGCTCGGGACCGGCGGCGGGATCCGCAACGTCGCGTCGAGGCTGCGTGGCGGCCCGGACGACCCGGTGGTCGTCTTCAACGGCGACATCCTCTCCGGGCTGGACATCGCCGCGCTGGTGCGGCGCCACCGCCAGGCCGACGCGGCCGTCACCCTGCACCTGACCGAGGTCGACGACCCGCGGGCGTTCGGTGTCGTCTCCACCGACGCGGACGGCCGGGTCACCCAGTTCCTGGAGAAGACACCCGACCCGCCGACCAACCGGATCAACGCGGGCTGTTACGTGTTCCGCCGGTCGGTGATCGACAGCATTCCGGTGGGGCGTCCGGTCTCGGTCGAGCGGGAGACCTTCCCCGGGCTGCTGGACGCCGGTTTCCTGGTGGTCGGCTACATCGACAGCACCTACTGGCTGGACCTGGGCACACCCGACGCGTTCGTCCGGGGCTCCCGGGATCTGGTGACCGGACGGATCGCCTCCTCGGCGCTGCCGGGGCCGGTGGGTGACTGGCTGGTGCTGCCAGGCGCCTCCGTCGCCGTCGACGCCAAGATCGGCGGGGGCGCGGTGGTGGGCGTCGGCGCGGTGGTGGGTGCCGGCGCCACCGTCGACGGCGCGGTGCTCTTCGACGGCGCGGTGATCGGTGAGGGCGCGACCGTGCGCACCTCGGTGGTGGGCGCCGGCGCGGTCGTCGGGAACAGGGTGTCGCTGGACGGGGTGGTCATCGGTGACCGCGCACGGATCGGGGCCGGCAATGAGCTGCGGGCCGGCGCCCGCGTCTTCCCCGACGCGGTGCTGACCGCGGGCGCGATCCGTTTCAGCTCCGACCGCGTCTGACCGGCCGGGGCGGGCCGGCTGGCGGCGTCCACCCGGCCCTTCGTTCGTCTCCTGGCCGGGGCGCGCGCCCGCGGCCTGCCCGAAGCTCTCCGCACCAAAGCTCTCAACGCCGAAGCGCTCAGCGCGGCACCGTGGGATCGGGCGCGGCGGACGTCCCCGGCGCGGGAGTCGTCCCGCCCGGCGTGGCCTGCGCCTGCGCGGTCAGCGCGGCCACCGTGCCCGCGATCGTCGGGCTGAGGTTGAGGCTCCCACCGGAGGCACCTGACTCGGCGGCGGTGGGGGAGTCCCAGGCCGCGCCGGCGGGGTCCGGGTTGGCGTAGGTGGACACGAACTCCTTGATGACGCTCTCGGAGACGGTCGCGCAACGCTGGGTGCGGTCCCAGGCGGTGAGGACGAAGTGCTTGTCCTCGGGGAAGTCGCCGCGTTCCCAGGGCAGCGCGATGAACCGCTCACCGGCGTTCTCAGCAGCCGCACGCAGCGCCGTGACCTGGTCGTCGGGGAGCTTCGGGTCGTACCAGCCGATGACGAAGCCGTGCTCGAGATTGTGCACGGCGCGTTCGATCCGCAGTTTCGGGATGCGCTCGTAGAAGCGGTAGGCGTCCGGCAGCGGGTCGGCGTCATGGTTGCCGGACGACGGCGGGGCCACGTCGTAGTTGACGGTCTCGTTCGCCGCGACATGGGTGTTGCCGCGTGACGCGTCGTTGACGACCCCGGTGCACCCGGCCGTCGCCGCGGCCCCGCTCGCCGCCGCGACATAGCCGACCTTGCGGGTTTCGTCCTTCGACTGGTTGTCGCGCACGGCATAGATGATGCCGGCCAGCACCGCGAGCAGGACGACACTGGCGGAACCGTAGAGCAGCCAGGAGCGGCGCCGCTCCTGGCGCCGCTGTTCGCGCCGGAGCGCCTCCAGCCGTGCGTTGCGTTCCGCGTTCTTTTTGCCCACGGCGCCCCATCCTACGAAGGTCCGAATATCACGCCGCACCCCGTCCTGGCCATGAGGTTCCGGTTACGGGATCCGGGTCACAGGGTGCGCTCCTGGTCACCCGCTCCTGGTCAGCTGATCCGCTCACCCGGCCCGGGCCACGTGACCCGGCTCACCTGGTGACGACGAACGGCGTGACGTCCCGGGGCGGGCGTGGCTCGGGCGGACGCGCCGGATGGCCGATCCCCACCGCGCCCATGGGCTGCCAGTCCGCCGGCAGCCGCAGCACCTCGTGGACCACGTCCGGGCAGAACAGGGTGCTCGACACCCAGCACGCTCCCAGGCCCTCCGCGGCCAGGCAGACCAGCATGTTCTGCACGCCGGCTCCCATCGCGACCAGGAACATCCGCTCCTCGGCGGCGGCCCGCCGGCGGTCGGGATAGCCATGGGCGCCGTCGGTGACCAGGCAGGGCACGACCAGGACGGGCGCCCGGCGCAGGACGTCGCCACGCCCTAGCCGGCGGGTGACCGCGGCCGGGTCGAAGCCGTCCGCGCGCAGGTCCGCAGCCCATGCCTCGGCCATCCGTGTCAGCAGCTCGTCGCGGGCGTCGGCGACGACCACGAACCGCCACGGGGTCGTGTGATGCGGGGCCGGGGCGGTCACGGCGGCGGCGAAGGCGCGCTGGAGCGCCCGCGGATCCACGGGCGCGTCGCTGAACTCGCGGACCGTCCGCCGGGCGGTGACCGCCGAGCGCCGGGCCTCGGCGGTGCCGAGCCGGAACATGTCCTCGCCCGCCGGACGGACCAGCGCCCGGGCCCCGCGGCCGTCGTCGGCGAGCGCGCGCAGGCCGCGCACGAGCGCCACCGGCACCCCGGACAGCTTCCGTTTGACCAGGTCGGCGGCGGCGGCCAGCTCGTCCGCCTCGGCGATCTCGGTCATGCCCAGCTCGTTGCCGTACGGGTCGACGTCGCCGATGTGGCTGCGCAGCGCGGCCAGCCCCGCGACACCGATCGCGTGGTCGGTCAGGCCGGCCCGCCACGGCCGGCCGGCGGTGTCGCTGACGACGACGCCCACGGACACGCCCAGACGGGCCCGCAGGCCGTCGACCAGGGCCCGCGCGCTCGCGTCCGGGTCGAGCGGCAGCAGGGCGATCTCGTCCTTGCGGACGTTCGACGCGTCCACCCCGGCATTGGCGAGCACGAACCCGTGCCGGGTCTCGACGATGCGGGTCGGCCCTCGGGCGGCGACCTCGCGGACGGTCTCGGTCTCGACGGCGGCCAGTCGCGCGGCATCCCGGTCGCCGCCCGCCGGGACCAGCCGCCCCTCGGCCTTCGAGACGATCTTCGAGGTGACGACGAGGATGTCATCGTCGCGTAACGTGACATTCTGGGTGGCAAGCGCGGTTGCGATGACCGCTGTGAGGTCGTCGCCCGCGTGTATCTCGCCGATTCCCGTGATGGCTATTACGGAAAGTGACGAACGTGGTGACTCAGACACCGGCGAGCTCCAGAGCCGCGCGGACGATCTCGACGGTCGCGCCGATGTCCGTCATCAGCAGTGGCCGGGCCTTCACCGTGACGCCGGGTACCTGCGTGCCGGTGTCGGCGGTGTCGACCAGCCAGCCGTCGAGGATCCCGCCGCCAGCGGCCGCGTCGGTGCCCCCGCCGCTGGTGCCCCCGCCGCCGCTGCTCCTGCCCGTGGCGGGGGTGCCGCGGGCGCCGTAGTGGGCGCCGACCGCGCCCGCGGTGGTGGCCACACCGATCGCGCGCAGGCAGGCGTCCGCCATGCCGCGTACCGGGGCCCCGCCGATGATCGGGGACACCCCGACGACGGGCGCGGGTGTCGCGACCAGCGCCGCCCGCAGCCCCGGCACGGCGAGGATCGACCCGATGGACACCACCGGGTTCGACGGCGGGAGCAGCACGACGTCGGCGTCCGCGAGCGCGTCGAGCACCCCCGGTGCCGGCCGCGCCTGCTCGGCCCCGACCGAGATGATCTCCTGGGCCGGGGTGGCGGCGCGCATCCGCAGCCACCACTCCTGGAAGTGCACGGCCCGCCGCCCCTGCTCGGTGTCGACGACCACATGCGTCTCGACCCGGTCGTCGCTCATCGGCAGCAGACGTAGCCCCGGCTGCCACCGCTGGCACAGCGCCGCGGTCACGTCGGTGAGCGAATAGCCGGCGGCGAGCATCTGGGTGCGGACGAGATGGGTGGCGAGGTCGCGGTCGCCGAGCCCGAACCAGGCCGGGCCGACGCCGTAGGCTGCCAGCTCTTCGGCCACGGTGAACGTCTCCTCGTGCCGGCCCCAGCCCCGCTCGGTGGAGATCCCCCCGCCGAGGGTGTACATGACCGTGTCGAGGTCGGGGCAGATACGCAGGCCGTGCAGGGTGATGTCGTCACCGGTGTTGCCGATCACCGTGATGTCGGCGTCGGGTAACGCGGCCCGCACACCGAGCAGGAAACGGGATCCCCCGATGCCGCCCGCGAGCGCTGTGATCCTCACCGTGCCCTCGCGTCCCGTGCCCTCGCGTCCCGTGACTGTGTCACCGTTCGACCCTATCCGCATGCTGTCACCGGTGACGGCCGAGCCGGCCGCCGTGGGTACCGCGGCCGCGTTCCAGTGCCGCGTTCCAGGGCCGCCGGTTCCCCGCGGCTGTCAGGCGCTGGGACTCGGGGAACTCACGAAGCCTGACAAAAACCTACGGCTGCGCGCTCGCCGGCCGGGACAGGGGGGTGCTGTCGGCCCCGGCCGCGGGGTGGTGGATGGCGAACGCGGCCAGCAGATAGCGCACCAGGCTGCTGGTCGGCCGCGTCGGAGCGGGGTCGGCCAGCCCGCCTTCGATGGTGGCCACGACCGCGTCCGCGGCGATGTCCTGTTCCGTTTCGTCGACATGGTCGGCGACCGTGGCCAGCGCCAGATCGTGCAGCCAGGAGTGCAGCCGTTCGTGGTACTCCATCACCGTCGGGGAGTGCGGTGCGCGTTCGGCCACACAGGGATGCAGGGAACGCCGGCGTTCGACCGAATCCAGGGCCGCGAACAGCTTCTGCGCCGGATCACCGTCGAGCGCCTCGATGCGGTCGACCTCACCGTCGAGCAACCGGTTGAGGACGGCGGCGAAGGCGTGGTCCTTCGACCGGAAATACCAGTAGACGGAGCCTGGCTCGATGCCCGCTGCCCGGGCGATTTCGGCGACGGAGGTGGCGGCGAAGCCGCGGGCGAGGAACTGTTGCTCGGCGACGGCCAGTAGCGCGTCTATTCGCTCCTCGCGTGGGACCTCCTGACGGTTACGCGGCACCTGATCAGCCTAACGACCGTCGCCGTCATCGGTGCGTGGAAGGTACCCGGACCGGCGACACGTGATGGATGTCAACGGTGGTTGTCGTCCGTTATCGGTGTATCCACCCGTCAAGGTCGTTTTTTGTCCGGTCCGCCCTGTCGCTCCGAGTTGTGATCTTGAAAAGATGGCGGATCGCATTGGATGTGTCGTATCTCTTGATTCTGCTTAGAGAGGATGGGGAGACTGGATGTACCACCGGCATGTGTGCCGTAACCGGAAAGGACGATTCATGTCCCAGTCGAAGCCGCCCGTGATGCGCCACAGCCTCGACGCCCTCACGGCGACGCTGGCCCGGGCGCTGGCCGACGCGCGCCATCCACAGGTCGAGGCAGCCAGGCGTTCGCAGGTACGCCGTAGCGCGGGCAGGTCCCCGGCACCGCCGGGCGACCCCGGGGCCCGCAGCTGCGACCGGCTCGTCGCCCGTACCCGGACGTACAACATTCTTGGTGTTGCCAGCCGGCTGCGCGCCATCACCACCTGACCCGCTGACACCACCTGTCGGCCCGAGGCCTGTGTCGTGCCCGGGGGATGTTCGACCGCGCGGAGGCGCTCACGTCGGCCGGCATCCCGCGGGCACGGCCTGGGCCGCCCGGGCTCGCGAAGCGGCGTTCGGAGCCGGCTGCGCACAGAGCATGATCGGTCTGCCGTTGACTGTCCGTGACTACAGGCGCCCTTCGGGCCCTGGTGACAGCCAACCGGCGGCAGTCGGCCGGATCGTCGCGGTGACCCTGGCGGCGTGGCCGGATGCCACCGCCGCCCGGGCGTGAAAAGCATGATCGCGTTGCTGTCGGCCTTCGGGATCCCCGAACACGGGCTCCTCGAAGATGCCGGCCGCCGGCGGCGCGCGGAGCATGGTCCTGCCACCTTCGGCTCGAGGGGGCCCGGAGGTGCCCGGACGTGTCCGACAGAGGTGTCCGTATGGGTGCCCGGATGCGCCCGGATGCGATGGCCGTCGCCGGTGCGAAGAACATGATCGTGCTGCTGGCGGCTTCGCCCGATAGATGATCGCTGGGATTCGGATGGGTAGATGACGAGATCGCGGGAGCCCACGCAGGGCCCGTCCCGGGCCACGGACAGCGATGCCACGCCGCCGGTGACACGGCAGACCGGACAGACGGCCGCCCGGCCGGTACGGCCTGCCGTCCAGCCGGGTCGTGAGCCGCGTGACCGAGCGACCACCGGCGCCGAAGCCGGCCTGGCTCCCGCGGGCCCGGCGCTGCGGCGCGCGCTGCGCCGGGCCCGCGACGGCGTGCCGCTCGACGCGGTGGAGGCGGCCGTGCTGATGACCGCCCGTGGGGACGATCTCGTCGACCTGTCCGCGTCGGCGGCGCGGGTGCGCGACGCCGGCCTGCGCTCGGCCGGGCGGCCGGGCACGATCACTTATTCGCCGAAGGTGTTCATCCCCCTCACCCGGCTGTGCCGGGACAGGTGCCACTACTGCACGTTCGCGACCGTCCCGCACCGGCTGCCCGCGCCCTACCTGAGCCTGGACGAGGTCGTCGAGATCGCCCGCAGCGGCGCGGCGGCGGGCTGCGCGGAAGCGCTGTTCACCCTGGGCGATCGCCCGGAGGACCGCTGGCCGGCGGCGCGCCAGTGGCTGGACAGCCATGGCTACGACTCCACCCTCGGCTATCTGCGGGCGGCGGCCATCGCCGTCCTGGAGGAGACCGGGCTGCTGCCGCACCTGAACCCCGGGGTGCTGTCCTGGCAGGAGCTCGCCCGGCTCAAGCCGGTCGCGCCGTCCATGGGCATGATGCTGGAGACGACCGCGACCCGGCTGTGGTCCACCCCGGGCGGCCCGCACTACGGCTCGCCCGACAAGGAGCCGGCCCGCCGGCTGCGGGTGCTGGAGGACGCCGGCCGACTGTCGGTGCCGTTCACCACCGGCCTGCTGCTCGGCATCGGCGAGACCTACCTGGAACGCGCCGAGACGCTGTTCGCGATCAGAGCGGTGGCCCGCCGTTACGGCGGTATCCAGGAGGTGATCGTCCAGAACTTCCGGGCCAAGGACGACACGGCGATGCGGGGCACGCCCGACGTCGGCGCCGAGGAACTCGCCGCGGCGGTCGCCGTCGCCCGGCTGGTGCTCGGCCCGTCCCTGCGGCTGCAGGCGCCGCCGAACCTGGTCGACCCGGACGAGTGCGCGCTGCTGCTGGCCGCCGGCATCGACGACTGGGGCGGGGTGTCACCGGTGACACCGGACCACGTCAACCCGGAACGGCCCTGGCCGGCGGTGACAGCCCTGGCCACGGCCACCGCGGCGGCTGGCCTGACGTTGCGGCCCCGGCTGACCGCCTACCCGCCCTACCTGGACGAACCGTGGCTGGACCCCAGGCTGCGCCCGCACGTGGCCGCGCTGAGCGGCCCGGACGGCCTGCTGCGCGCGGGAGCGGCCGCGGTGGGCCGCCCCTGGCAGGAGCCGGACGGCGGGCTCGCCGACAGCGGCCGGGTCGACCTGCAGACGGCCATCGACGTCTCCGGCCRCCGTACCGACCGCCGGGCGGACTTCGCCTCGGTCTACGGCGACTGGGACGTCCTACGCGCGCAGGTCAGCGCCGCGGGCACCGGCGCGGACGGGGTGATCGGCACGGGATCTCGCGCCGTATCGAGTGACACCGCGCAGGGCGACGCTGTGCCCGCTGGTGACACCGCGCAGGGCGACGCTGTGCCCGCTGGTGGCGTCGCGCAGGGCGACGCTGTGCCTGAAGGCGTCGCCGTGCGCGACGCTGTGTCCGGTGGGGATTCGCCGGCCTCGGCCACCGCTGCCGGCGTGCCAACGCGCCTCGACGGCGAGACGCGGGCCGCGCTGCGGCGCGCCGCCGACGATCCGGCGGGCATCAGCGACGCGGACGCCCTGATCCTGTTCGGCGCGGCCGGCCCCGCGCTCGAGGAGCTCTGCTGGCTCGCGGACGACCTGCGGCGCGACGCCGTCGGCGACGACGTCACCTACATCGTCAATCGGAACATCAACTTCACGAACGTCTGCTACACCGGGTGCCGGTTCTGCGCGTTCGCGCAGCGGCGGGGCGACGCCGACGCCTACACGCTCTCCCAACAGGAGGTCGGCACCCGGGCCGAGGCGGCGTGGGCGGCCGGCGCCACCGAGATATGCATGCAGGGCGGCATCCACCCGGACCTGCCCGGGACCGCCTACTTCGACCTGGCCCGCGAGATCAAGAGCCGGGTCCCGGGCATACACCTGCACGCCTACTCCCCGATGGAGGTCGTCAACGGCGTCAACCGGACCGGCCTGTCCATCCGGGACTGGCTGACCGCGGCCCGCGAGGCCGGCGTCGACTCGGTCCCGGGGACGGCCGCCGAGATCCTCGACGACGACGTCCGCTGGGTGCTCACCAAGGGCAAGCTGCCGGCCTCGGCCTGGGTGGAGATCATCACGACCGCGCACCAGGTGGGCCTGCGGTCGTCCGCCACGATGATGTACGGGCATGTGGACACCCCGGCGCACTGGGTGGCCCACCTGCGGCTGCTGCGCCGCATCCAGGAATCCACCGGCGGGTTCACCGAGTTCGTGGCGCTGCCGTTCGTCCACCACAGCTCGCCGATCTATCTGGCCGGYGTGGCCCGGCCCGGCCCCACCGTGCAGGAGAACCGGGCGGTGCACGCGATGGCCCGGCTGCTCCTGCACGGCGCGATCGACAACATCCAGTGCTCCTGGGTGAAGCTCGGCCCGGACGGTTGTGAGCAGGTCCTGCGCGGCGGGGTCAACGACGTCGGCGGCACGCTCATGGAGGAGACCATCAGCCGGATGGCCGGCTCCCAGCACGGGTCGGCCCGTTCCGTCGCGGAGCTGGAGGCGCTGGCCCAGGCCGCGGGACGGCCGGCGCGGCAGCGGACGACGACCTACGGGCGGGTCCCGGCGGAGCGGCTGGCCGCAGCCCGCCAGGACGGCGGAGCGGATACGCAGAGTGATGATCGCTCCGGTGTGCGGATCCCCGCCAGAGGGACCGGCGCGGGCCGGGATCGCTCTCCTGGCGGCGGCGACGGAGCCGTGCGGAGGGCCCTGCCGATCGTCTCCTGACCGGGTCTGAAGTCCTGACTTTCGTCCCGGTGGTACCCCGGTCGGTGATTCCGCTGGACAATACTTCCGCCGGGCTCCGGCCGGATCACTTCCGCTGGATCGCGACTGGTGGAAGTGCCATCGCGTGACGGGCTGGTTCTGCTTGCCCGTCAGCCGGTCCCGCCTGTCAGCCGCTCCTGCCCGCCCGTCAGGATGGGCGGTGGGTGGATGCCTGGCGGCGCCCTGATCGACGTTCCGGCGGTACCCGGTCATCGGGTTGATCGCGGTTGTGCCGGGCGCCGGTGCGGCTCCGACAACCGCCGATGTTCGTTGTCACTGTCCGGATGGATATCCGCGAAAGTGGAAGTCCAGCGGATAGGAGGAGATGTCACAAGAAGGACAGTTCGTGGCAGCTTTATCTGATTTCGGAGGGTAAGATGRCCTGGTCAGAGCTCTCGGGGACTTCTCGCATATCGCTCAGTGCGCTGGACGGGGACCCTCTGTAACAGCGTCCTGCTACCGTGAGCTATTGTTTGATCGCTGGTTGTAGAGGATGTTGCGCTGGTGGGGTTGACGCGGCGGTCTTCGGCGCGTGTAATTACCGGCGTGTCATTTCCCCCGCCGGTGGGGAAGGTGCGGTAAAGCGCCCGCCCAGCCGGTGTGGACACCAGTCACCTGCGCGCCGGCGCCCGGGGGGTGGCCGACCGCACCGCGACGGGTCTGGAGGAGTCCACATGGAACGCACCGACGCGGGCGTCCACATCGTCCTCGCCGAAACACACCGGTCACGTGCCGGGCTGCCCGCGCAGCCCACGGCCACCGAGTGGGCCGGGCGGCCGGATCCCGGCCGCCGCGAGGGTCGGGAGCTGACCACCGCCGAGTTCGATGTCAATTTTGATATTGACTTTCACGATGATGGCAACGAAGACAAAGAAGAAGATGAATTCACTGAATCGATATCGGTAAGGTCGTCTGCCGGCCGGTCGCGGACCGGTGACACAGTGACCGGTGACACGATGACCGGTGACGCAGCCGCTGGTGACGCGCTGGCCGGTGGCGCGGCGGCCGAAGAGTCGCGCGGCACGGGTCTGGCCAACGTCGTCACTCTCGGTATCGACGACATCTTTGCGGACCCGCCGGAGTGGCAGGAGCGCGCGCTGTGCGCCCAGACCGACCCGGAGGCGTTCTTCCCGGAGAAGGGCGGATCGACCCGCGAGGCCAAGCGCATCTGCTCGGGATGCGAGGTCCGCAGCGAATGCCTGGAGTACGCGCTCGAAAAGGACGAACGGTTCGGTATCTGGGGTGGGATGTCCGAGCGGGAGCGACGCCGGCTGCGTCGGCAGGCGGTCTAGACCGCATCCGATGGACCTTCGTCCGCATCCGATGGATCTTCGATCGTGCGGGCGGCGCCTGACACCCACCGGACTCGGCCGGGCCGCCGACGTCGGGACGATCATGTTTCCGGCCCGCCCACCGGATCCGGGGCCCRCACACCGATCCTCGACGCTCGAGCCCTGCCGGGAAGCCGGTAGGCGGGCATCGGCCGCGTGACCGCCACCGGGCCGTCACCGCCATCTGCCGAGCGTCCGGTCGCCGACACCGGTGACCCGGGCAGCCTCGCCAGTGGGCCCGCGGTCGGCGGGCAGGCCGTAGACGGGTACGGCAGGGTCGAAGTCGTCGCGATCGTGGTGGCCGCCGACCAGGGCCGGGGCAGGGCCGGTCGAGAACGTTCCGATCATGCTGCTCCGGACGCCGCGGCAGGCCCGGGCCTGGCACGGACGCTGCGTGCGCTCGGCCAGCAGACCCGCCGGCCCGACCATGTCGTCGTGGTGGACGTCAGCGGCGGGCCCGCGGCCCGCCGGACGCGGATCCCGGACAGCCCGCGGGTGTTGGTCCGCACCATGCCGCCGGGCACCGGCTACGGGGCGGCCGTGGCCGCGGCGCTGGCGAGCCGGACAGGCCAGGCAAACAGGCCGGATCGGACAGGCCAGGCCACCGGCACACCGGACTTCCTCTGGCTGCTGCGCCACGACTCGGTACCGGCCCTGGACACGCTGGAGCGGCTGCTGACCTATGCGGCACTGGATCCCAGCGCCGCCGTGCTCGGCCCGAAAGTGCTCGACTGGGCCGACCCGAAGCTGATCGTCGAAGCCGGAGCCACCGTGGACGGCGCTGGGCGCCGGGTGACCGGCATCGGCCCCGGTGAGATCGACGCCGGCCAGCACGACGCCGTCCGGGACGTCCTGGCGGTCTCGGACGCGGGCGCGCTCGTGCGCGGGCCGGCGTGGCGGCGGCTCGGCGGGTTCGATCCGCGGCTGCGCGCCGCTGCCGGCCTCGACTTCTGTTGGCGGGTCTGGCGCGCGGGGATGCGAGTGGTGGTCGTCCCACCCGCGGTGATCCACGCTGCCCGCCCCGGCGGCCACCGTGTCCCGGCCCGCGGGCAGCGGCCCGGCGGACGTGCCGGCCACCGTGGGCAGGACAGCCACCATGGCCATGGCAGCTACCGTGACCTGCGGCGGGAGGAGCTGCGGGTCCGGATGGCCAACATCTCGGCCGGTCCGCTGGTACCGGCATGGCTTGGACTCGTGCCGGCGGCGCTGGTGCGTGGCGTCGCGCTGGCCGCCGTCGGCCAGCCCCGCCAGGGACTGGACGAGGTCGCCGCGGCCGCCACGGTGATGGGCCGTCCCGGCTGGCTGTGGCGGGCGCGCCGTCGCCGGGCGGTGTCCGCGCGGGTGCCCGCCTGGAGGTTGCGCACGCTGCTTGCGGCCCGGGGCGGGCCGCTGGGTGCGGTCCGGACGTTCCTGCGTACCTTTGCCGCGCTCATCCCGCGTGCGCCTGCCCACCGTCGTGGGCGGGGCGGGCAGGCGGTCTGGGCGCAGCGTCCCGCGCTGGCGCTTGCCGGGGCGCTGGCCGTCGTGAGCCTCATAGCGGCCCGTTTCATGCTCGGGCCGGGATGGGGGCCGGGAACGGCCGCCTGCCGGATACCCGGCATGGGTGTGTCGCTGCCGTTACCCGACAGCGCCCGGGATCTGTGGTCGGTCGCCCTGGCCGGATGGCCTGGCGGTGCCGCCGGCGCGGCGTCCGCCGGCTCTGTGGTGTCCGGGCCGACGGACACCGGGCTGTGGCTGCTGCCGCTGGCCGTTCTCGCGACCGTGCTGGGTGGCAGGCCGTGGCTGGCGGCCGATGTCGTCCTGCTGGGCGGACCGGCGCTGGCCGCTCTTGCCGCCTACGCCGCCTGCGGTCACCTGGGCCCCGCCCGTACCGTCCCCGCCCGTACCGGTTCTGCGCATACCGGTTCCGGCAGGGCTGTTGCCGGCATGGCCGTCCCCGATGATGGTGTCCCCAGCGGTGGTGCCGTCCAGGCGGTCTCCGGCGGTGGGGCGCCCGATGCCGGCGGACCGGGTCCGCCGCGCACGCCGGTCCGGGTCGTCGTCGCGGCCGGCTATGCGCTGTCCCCGCCGATGAGCTGGGCGGTTGCCGCGGCCCGGGTCGACGTGGTGTTCGCGCTCGTGCTGCTCCCCGGTCTGCTCACCGCCGCGGCCGCGTTGGTGACGCAGCCGGGCACGGGCCGCGCCACCTGGCCCATGGCCCGCCGGCTCGCGTTGCGACTGCTCGCCGTGGTTGCCTGCGCGCCGGCACTGCTGCTGTCCGCCGTTGCCGGGCTTACGGGCGCGGTCGTGCTGCTGCGCAGGCCGCACCGGCCGCACCGGCTGGCGCAGGTGCTCGCCGTGGCCGTCGCCGGCAGCCTGCCGTGGTGGCCGTGGCGTGACCTGCTCCCCGGGTGGCGGCGGCTCGTCGGCGCGGCCGTCGAAGTCCCGGGCGCCCTGCCCGGGACAGGCGCGGGTGGCCGGGACGTCACCGGAGCCATGGCCGATGCGTTGCCGGACTGGCTGGGAGCGGCCATGTCAGCGGCCGGGCCGCCCGCCGGGCTGTCCGGCGGGCATGTGGCCGGCCTCGCGGCGGTACTGGCCCCGGTCGCGCTCGCCGGCGCGGCCGGGGCCGTGCGGGCCGAGACCCGCGGGCCGGCGCTCGCGGCATGGGGCGTGGTCGCCGTCGGCCTGGCCGGCGCGGCCGTCGAGAGCTACCTGGGTGTTGCCGGACGCGCCGGGGAGCCCGCCGCCGCGCAGCTCGCCGTCGCCGTCGCCGGCATGTTGGCGGCTAGCGCACTCTCAGTGACAGGAGTACGGGGGATGCTCCGCCGTCACCCGCCCGGCTGGCGGCACGTCACGGCGCTGTCCCTCGGTGGGGCGGTCGCGGCCAGCCCGTTCACCGGCGCGTTCATGGTCGCCGACGCCGGCCAGGTGGCGGCCGGCGCCGCCGCCCGCACGGGCGGGATGGTGGTTTCCGCGCTTGCGGCGGCACAGCTGTCCGGGCCGGACGCCCGCGTGCTGGTACTGCGTCAGCCGGCGCGGGACGCGCCGATCGGCTACACGCTCACGGATGCCCGCGGCCCGCGTCTGGACACCACCTTCGGCGCGATGTCCGCGGCTGGTGGCGCGGCGGTCGGGGTGGTCGTCGCGGACCTTGTCACCGGGCGTGCGACGGCCGCCGGCGGGCTTACGGCGCTGGCTGTGAGCGCTGTCGTCGTCCCCGCCGCGGGCGCGGCACCGTCGCTGGTCGCCGCGCTGGACGCCGTGCCCGGGCTGGTCCGGGAACAGGTGGCGGACGACGCCGTGGTGTGGCGCCGGTTGCCGGCCGGCCCGGCGGGCTCGCCCGGTGCGGTGGTGGCCGGGCCTGGCGCGGCGCCATCCCGGGGGGCCGCGCCAGGCCCGGCGACGGGCTCTCCACGGTGACCGGGACGCAGGGGGCCCATCCGGATCAGCCCGGCCGCCCGCAGCGGTCAAACCAGGCGGATCAACCAGCCCAGGCGGAGCGACGTACTCGAAGGGAACTGCCTGGCCGGCTGGTCCAGGCCGTGCGGGCGGCGGCTGCCGGCGCGCCGCCTCCCGGAGACCGTGGCGGGTCGATCCGGGCCGTGCGGGCAGGGCTGTTCAGCCGGTGCCGACGTCCTGGGACGCAACGGCCGATCCGGGCCGCGCGGGCCGCGAGTTGGACGGGGCGCGCGCGCCTGACAGCGATGATCACGGTTGCCGTCATGTTCGCCCTGTCCAGCGTGCTGGCCCTGGCCGTCCTTGGCCGGCCCCCGGCAGGCAGCCGGCCCGAAGCGGTCCCACCCACAGCCGGCCCACGGGCGCCGGTGACGTCCGCGACACTGCTGTGCCCGGATCTTGACCCGTCGGCGGGTGCCCCGGTGACGGTGGACGTCGCGACCGCCGGCGGCACCGTGGGTGGGAAGCCGGGCACGGACGGACGGATCTGGCTGTCCGCCGGTGGTGCGGTGCGTGACGTTCCGACCGGTCCGGCCCGAGCGCGGGGCGTGCTGGTCCAGGTGAACGGTGGTGTGCCGCTGGCCGTGCACGCCAGCGGCCTCGTGGCGGCCGGGCTGAGCGCCACGGTGACCGTCCCGGGCGCGCCCGGTCGGGCGCCGTCCCGGGCGCGCTGCGATCCGCCGAGAAGCGAGTTCTGGTTCGTCGGCCCGGGTACCGGCACCGGCCGTGACCCGGTGATCGTCCTTACCAACCCCGAGACCGCGCCCGCACGTGTGGAGATCACGTCGTTCGGGCCGGCCGACCGTGGAGGACCGGGCGCCGCCGCGCGGGCCACCGGCGCCGTGGCCGATGATGGTGCGGCCGCCGCTGGTGCGGTCGGTGACGGTGCGGTCAGTGACGGTGTCTCGGTGCCGCCCATGGCGCGGGTGATCCGCCGGCTGACCGACTGGGTGCCCGACGCGGAAGCCACGGCGGTGCGGATCCGGGTACGTGACGGGCGGCTGGCCGCCGCCATGCTGGACCGTGCGGGTGCACCGTTCGCCCGGGATCAGGTCGTCGTGCCTGCGGCGGCCGGGGCCCCGGCCGCCGGTGCCGGAGCCGCCGGCTCAGGGGCGGCCGGGGCCGAAGGAGCCGAGCCTGCGGCCGGGGCGGCCGGCCCCGGAGTTGCCAGGTCCGGGATGGCCGGCTCTGGGCAGATCGGGTCCGTGGCGGCCGAGGCTGGGCCGGCCGAGGCTGGGCCGGTCGGGTCTGGAGCGGCCGGTTCGCTGGTGCTGGCCGGCACGGCCGGGATACCGGCCGGGATCGCGGGCGCGCAGGTCGTGGTGGCTGCACCCGAGGCGGACGCGGTGATCCGTCTGGAGCTGCTCACCGCGTCCGCGCGTTTCACCCCGCCGGGTCTGGCGGCGGTGCGGGTGCCCGGTGGCGGTGTCCTGCGGCTACCGGCGCTCACGGCCGGTGCCGTGGCGTTGCCGGAGCGGGTCGGTACGACGGCGGTGCGGGTGGCCGTGCTCTCGGGCGGGCCGGTGGTCGCCGGTCTCGGGCTGCCCGTGGGACCCACGGCGGCAACCTCGGCCGGGTCACAGCAGGCCGGGTCGCCGCCGGCCGGCGGGTCGGCGTCCGACGGAGCGGCGCAGCCGTCACCAACCGTGACGGCTGCGCCGCTGGCGCGGGAGTATCGCTGGGTCGGTGCGGCAGACGTGATCGAGCCTGACGCGGCAGCCGCCACGCTGCTGCCTGCCGTACCGGATCGGACACTTTCCGCCCTGGTGCTCACTGCGCCAGAGACCACAGTGACGGTATGGATCGATGGAAACCCGCTGYGCGTCCCGGTCGGCCGGACGGTATCCGTCGGATCGGCCGGTACCGTACGGATGGTCACCCGCGGCGGGCCGCTGGTCGCGGCACAGACGATCGGTACCACCGACTGGGTCGCCACGCTGACCCTGTCGGCGGCGCCGCGGACGGTCTTCGTCCCCACCCTGTTCCAGGACCCCCGGGCCGCCTTCCGCGGATAGCCCGGCCTACCCGGCCCCGATCCCACATTGGCTCCATGACCAGGTGGAACAGGGCTCCATGACCAGGTGGAACAGCTCCGCGAAGACGCCCCTGGCGATCCTGGACGCCGCGCTGCCCCATGCCGGGATCATGCCGCTCCCCGAAACACGACCGGCGCCCTGGGGCACTGGCCGGACAGCGAAGATCGCTGTGTGTCTGTCGTTGTGCACGCCTACAGGGCCGAAAGCGTACCGAGCGGCAAACTCTTCTGGATCATGATTCATGCGGGTGGCCGCGGATGGCTCGTCGACGAAAAGATCTTCGCCTGGATGCGGGATGTAGATCTTGAGAGCTCCACGTCCGTCGGGGGAACCAGGCGGTCAGCCAGCCGCTCAGGGCGGTGGTGGCGTGCGCGAGCCAGGTGAGGCGATGAACACCCTGCCTCGTCCCCACAGATTCAGAGTCAGTGCCCCGTCCGCCGTCATGGCTCCGCCCACTGCCGACGCCCCGCCCGCTGTCGGTGCCCTGTTCGGAGCCGAAGCCGAAGCCGGAGGCACGACGGCTGCCTGGCCTCGGCGAAGCCCCATCGAGGGGATGCCCGCGCCTTCCACCGTGACGGCGCCGTCGGTCACCAGCAGGATGGCTGGACGTCGGATGGTGACCGCGCCGCCGGGGGCGTTCGCGTCACGGACGTTTCCGCTGCGGGTGTTTCGGCCAGGGGCGCTGCCGCTGGGGACGCCTCCACCGGAGACGTTTCTCCCAGGGCTGCTCCCCCGGGAGACGCTTGCGCCGAGAGCGCCGCCACGGAAGACGTTTCCGCCGGAGGTGTTGTCGTGGGAGGTGCTCCCGGCGGGAGCCGTCCAGCCGCAGATCGCTTCGGTCAGCGCGAAATCGTCGACCGGAACGTCCCAGGTGCGCACGATGATCCCGGCCGTCCCGCCCACCGTCCGGGGGGTGAGCACGGGCGCCTGGGTCGGTGTCGGATCCAGGACGCGCAGYAGTTCGTCCACGTCGACGTGTTTCGACGTCAGCCCGCCGCGCAGCACGTTGTCGGACGTGGCCATGATCTCGATGCCGACGCCATGGACGTAGGCGTGCAGCAGGCGAGCCGGCTGGAAGAGTGCTTCCCCCGGCTGGAGCAGCACGTCGTTGAGCAGAAGCGCGGCGGCGACACCGACGTCGCCGGGGTGTGCCGCGGCGAGCTGGACGACCAGGTCGGCGGCCGCGGCCACGTCGGTCGCTACGTCAGCCGTCACGGCTGTCGTCGCGCCGGCCGCCGCTGCGCCGGCCGCCGCCGTGCCAGCCATCGTCGTGCCAGCCATCGCCGTGCCGGTCGCCGCTGCGCCGGCCGCTGCCCGTGCGGCGATCACGGTGGCGGCCCCGACGGTCCCGGCGACGAGGCCGCGCCCCTGGTGGGCGGGCATCGTCAGCAGGGTGCGCAGGACCGTCGCGGCCCCGGCCGCGGGGTCCGCCCGCAGCGGCTCGAACGCGGCGGTCAGCGGGGGGTGGCCGAGGGCCCGCACCACGTGCAGGGTGTGCCGTGGGTCACGGATACCGGCCAGAGCGCGGAAGGGTGTGAGCGCGACGATCAGCTCCGGTTTGTGGTTGCGGTCCCGGTATCGGCGCCAGGGGGCCTGCGGCGGTACGCCGGCCCGCTCCTCGCCGTCGAAACCGGCCCGCGCCTGTGCCTGGTCCGGGTGTACCTGCAGGGACAGCGCCCGCTCGGCGGCGAGCACCTTCAGCAGGAACGGCAGCCGGCCCACGGCGTCCTCGGCGGGTTGCCGCCGGCCGCCGGCGCTGGTCTCGGTCTCGGACGGCGCACCCGGATGGGTGCCCAGCCACAGCTCCGCGGCCGGCCGGCCGGACGGGTCCTCACCGAGCAGGTCGTAGATGGCGGTGGGTGAGCCCCAGTCGTAGTCGCGTACCCGCCCGAACAAACGCAGAATCCCGGCGGACCGATCAGCCGTCACTATTGCTCGCCACCCCGTCACCATTACTCGACTACTCGACCTCCGTCGGACGGAAGGAGCCGCCGTCCGGAGCCGTCGTTGTCGCCGCCGCGCGGCACTGGCCGACCGAAAGCCTTTCCGCGCTCCTCTCCCGCAGGATGCCCCCGGCCGGGCCGGAAAAGATACCGGCGACCGGCCCCGTGTCGCGTGACCATCGGCACGGTTGGCGGGAAAAGATCCCCCATAGCGCCACGACCAGCTCTGACATGGCCTGACAGCGATGCGGCCCGGCATCGGGCGCCGTGACTGACGGCTCAGGACGTGCCCCGCCGGTCACATTCTCGCGGTACGTATTCCTTCGCTGTGCGTCCCGTGTTCCGGGCCGCCTGGATTTGTGCCGCCCGCAGCGCTGCCCATGTTGTCGCTCACGTTATTGTTCATGTTATCGCCCGCGTCACCGCCGGCCTGACCGCCAGCGTCGTCGCCGGTATTCACGCGGTCGATCCATCTGATTGTCAGGTTACCTGACGCGACACCGCCGCGGACATCCAGGGGCGGTCGCAAAGCCGGCATGTCGCGTCTGTCGCAGCGGGGGTGGCGGGTCCGGCTATTCGTCCTCGTGCCAGCCGTGGCCCTCGGGATCGATGATCTYGGGCTCCACGCCGAGCATGTCCGCGATCTTGTGGATGAGGACGTCCAGGATGAGCTCGGCGAGGTCGTCGGTGTCCATCGCGCGGGCTTCCAGCGGCCGGCGGTAGATGATGATCCGGTCCGGTGTCGCGGACCGCCCCCGGCCGGCCGGGGGCTGGTGGTGGGCCAGCGGCACCGGGTCGTCCGGGCCGAACACGGCCGGTATGGGCGGGACGTCCTCGACCGCGAACTCGACCCCTGCGAGCTCGGCCGACCAGCGGTGCTCAAGGTGCTCGACAGCGTCCAGGACGAGGTCGTCGAACCGCTCGCCGCGGCTGCGGTAGGCGGGCACCTCCGGCGGGATGAGCAGGCCGCGCAGGCCGCGTCCGCGCCGGTCACGCCGGCGTGCCGCGCGTATCGGCGGCTGGGTGGACGGGAAGGCCGGTGCGGGGGTTCCCCAGGAGGTGCCGGTAGAGGCGTTGTCCGCCATGTCGTGAGCGTACGGCTCACCGGGCGGACCGTGCCGGCGCCCCCCGCGAGCCCCGGCGGGATTCRCTGTACCGTTCGCCACAGCCCACCGGTATCCGCGTTCCGGCGCCCTGCCTGTACAACTGCGCGCACGCGCAGCGTTATAAATCTGTTACGTTTCCTCCGCGGATGGATGCGACACGGCGGGCGGTTGTGGCCGTCGCCCGTTCCGGGGGCTACCGTCCGGAACGTGAAGCCTCGGCGCTGCTCCCGCTCGGCATGTTCAGCGGCTGCGGTCGCCACACTCACGTACGCCTACGCCGAGTCGACAGCCGTCCTCGGGCCGCTCTCCCCATATGTCGAGCCGCACTCCTACGACCTGTGTGAGACGCACGCCGACCGTCTCACCGTGCCACTGGGCTGGGCGGTCGTGCGTATCGAGGGCGAGTCCAGGCACAGCCCGGCCTCTGATGATCTTGAGGCGCTCGCGGACGCGGTTCGTGAGGTGGCCCGACCCACGGGTCGTGACGACCCTCCCGGCCCGCCCACCCCGGGGCGGCGCGGTCATCTACGGGTACTTCCCCGGCCGTCCTGAACCGCCCCGGCCCGCCGTCCGTCCTGAACCGGTCTGCCGTTGCTGGCCCGCCAGTCCGCCTGGATCGGCCCGCCGTCCGTCCTGAACCGGCCAGCCTGGCATCCGGCCGGGGCCGGCCGGGGCCGGGCCGGATGGCGCGTGTCCGGCCCGGTGCGCCCGCGGCGGGCCAGGTGTCGGGTACCCGAACGGCTCGGCCCAGGCCGGCAACGTGTCGGTAAGGTCGTCGGCGTCGCCGCCGGCAGCTCCTGGACGGCTGCCGGCGGCGGCTGATGGCTGCCGTCAGCGCCGTCGCGGCCGGGCTCTTTGGACGGCCACCGGCGGCAGGGCCCCTGCGGACGGCTGCCGGCGTCACGGCCGGCAGGGGCTGGTGATCAGGAAGCCAGGAACCGGGAAGCCCAGGGATCGGGAAGGCGGACGAGTGCACGATCTGTCGCGGATCTTCAAGGCATACGACGTCCGGGGCGTCGTGCCGTCCGAGCTCGACGCCGACGTCGCGCACGCCGTCGGCGCCGCGTTCGTGCGCGTGCTGGACGCCCCCCGGATCGTCGTCGCGCACGATATGCGCGACTCGTCGGTCCCGCTGTCAGAGGCGTTCGCCGCGGGCGCGGCCGGCCAGGGCACAGACGTGATCATGGCTGGCCTCGGCTCCACCGACCTGCTCTACTTCGCCGCCGGCTCGCTGGGCCTGCCCGGCGCGATGTTCACCGCGTCCCACAACCCGGCCAGGTACAACGGGATCAAGCTGTGCCGGGCGGGCGCGGCGCCGATCGGTCAGGACACCGGGCTCGGTGAGATCCGGGCGCTGGCCGAGGCCGGCGTCGCGCCCGCCACCGGGCCGCGCGGCACCATCACCCACCAGGACCTGCTCGCGCCCTATGTCCGGCATCTGCACACGCTGGTCGACCTGTCGGCGATCCGACCGCTGACGGTCGCGGTGGACGCGGGCAACGGCATGGGCGGACGCACGGTCCCCGCGGTGTTYGAGGGGCTGCCGCTGTCGGTCCACCCGCTCTACTTCGAGCTGGACGGCTCGTTCCCGAACCACGAGGCGAACCCGATCGAACCGGAGAACCTCCGGGACCTGCAGGCGGCGGTGCGGGCCACCGGCGCCGACATCGGGCTCGCCTTCGACGGCGACGCCGACCGCTGCTTCGTGGTGGACGAACGCGGGGAGATCGTCTCGCCGTCCACCATCACCGCCCTCGTCGCCGAGCGGGAGCTCGCCCGCGAGCCCGGCGCCACCGTCATCCACAACGTGATCGTCAGCCGGGGCGTCCCGGAGCTGGTGCGCGAGCTCGGCGGAGTGCCGGTACGCACCCGGGTCGGCCATTCGTTCATCAAGGCCGAGATGGCCCGGACGGGGGCGGTCTTCGGCGGTGAGCACTCCGGCCACTTCTACTTCCGTGACTTCTGGCGGGCCGATTCCGGGATGCTCGCGGCCCTGCACGTGCTGGCCGCGCTGGGCGAGCAGGACCGGCCGCTGTCACAGCTGCTCGTCGGCCACGCTCGGTACGTGGCCTCCGGCGAGGTCAACTCCACGGTCGCCGACGCCGCCGCGGTCACGACCGAGATCGAGAAGGCGTATGCCGGGGACGCGGCCGACATCGACCACCTCGACGGGCTCACCGTCACGCTCGGTGGCGGGGTCTGGTTCAACCTACGGCCGTCGAACACCGAACCACTGCTGCGGCTCAATGTGGAGGCCCCCGACCATGCCACGATGGCCCGAGTGCGCGATGAGGTCCTCACACGCATCCGCCGTGAGAAGCCCCGTGAGAAGCCGCTGTGAGAAGTGTGAAAAGGAGGTCGGCCGTTGAGTCTCGACCCGCTCCTGCTGGAKATCCTCGCCTGTCCGTGCCCGGCGCACGCCCCGCTGCGCCAGGACACCCTCGGTGGTGAGCCGGTGCTGGTCTGCACGTCGTGCGACCTGGCGTTCCCGGTACGGGACGAGATCCCGGTGATGTTGCTCGACGAGGCCGTCCCGTTCGGCGGGGRGGCCCGGCCGTCGGCGTCCACATCGTCGTGAACCCTGGCCCGGTTCTGCCCTGCCCGGCCCTGCCTGATCCCGCCGGGCTCCCGGCCGGGCTCCGCCTGATCCAGGCTGGGCCCGCGGCGTCCGCGGTCCTGACAGGGTCCTGACACGGCCCTGGCGTGCGCTTGGCCAGATCCGGGTGTGGGCCCCGATGTGTCCGGACGGGCCCGGGCGTGCGATGGTGCAGGACATGTGGGACGCGGGCGTGGACGAGAGCATCCTTGACGACGTCGTCCGGCTGGACGCCGCCGACCCGTCCGGCATGCTGCCGCAGGTGGCCTCGTCGGCCCGCCAGGTCCGGGAGTCCGCCGCGCTGGCGCGGGAGGTCGGTGTCGACTCGCTCGCCGCCGACGGCCGTCCACGGGCGGTGCTCGTCGCCGGGACGGGCACCTCGGCGGCTGTCGGTGACGCGCTCGCCGCGGTGGCCGGGTCACGCTGCCCGGTTCCGGTGCTCGGCCACAACGGTTTCGGCCTGCCCGGATGGGTGGGGGTGACCGACGTCGTGATCGCGATATCCGGTTCGGGGCGCGACGAGGCGGCTCTGTCCGCGCTGGAGGAGGCCGACCGTCGCGGCTGCCGGACGGTCGCGGTGGGCCTGCCCGACTCGCCGCTGGCGCATCGCGCCGGACGCGCACGGGCGTTGTTCCTGCCCGCCCCCGTGGCGGACGGCCGGCCCACCCGGGCGGGTTTCTGGGCGTTGCTGCTGCCGGCTGTCGCGGTCGTGCGGGCTCTCGGCCTTCTCCCGCCCACAGCCGAGGGCCCGGAGGCGGTCGAGGCCGCGGCGGTACGCCTGGAGGACCTGGCGATACGCTGCCGGCCCGCCAGCGAGACGTTCATCAGTCCGGCGAAGGTGCTGGCGCTTGAGCTCGCCGGGTCGTTACCCCTGCTGTGGGGGACCACCGCGCTGACCGCCGCGGCCGCCAGCCGGGCCGCCGGCCAGCTCGCCGCGAACGCCGGCTACCCAGCGCTGCTGGGCACCCTGCCCGACTCGGCAAGCCTGCAGGCGGGCGTCCTGGACGGGCCGTTCGGGGTCCGTGGGGCCGACGGCGACCCGGCGGAG
Organism: Protofrankia sp. BMG5.30; assembly: GCF_001983005.1. Classification (NCBI taxonomy): domain Bacteria; kingdom Bacillati; phylum Actinomycetota; class Actinomycetes; order Frankiales; family Frankiaceae; genus Protofrankia; species Protofrankia sp. BMG5.30. The sequence goes on along the minus strand of NZ_MOME01000018.1, from coordinate 53,829 downwards.
GACTTCTTCCGCGACCGGGTCGACGACGGAGCCGAGCCGGTGCGGCTACGGCTGGTCCTGCTGCGCGACCAGGCGGCCGAGCATCCGACGGTGACCCGGCAGGCCGAGGCCGCCGTCACGGCCGCGGCCGAGCGGGCGGTGGCGGTCACCGAGCTGTCCGCGCAGGGGGCCAGCCGTCTGGAGCGGCTGGCGTCCCTGGTGGGCCTGTTCGACTACACCAGCGTCTATCTCGCGCTCGCGCTCGGCGTGGACCCCACGCCGGTGGCCGCCGCGCGCGACCTGAGCGCCCCGCCCACCCCGGCCGCGCGCGAGACATAACCGTCCCGGGCACGACAGCCCTGGGACGCGGCCGTTCCGGACGCGACCGGCTCCGAGGCCGTGGCCAGCCTGGGGCGCCGGTCATGTGACCATGCGTATCCTCGCGAACAGCAGCACACGTCGATGGACGCCGGCCGCCTCAGGCCGTTCGGCCACCGGCGAAGGCGGAGCGGGGCCGGAGCCGGCCGGGGGAGTCCCGGCCGGCCGCCCGTTACCGGCCCGGGCCCGGGAGCGGGAATCTGCCGGGCGGCAGGATGGGTTCGATGATGTCCGGCGCCGCTGTCGGCATGGCCGGTATGTCCGGTGCCGCCGTGGTGGGGGCCGGTGTTGGTTGCGGCGGAGGAGTCGACAGCAGCCCGCCCTTGGTGCCCTTGGCCACGGTGGGATTGGCCTTCGACATGGGCATGACGGGGACGCCGCTGAGGGCCGCCCGCAGCGACCGGCCCCAGATGATCGCCGGTAGGTCTCCGCCGAACACGCGGGACCATGTCCGGCCGTCCGCGACGACCCCCTTCAGCGGGTTGCCCTGCGCCCCCTTGGGGTTGCCGACCGCGACCGAGGCGGCCATCTGGGGGGTGTAGCCCACGAACCACGCGGCGGAGTAGTTGTCCGTGGTACCGGTCTTGCCCGCGGCCGGGCGTCCGATCGCCGCCGCGTTCGGGTACCCGGTGCCCTGCGTGACCACGCCCGCCAGGATGCTCGTCACGGTGTCGGCCACCCCGGCTGTCACCGCCCGCTCGCAGGCGGGGTCGGGGGCGATGTCGACGTTCTGGTTGCTGGAGTCCCTCGCCGACAGGACGTACCGCGGGTCGCAGCGCATGCCGTGCGCGGCCAGCGTGGCGTAGGCGTTGGCCATGTCCAGCGGGGTGACCCGCCTGGAGCCGATGGTCAGGTCGCCCTGGGTCGGATGGACGTCCTCCAGGTAGGACGCGGGGATGCCCAGCCGGGTCGCCATGTCGACGACGGCCGGCACGCCGATCTTCTCCTCGAGTTGGATGTAGTAGGTGTTCACCGAGTCCCAGGTCGCCTTGGACATGTCGTAGATCCCGCTCTCCGCCGGGTCGGCGTTCGAGTAGCCGGTGGCGCAGGGGCTGCCGTCCCGCCGGTCCAGCGGGAACTTCTTCGTGCTGTAGCACGACGGCGAGTAGAACTGGGTGTTCAGCCCGTAGCCGGCCTCGAGCGCCGCGGCAAGGGTGAACGTCTTGAACGTCGACCCGGGCTGGAACACCGCCTTGGTCGCCAGCGGCTCCTTGGTCTGGTTGGCGGCGGAGTCGGAGCCGAACACCCGGTTCACCGCCATCGCCAGGATGTTGCCGGTACCCGGCTCGATCACCACCTCGGTGGCCGACACCGGGTTGTCGGGCGCTATCACGGCGTTGACCGTGTTCTGCGCCGCGTCCTGGACCTTGGGCTGCAGCGTCGTCTTGATGATCATCCCGCCTTCGTAGACCCGCCGGGCGCGCTCGGYCTCGGTCGTGCCCAGTGCCGGGTCGGCCAGCAGCCGGGAGCGGACGAAGTCGCAGAAGAAGGAGGCGCTCGACGTCTCGCACGAGTCCCGCGCCGCCGCGGCCGCGGCGTGGACCACCGTGACCGGGGTGGCCTTCGCCGCGTCCGCCTCGGCCGGGGTGATGTCGCCCAGGGCGGCCATCCGGTCCAGCACAATGTCCCGGCGCAGCTGGGCGGCGTCGGGGTGGTTCACCGGGTCGTACAGGGACGGGCTCTGCACCAGCCCGGCGAGCAGCGCGGCCTGGGGAAGCGTCAGCTTGGCGACGTCGACCTGGAAGTAGTTCTGGGCGGCGGTACCCACGCCGTAGTTGCCGTTGCCGAAGTAGGCGATGTTCAGGTAACGCTCGAGAATCTCGTCCTTGGAGATCTTGTTCTCCAGGGCGACGGCGTACCGGGCCTCCTGGATCTTGCGCTCGAGCGACGTGCCGGCGGCCTCCTCGCGCTGCTGCTTGGTGTGCGCGTTCTGCAGCAGCACGTTCTTGACGTACTGCTGGGTCAGCGTCGAGGCGCCCTGCTGGACGTCCCCGGCCTCGCTGTTGCGCAGCGCGGCCCGCAGGACGCCCTTCACATCCACCCCGCCGTGGCTGTAGAAGCGTGAGTCCTCGATGGCGACGATGGCCTGCCGCATGACAACTGGGATGTCCCTGCCGTCGACGACGGTGCGGTTCTTCTCCCCGCGCAGCGTCGCGATGAGGCTGCCGTCGGCGGCGAGGATCTGGGAGCTCTGCGGCAGCGGCGGGGTGAGCAGTTCGTCCGGCAGGCTCAGGTAGTGGTCCGCCGAGGATTTCGCGAACAGGCCGATCGCGCCGACCAGGGGAAGGAGCAACAGGGCGAGACCGACACCGGCGGCGCAGGCGATTATCCCGAGCCGGGTGAGCAGGTCGCCCCGGTCCGGGGGGCTGCCCGGTCCCGCGCCGGGCGGGCCGCCCCGGTGTCCGTCGGAAGCGGCCGAGGCATCGTCGTCGGATCGGGCGTCCCAGCCGGTCGTGCCGGCGCCCGGAGTGCCGGCCGCGGCGAGGCCCCGGGGCCGGGCGCCGTCAGGGCCCGACCGGGTATCGGACGGGCCGGCTGTGTCGGAAGGCTGGTGGGCCGGCCCACCAGCGGGCGTCCGTGGCGCCGAGGTGAGATGGGCGTCTGCCGTGCGACGGCGCGGTCGTGCACGGAACGTGGGCTCTCTCTGCACGGCCGTTGAGGTCACCTCCTGTGATAGGCCGGACGGCGGTCCGTAAGGGCCCGAACCCGTCGGGCCCGCGGGGCCGGCACCAGAACATGATCATGCCGCCGCTGGCCCGCGGGGTCGGTGGACACCTGCGGCCTGTCCTCACGATGTCACACACACGAGATCAGGGAGGTGTGTGGCGCTGGGGGCGGTGACGCCCCACTGGATTGTCGCCGACCCGTATGTGTGATCGGAATTTGCCGCGCCCGACCGCTGTCGGATGTGGCGACGTTGTGCCTGATCGACGTGTCTGATCGACGTGCCTGGTCGACATGCCTGGCCGACGTTGTGTCTGATCGGCYCGCCCGGCCGGCCCGCGCATCGGTCGCCCCGTACGCTGACTCGCCCACGCGGTGACCCGTTGGTGATCTGTCGACAATCCGTCGGTGACGTTCCAGTGGTCTGTCAGTGGCCTGGCTGTGATTCCTTCGGGATCAAAGGTTCTGGGTGTCCGGACCGTGTTTATCATGTTGCGTAAAGTGGTTTCGTGGGAACTGTTCTTGTGGGAACTCTGGTGGGGACTCTGGTGGGGACGGAGCCACTCCGCGACCCTGCGGAGGCGGACGACGCGATGGACGGTAATAAGGACGGGGAGTGGGACGCGGCGTACCCGGATGACCGCGACGATCGTCGCGGCGGGCGCTCGGGCGGCTGTGGCGACGGCCACGGCGGGTACTCGGCGGGCGGCCGTGGCGGCGAGGGCCGGCAGCTCTGTCCGACCTGCCRTGGTATCGGTGAGACGCCGAAGTTCCTCGCCGGCTTGGACGCTGACGGCGGCTTCAGCACGAACCGCATGGTCCACTGCGGGACCTGCGACGGGACGGGCGGCGTCGCAGGACGTACCCGGTGAGCCCCACGGCCTCCGGCGACCGTCCCGAGCCAGTCACCCGTGAGATCAACATGCTCTGCCCCACCTGTGAGGGCATGGGACGGGTGGGTGTGGTCCAGACCGCGAGCCTGGGCGGGGAGCCGTGCCAGATCAGGTCGACCCGCCCCTGCGCGGACTGCCAGACCGCCGGGCACCGCCCGCTCGCGCCACCCCTGTGACCATTTTCTCCTGTTTCCCGCTATCTTCCTGTTCTGACAGTTCTGGTTTCTGACAGTTACGGCTTCTGACAGTTACGGCTGTCTGCCTTCTGTGACCATTCGTCGTCTTCCGCGGCCGAGGCGGCCGATCCTCCCGCCGGTGGCCGTGCGCGGTATGTGGGACGGGTGCCGCGGATGCTCGGGGAGCCGGGGCGCCGGCCGGTGGGTGAGCTGGTTCCGGACGTTGCCGGCCACTTCCGGATTCGCCGGACGCGCAGGGCGAAGGACGGATCGCGCAGGCGGATGTCGTAACGTCGTTGCAGAGCGCTCCTACCACCGGTCGCTCTGGCGATCCGAGCACCAGGGCCGCCGACGGGGCGAGGAACTATGATCGTGTCGCCGCAGGCCCGCCGGTTCGTCCGCGTAGGCGGTCTCCCCTTGCCCGGGGTCCGCAAGCCCCTCGACAGGAGAAGATTCCGATGGCAGAGCTGCCCAAGAACGACATCGCCGACCTTGCGCTCGCCCAGCAGGGCAAGGCGCGTATCGAATGGGCGGACCGGTCCATGCCGGTGCTCCGTCAGATCCGCGACCGCTTCGCCGTCGAGCGCCCGTTCGAGGGGGTGAAGATCGCCGCCTGCATGCACGTGACGACCGAGACCGCCAACCTCATGCGGGCACTCGCCGCCGGTGGGGCGCAGCTCGCGCTGGCCGCGTCCAACCCGCTGTCCACCCAGGATGACACGGCGGCCGCGCTGGTCGCCGAGTACGGCATCTCCACCTTCGCCCGCAACGGTGTGGACCGCGACGGCTACTACGCGCACATCAACGCGGCGCTGGACGGCGCCCCCCACTACGTCTTCGACGACGGCTGCGACCTGGTCAACACGCTGCACACGACCCGCACCGAGGTGCTCCCGAGCGTCCGCGGCGGATGCGAGGAGACGACCACCGGCGTCATCCGGCTGCGTCAGATGAGCAAGGACGGCGCGCTGCGCTTCCCGATGGTGGCGGTCAACGACACCGATACCAAGCACATGTTCGACAACCGCTACGGCACCGGCCAGTCGACCCTGGACGCGATCTTCCGCRCCACCAACACCCTGCTCGCAGGCAAGACCGTCGTCGTCGCCGGCTACGGGTACTGCGGCCGGGGTGTGTCGTCCCGGGCCAAGGGGCTGGGCGCCAACGTCGTCGTCACCGAGATCGACCCGACCAAGGCGCTGGACGCGGCCATGGACGGCTTCCGCGTCCTGCCGATGATCGAGGCCGCCGCCATCGGCGACGTGTTCATCACGGTCACCGGCAACCGGGACGTGCTGCGCCGCGAGCACTTCGAGGCCATGAAGGACGGCGCGATCTTCGCGAACTCGGGGCACTTCGACATCGAGATCGACATCAGGGCGCTGACCGAGCTGGCCGTCGCCGGCCCGCGCCGGGTGCGCCACCAGACCGACGAGTACGTGCTGGCCGACGGCCGGCGCCTGCTGCTGCTCGCCGAGGGCAGGCTGGTCAACCTGGGGGCCGCGGAGGGGCACCCGGCGGCGGTCATGGACATGTCCTTCGCCGACCAGGCGCTGACCGCGGAGTGGCTGACGAAGAACTGGCAGTCGCTGGCCCCGGGCGTCCACGACGTCCCGCTCGAGATCGACAAGGAGGTCGCGCGGTTGAAGCTGGAGACCATGGGGCTTGCGATCGACGTCCTCACGCCGGCCCAGGAGGAGTACCTGAACTCCTGGGAGCACGGCTCCTGACCATCGGCTCCTGACCCAGGAGCCACCCCGTTCCCCGTGGCGCCCCTGCCCCTGGCAGGCCGCCACGGGCAGCGCGAGCGCTGACCACAGCCACCACCAGACATCCCCCGCACACTCCCGCCGCCACAACCCTTCATGATCAAATATTGACAGATCATGAGAGTGAGGGAGCAAGTGGTTGCTGTGGCAGCCACTTGCGTACTCGTTCCTRTGAGCCGCGATGCCCGCAGGCGGGGGCGCGCGTTTTCGTTGGTGGTCCGCGGGGCAGGAGCGGGTGCCTCGTCGGTGGGAGTTCTGTTCCCTGGCCGCACCGGCCACGGGCGCCACGGGCCCGGCCGTCGCGACCGGAGCGGCCGGGTCAGCTCGGGGGTACGAAAGGGCTCGGCGTCGGGGCCTCAGCCACGTCGTCCGGATCGCTCGGCCGGCCTGCCCAGGACTCCCTTCCCCTCGGCTGGGCCGCTCCCGGTTGGCCCGCCCACGGTTGGGCCGCTTCCGGTTGGGCCGCTCCTGGTTGGGCCGTCCACGGCTGACCGTCCGGGCCTGGCTGAATCCCCCACCCCTGGTGGGCTGGCCACGGCTGTCCGGACGTCCACGGCTGGCCGGCTCTCCACGGCGGGGCCGGCTGTGCCGGTGGTGTGCCGGCCCCGGCGAGCGGCCACTGCGCGCCGGCGGTGCGCTCGGCCTGCCACTGCGCGCCGGCGGCGCGCTCGGCCTGCCAGCGTGCGCGGGCGGTGCGTTCGGCGAGGACGGCCGACAGATACGCCCAGGGATGGGTACCCGGCGGCGGTGGCGGGATGACGACGGCGTACACCGACGCGGCGAGCTGGCTGCCGATGCGTTCACGTGCCTGCGGCGACAGTTCCCGGGCCCGGCCGAGGAACTGGCGCACCGTCAGCGCCAGGGCGTCCTCGAACGAGGACAGGTCCAGGGCGGCGGCCCAGCCGGCGAGCTGCGGCGGCATCATCACGGGCACTGCCGCGCCGGGCGGGATACGTTCCTGGAGGACGACCGTTCCGGCGAGCAGGTCCCCGAGCCGCTTGGACCGCCCGGAGACCAGCATGCTGATCATCCCCGGGATCGCCAGCAGCGCGCCGGGCCGCTCCACCACGGCGCCGAGCAGGGCACGGACGAACGCGTGACGGAACCGGATCGGCCCGCCGTCGTCCCGTACGACCCGCAGCCCCATGGCCGCCTTGCCGATGCTGCGTCCCCGCCACAGGGTCTCCGTCGTCGTCGGGTAGCCGACCACGACCAGCACCACGACGGCCAGATAGAGCGCGGATGCCAGCGCTTCGTCACCCGGAGCGACGGTGGTGAAGGCGGCCCAGGCGATGACCACCAGTACGACAGCCTGTAGGACGAGGTCGATGAGCCCGGCGATGATCCGCGAGCCGAGCCGGGCGACCCGCAGGTCGATCGTGACCGCCTCACCGGTGACGAGCCGGTTCACGCGGCGGCCTCATTCCCGGTGGTTCCGTTCCCGGCCGCCGCGTTCCCGATGGCCCCGATCCTGGTCACGCTCGTCCTGTTCTGTCGGCGCTGTCCGTTGTCCCCGCTCCGTTGCCCTTGCCCCGTCGTCCCTGCCTCGTCGTCCCCGCTCTGTATGTGTACGCCTCGCCTGTGTACGCCCTGCCGCGCATGCCCGGTTGCCGGCCTGTGGATGTCCGACAGTGGTCCGCGACGGTGGTGTGCCAGCAGTCGGCACCTGCGTCCGAGGGCTGGGCGCTCCGGCCTTTCCCGTTCGCTGGGAGCCCGTCCGCTGGGAGGTTGTGCGATCGCTGCTTCTTCTCGCGCGGAGGGGCCGCGGGCCCCGCAGATGCCTCCGAGAGATCATGACAGCACGGGCCGACGCCCCACAGCCGTGCCCACAGCCATGCCCACAGCCGGGTGAGACATCGGACCCCATTATGATCCCTATTATCATCCATTCGATTGTTTCCGCCCGTCCGATGTGTGCCGGGTAGCGATCTTTGCCGGGTGTTGGACGCGGTGGGAGGCGGTACGGATGGATCTGGATGCGTACGTCGGCCGCCATGGTGGCGAATGGGCCCGGCTGGAGGAACTGGTCCGGCGCGCGGCGCGGCCCCGGCGGATGTCCGAGGCGGAGCTCGACGAACTCGTGGAGCTCTACCAGAAGGTCGCGACCCATCTGTCGGTGATCCGCAGCCGTGGTCCGGACCCGGTGCTGGTCGACCGCCTCGCCGGCACGGTCACCCGGGCACGTTCCGTCGTGGTCGGGACGCGGGAGCCGGGCTGGCGTGTCGTCGGCAGGTACATCGCCGTCACGTTCCCGGCTGCGGTGTACGCGCGGCGCGGGTGGGTCCTGGCCACCTGCGCGGCATCGCTGGCCGTGGCCGTGGCCTTTGGCCTGTGGGTGGTGCACAGCCCGGCCGCGCACAGCGGACTGCTCCCGCCGAGCGAGGTGCGGCAGTTGTGCCACAGCGACTTCGCCCGCTACTACTCGGAGAATCCCGCGTCCTCGTTTGCCGCGCGCGTCTGGACGAACAACGCCTGGGTGGCCGCGTCGGCCATCGCCTTCGGCGCGCTGCTGGGCCTGCCGACCCTCGCGGTGCTGCTGCTCAACTCGGTCAACCTGGGGATCGTCGGCGGCTACATGACGAGCTGCGGTGAGTCGTCGCAGTTCTTCACCCTGATCCTGCCGCACGGGATGCTGGAACTGGCCGTCGTCTTCACGGCCGGCGCGGTCGGCCTGCGGCTGGGCTGGTCGATCATCGATCCGGGGCCGCGCCGACGGGTGGAGGCGTTGGCGGCCGAGGGCCGGGCCGCGGTCGCGATCTCGCTCGGGCTGGCGGCCGCGCTGGCGGTCAGTGGCCTGATCGAGGCGTTCGTGACGCCGTCGTCCCTGCCGGCCGGGGTCCGTATCGGTGTCGGCGCGTTCGCCCTGGCGATGTTCGTCGGGTACGTCCAGATCTACGGCGGCCGGGCCGTGGCCGCCGGTGAGTCCGGCGACCTGGACAGAGAACTCTCCGCAGACCTCGCGCCGGTCTCCTGACGCGCCGGTCCCGGAAAGATCGGCGGATGTCTGTCGTTGGGTGCGCCCGTTCGGCCGAAAAGCGTAGCCAACGGCAAACTTGTGCGGATCATGCCCGGTGCGGGGTGGTGTCCGGGCCGGGCTCACAGGCCTCCGGTGGACTTCAGCGCCAGGTAGACGTCGGTGACGGCCGCCGCGTAGGTCGCCGGCGGGGCGTCCACGACGTGCGCGCCGCGGCCACGCAGCAGCCCGGCGAGCTGGTTGCGGCGCAGCAGCGTCTGCCCGGCCGCGGCGGCCGAGTAGACCGCGCGCACGTCGCCCCGGCCGGCCGCAAGCTCGGTCAGCCGCGGGTCGCTCACCGCCGCGACGACGACGGTGTGCCGGCCGGTCAGCGCCGGCAGCGCCGGCAGCAGGCCTTCCTCGACGACCGCGGGAGCAAGCTCGGTGAACAGCACGACCAGGCAGTGCCGCCCGGCGGCGCGCAGCACCGCCGAGGCGATCGCCTGGTGGTCGGCCTCGGCCAGCACGGGTTCCACCAGCGCCATGGCCGCGCTCATGCGGACCACCGGATTCCCGCCACCGGCCACCGGCAGGGTGACCCGGGCCGTGGAGTCGTGCGCGAGCAGGCCGACGCGGTCGCCGGCGCGGGCTGCCACGGTCGCCAGCAGCAGGGCGGCGTCCATCGCGTGGTCGAGACGGGGGGCGTCGCCGATGCGGCCGGCGCTGGTCCGTCCGGTGTCCAGGACACAGATGACCCGGCGGTCCCGCTCCGGCCGCAGCGATCTGACCGCCAGCGTGCCGTGCCGCGCGCTGGTCCGCCAGTCGATCATACGAACGTCGTCGCCCGGGACGTAGTCGCGCAGGCTGTCGAACTCCGAGCCCTGTCCGCTGATACGAAGCGTGACGTTACCCTCGATCTCCTGTAGTCGCGCGAACACGGTCGGCAACTGCCGCCGGGAGGGGAACGCGGGCAGCACCCGCACCTGGAACGGCGCATGATGGCGGCCCTGCCGGCCGGCGAGGCCGAGCGGCCCCAGCGAACGGACCGTGATGCGGTACGGGTGGCGGTCCCCCCGGCGGGTGGGGTGCAGGACGACCTCACCGAACCGTCGCTGCCCGGCCGGGACCGCCAGCCGCAGCACCCGGGGCGTGACACCGGACGACGGCGGCCACGCGTCACGTACCAGGGCCCGGACCTTGCGCCGCCCGGTGTTGGTGACGGCGAGGACCAGCGGCACCGGTTCACCCAGCCGCGCCTGCGTCGGGCCGGACCGGGTGAACTCAAGCGTGCGCACACCGCCGGCGAGCACGACGTCCACGACCACCGCGAGCACGAGCGCCGCGTCGACCAGCAGCAGGGTCGCACCCGGGGCCGGGGAGAGCAGGACGGCGACCACGCCGGCGAAGGCGAGGCCGGCGGCCCGCCCGGTGATGGCCACCGCGGGTCACCGCGGGACGGGCACGGTGGCCAGTACCTGGTTGAGGACGGTGTCCGTGGTGACGCCGTCGAGCACGACCTCGGGCCGCAACGAGATCCGGTGCCGCAGCGTGGGCCGGGCCAGCGCCTTGACGTCGTCCGGGGTGGCGTATCCCCGCCCGGACAGCCACGCCCACGCCCGGGTGGTGGCCAGCAGCGCGGTCGCGCCCCTGGGCGAGACGCCCAGTTGCACGGAAGGCGCCGCCCGGGTGGCCCGGGCGAGATCGACGATGTAGCCGAGCACCTCCGGGTGGACCTGCACGCCACGGACGGCGTCGCGGGCGGCGGCGAGATGCGACGGCCCGGCAACCGGCCGGAGCCCGGCCGCGTCCAGGTCGGACGGGTCGAAACCGGACGCGTGGCGGGTGAGGATCCCGATCTCGTCCTCGCGCGGCGGCAGCGGCACGGTGAGCTTGAGCAGGAAGCGGTCGAGCTGCGCCTCGGGGAGCGGATAGGTGCCCTCGTGCTCGATCGGATTCTGGGTGGCGACGACCGTGAACGGCACCGGCAGCCGGCGTGCCGTCCCCTCGACGCTGACCTGGCGTTCCTCCATCGCCTCCAGCAGCGCGGCCTGGGTCTTCGGGGGCGTCCTGTTGATCTCGTCCGCGAGCAGCAGGTTCGTGAACACCGGCCCCTCCCGGAAGGTGAACAGCGAGGTGCGGGTGTCGTAGACGAGCGACCCGGTGACGTCCCCGGGCATCAGGTCGGGGGTGAACTGCAGCCGTCTGGTGTCCAGGGACAGCGCCGCGGCCAGGGCCCGTACCAGCAGGGTCTTGGCAACCCCCGGGACGCCTTCGAGCAGCACGTGGCCACGGCAGAGCAGGGCCACGACAAGACCGCTGACGGCGGCGTCCTGGCCGACCACGGCCCTGGCCACCTCCGCACGCAGCGCGATCAGCGCCTGGCGAGCCGTCTCCGGGTCACCCGCGGCGGCCTGGGCCTGCGCCTGCGTCCTGGGCGGCTCGGCTTTGGACAGCTCGACCTGGGACGACAGCCCGGCCTCGGATACCTCGAAGCCCCTGCCCTCGGGCCCGGCGTTGGCCGCCGGGGCGGCCGGCGCCGCGGTGCCCACGGGCCCGGTCGGGGAAGCGGCGGCCGTCCGCTGGGTGTCGTCGGATGTCTCCGGGACACTCATCCTGCCGCCACCTGCCGATCCGATCCCGCCGCCACCTGCCGGTCCAGCGCGTCGAGCTGATCCACCAGCGCCACCAGCGCCTCGTCCGTCACCTCTGCTGTCGGGGCCGTCCTGACCGCTGCCGGGGCGTCCTGACTCATCCCGGAACCGTACAGGAGCAACGTGATCTCCATTGGGGAGCGTCCGGTACGGGCGGCGACGGAGGCGACGAGCGCGGTCGGGTCCGCCTCGGGCTGCCCCGCGTCACCGGGCCGGGCAGGGCGGGCCCGCGTCGGCAGCCCGAGCCGTTCGGTCAGCCGCCCGCGTGCCGTCGCCCGCAGCACCGCCGCGGCCAGGTCCCGGGCCTGCGCGGCGGCGTAGAGGCGGCCTCGCCCCTCGACGGTCTCGGCGGCGCGCACCACGACCGGGAGCGGTTCAGGTACCGGCGGGCCGAGCCGGCGACCCCGCCACAGGGCGAGAACGACCATGGCCAGGCCGAGTTGGAGGCAGGCCAGCGGCACCCGGTCGGGCAGCAGGTCGAGCAGGCTCCTGCGGGCCACCGCGTCCGGCGCGCCGAGCTGTGGGGTCACCCAGGACAGCGTGCGGTGCCGGTTGAGCAGCCCGATCGCGAGTGCCGCGTTGCCCTGCTCGTCCAGCCGGTCGTTGGTCATGAAACCGGCGTTGCCGACCAGGACGAACCGCCCGGGTCCGGATGGTGCCGGCGGTCGGCCCGGTGTCCGGGGCGCCGGCACGACGACCAGGGCCGAGGCCGACCCCACCGGATAGCACGTGGTGACCTCGGCCGCGTCCGGCCCGGCGGCCCGGAAACCGGACCTGCCACCGAGCGTGACGGTCCCCGCGGCGGTGGCCTCGGGCAGCTGGCATCGTGGCGCGGGCGTCCCGGACGGGACACGGCCGGTGACGGTGACCGGCAGGTCCAAGGCGTCGACGACGGTCGCGCCCGGCTCAAGGAGCACCACGTCGGCGCCTTGGCCGGCCAGGTGGGCGAGTCCGTCGAGCGCCTGCCCGGGTGCCCGCTGCGGGTGGGTCAGCACGATCGTGACATCGGCGGGATCCGACTCGTTCACCGCCTCGGCCAGGTCGTTCGTCGAGGTGACCGCAACGCCGTGCGCCTGCACGAGCCGTGCCAGGGCCATGGTCCCGTCCGGGTCGGCCGACCCAGGATCGAGTGGGCGTCCGTTCGAGCTGTCGGATATGGCCGCGAGTGTTGTACAGATGACGACAAGTAGTATCAGGACGGCTGCGACGCGGATGCCGCGGCGGGCTCGCGGATCGAGTCTCCGGTGCCCGGTGCCCGGCGCCTGCGGGGCAGCGGCCTGCGAGACCGTGACCTGTGAGGACGCGATCTGCGAGGACACAGCCTGCGAGGACGCGATCTGCGGAGACACAGTGTGCAAGGGCCCCTCCGGCGGGACAGCGCCCCGCGCTGGCACAGCTCGTGACGGAGCGCCGGAAGGCGAAGTGCCGGAAGCATGGTTGCGCTGCCGCCGGCCGGCCAGGGGGCTCAAGCCGGCACCGTGAAAGTGGGAGCCGGCCTGGCGTCCGCTCCCGGCCGTGGCCGCAGCCCGGTGAGCGCTTCGTCCGCCCGGACGACGGTGAGGTAGGACGCCTCGGACGCGGTCCGCCCGCCGTACCAGATCTCACTGAACACGGTCACGGCCCCGGCCAGGACGGGGGTGGTGGCGGGCGCGATCCGGCCGACTTCGGCGACCAGTTCGCCGGCGGTCCGTCCCGGCCGGGGCTCGAGTACCCCTGACTCCTCCAGCATCCGTACGACGGCACGCAGCCGGGAACGCACCGCGTCGGCGAACGCGCCGGCGCGGGCCGCGGCGGCGGCCTCGGCCCGCAGCGCCGCCGCCGGCAGCGGGCTGGCCAGATCGAGGTCGGCCGAGGCCGTCCGGGCCTGCCGCCGCAGTGGGCCGAGGCGCAGCCGTAACGCCACAGCGGCCGCGGCGACCACGATGACGATGGCCGCGATGCCGAGGCCGCCGCTGGACGGCTCGGTGACGCCGGCCCACAGATCGGCGAGCCGCACGGTGAGCCAGTTCACCGCACGCTCGAACCAGCCTGGTCCGGCCCGGTGGTAGATCGCTCTGGACAGCTCGCGGCGGGCTTCCTCCGCCGCCGCGTCACGGGTCACCACCGGCCCGATCACAGCGGTTCAGCCATTGCCGTGCCATGGCCCGGACGCTCGTGCTCCCGTCACCGATGCCCGTGGCCTCGTCACTGAGGGCCCTGGCCGGTCGCGGCACGGCGCTCCCGCGCCGCCTGGGCGAGCGTCATGTCGAGCCCTTCCAGCCGGATGCGGCGGTCGACGTAGAGCAGCACGATCACGCTCGCCATGATCGGCATGGCCACGGTGTCGATGACGATGCTCATTATCGCGTTGAGCGCGAGGCCCGGCCCGGTGAAATCGCCGCTGACCGGATCGGTCAGGGAGTCGCTGGCGGCGGCGAAGGCCAGCCCGAAGACGAAGGCGAGGACGAACAGCAGGACGGCGACGACTATGCCTGTCAGCAGCAGGATGCCGAAGGTTCGCCACCATGCGCCGCGTACCAGCGTCCACGAGCGCCGCATGGCCGTCCTGATCGTGCCGCCCTCGAGGACGAACGCGGGGGTCGACAAGGCCAGCGCGACCGCCACGAAGACGCCGCCGACGACGAGCCCGACGATCCCGATCAGGGTCAGCAGCGTCACCACGATCGACAGCCCTGCGAGGCCGGGCAGCCGGGGCCGGATGCGCCGCAACACCTCCCCGATCTGGATGCTGCTACCCAGTGTCAGCTCGCTGACCGCCACGCTGAGCGCACCCGTCAGCGCGATGCCGACGACGAAGCTGATGATCGCATTCACGATGCCGAGGGAGAGCGCGACACCGGTGGAGGCGTTCTGACCGATCGCGGTCAGCGTGACCGCGATGATCTGCGTCGCGGTGGTGACGCCGAGGGTCAGTCCGATCATTACCGCGGGGCTGCGCCGCAGCGCGGCGAAGGCACCGTCGAGTATTTCGCCGGCGGCCAGCGGCCGTAGCGGGATGATTCCCGGTTTCTCGGCCCGCGGCGGCGGCCCCCACCGGCCTGGCCCGCCCGCTGGCTGCGGTTGCCCCCAGCCCGGTGGTGACTGATTCCAGCCGGGATGCGGGGACGGCTGGTTCCAGTCGGACGGCGGTGGCTGGGGCTGCCCCCAGCCGGGTGGCGGTGGCTGCTGCCGGCCGTCCGCGGGATTCGGCCCGCCGGGTGGCTGGGGGTTGCCCCAGCCGGCTCCGCCGGTCATGTCGGTCTCCTCACGTTCTCGGGCCTCCGGCGGTCCGGGGGAGGCGGTCGCGCCGGTGTCCCGGCGCGCTGTCCGGGGCCGGCGCACCCGCGCCACCGTGACTGGCTCGTCGTACAGGTGGATCCGCGCTGCCAACGATCGGCCCGGCCTGTCGCGTGCCCGTACTGCCGGTGGACCCGGTGAGTGCGATCGTGCCAGATTTGTCGATGTTGAGTGTCAGGCGGGCGGGAAAGCCCGCTGTCGATGCCTGTATGTATTCATTCATTTTCTTTTCGTGTCGGCGGGACGGCTGTGCCCACAGATCATGCACGTCCTGGACGCCCTGGACAGGCGTTGTCCACAGGCGGGTACCGTCCCACGACGGTTTTCCACAGGGCGCGCCAGGTGCTGGCCAGGTCGAGGCCGGCGGGGCGACCATGCGACACATGCCCACCACATACCTGACTGCCGCCTTCGAGGTTCTGCTGGACCTTCTCCTGCCGCGAAGCTGCGCCGGCTGCGGCAGTCCCGGTCCGGCGGTCTGCGCGGTGTGTGAGGCCGCGGTCGATCGGCCCGCATTCCTCGCCGCTCCGGGACAGACGGCCACCCCGAAGCGGCGAGGGCCACCGTGCTTCGCCGGTGCCGTTTACGACGGTCCGTGCCGGCGGATCCTGTTGGCCTTCAAAGAAAGAGGCCGGTTGGACGCCCCCGGCCCGCTCGTGTCGGCGCTGGCCCGCGCGGTGGTCGCGGCCATGGCCATGTCAGCGCACGACGGCCCGGTCGTTCTCGTGCCGGTGCCGTCGACCCGGGTTGCGGTACGTCGGCGCGGGTTCGACCACGTGCGCCGGCTCGGCGACGGCGCCGCCCGGGTGCTGCGCCGGGCCGGTGTGCCGGCACGGGTGGTGCCGATGCTGCGCCCCGCCCGGCCGGTGGCGGACCAGGCGGGCCTGGGTGCCGCGGAACGCGCGGCCAATATCGACGGCGCGTTCATCCTGCGCCGCGCTCCAGGGGGCAGAGAGCCACGCGACCATGTTTCTTTCGCGGCCGAGTCCTTCCCGCCAGGTGTTTCCGTCGGTCGGGACGGCCACGGGACACCTGGACCGTTGTTCGTCGTCATCGACGACGTCGTGACGACCGGGGCGACGCTCTGCGAAGCCACTCGGGTGCTGCGCGCCGGCGCGGTACCGGTATCGGTAGCAGCTGTCGCCGCCGCGACGTTGGCTCACCGAAGCCCTACTCGAGATGACCGGCCCCAAGCTGTCCGTTTGCCTGCGATCAGGGTACCGGAGGGATAAAACTGTCGTCACCCGTACCGGCACCGCGGGAACTGACAGGCGGAGCGAGGGTCCAGGTGTCCGGGGGCCCGAGCGGAAGGAACGAGGCAGCAGATAAGCCCTGGCGCACGGCACGACACCGGAAGTGGGATCTGGCCCGATCTGTCGGGACTGCCCGATTGTCGCGACTTCCGGTCTACAGGAAGGTGAAACGAGTGGACATCGTGGTCAAGGGAAGGCACACCGCGGTTCCTGAAAGGTTCCGTGAGCAAGCCGAGGCCAAGATTGCGAAGCTTGAGAGGTTTGATCACAAGGCGTTCCGGGTGGATGCGGAGCTCTCCCGCGAGCGCAACCCGCGCATGGCGGACGTCCGCGAGCGTGTCGAACTGACCGTGTTCTCACGGGGCCCGGTCATCCGTGCGGAGGCAGCCGCGGCCGACCCCTACGCGGCGCTCGACCTGGCCGCGGCGAAGCTCGCCGAACGGCTACGGCGGGYTGCCGACAGGCGGGTCCGTCACAACGGCGCGGGCCGTGTCTCGCTGGCGCAGACCGCCCCCGCCCGGCCGTCCGGTCTGCCGGACGGGGGTCCGGAGGCCGGCGCGATCGATGCTTCGGCGGCTGCCGGCGGCGACACGGACTACGGTGTCGCGGACTTGTCCCCCATGGTCGTCCGTGAGAAGGTCCACCGAGCCACTCCCATGACTCTCGACGAGGCGTTGTCCAATATGGAGCTCGTGGGCCACGACTTTTACCTCTTCTGTGACGCGCATACGGGCCTGCCGAGTGTCGTCTACCGACGGTGCGGCTACGACTACGGTCTGATCCGGCTTGAGTCGGATGCGGGTGCGGACACGGGTCAGAATCCTCACTAGGATTCCGCGGTTCGCGCATAGGCCGCCGTGTCCGGGCCACCGGCAGGCGGATCCGAAGGACGGCTACGACCAACCTCGTGACGTGGTCGCAACGGTGTAAAGGCATGCAGGTCCAATTGACGTGGGACCATCTGCCGTGGACGTCTTCAGCCGCCTGCCAGGTGGCCCGTGCACCGGTATGGGTCACCTGGCAGGGGTCCGCCGCGACGTGAGGGAGGTCATATGACGGGGGATGGGCGTCAGCCGGGGGAGGAGCCGTCGTCGCCGGATCCCATCCGGGTGCTCGTCGTGGACGATCATGCTCTGTTTCGGCGTGGCCTACAGATGGTTCTTGAGCAGGAGAAGGACATCGAGGTGGTCGGTGAGGCGCCGGACGGTTCCGAAGCCGTCAYGATGGCGGTCGACACCGCGCCCGACATCGTCCTCATGGATGTCCGGATGCCCCGTCGCGGCGGGATCGACGCGACCAGCGCGATCAAGCAGGCAGTGCCCAGCGCAAAGATCGTCATGTTGACCATCAGTGACGAGGAGGGCGACCTCTACGACGCGATCAAGGCAGGTGCCATGGGGTACCTGCTCAAGGAGATCTCGATCGACGAGGTCGCCACCGCCATCCGCGCCGTGCAYGGTGGGCAGAGCCTGATCAGTCCCTCGATGGCCTCGAAGCTCCTCAGCGAGTTCRCACTAATGATCAAAAAGGCGGACAGTCGGCCGCAGTTGCCCACCCCCAGGCTCACCGACCGTGAGATGGAGGTTCTGCGGCTTGTCGCCAAGGGGCTCAACAACCGCGACATCGCCAAGCAGTTGTTCATCAGTGAGAACACGGTCAAGAACCACATCCGCAACATCCTGGAGAAGCTTCAGCTGCATTCCCGGATGGAGGCGGTGGTCTACGCGGTCAGGGAGAAGCTGCTGGAAATCACCTGAATCCGTCACCATCCGCACCCGCCACCCGAGCCTGTCGGCGGCCGTCGTGGCGGTCGCCCGGCCGGGACACGCCGAGCTGGCGCATGCCGTGTTTCTCCTGGCATACGTCATATTTCCCGGATTGGTTTCCCGCGGCCGGGGCCGGCCAGCGAGGCCGGTCGTCATGATGGTTCCTGGCCGGATGGTTCCTGACCGTCACGACGGAGGCTGGTCATCCGGTAGCAGGGAACCGATCCAGCAGTCGATGCGGACGCCGCGCAGGACGAGGCCCCGGCGCAGGGTGCCCTCGATGGTGAACCCGTTCTTCTCCACCACCCGGCGGGAGGCCCAGTTGCCGACTCCGGCCGTCCATTCCAGCCGTTCGACCCCGAGAACCTGGAATGCCCAGCGGCCCACCACGCCGACCGCCTGGCTGACGACGCCCTGACCACGCGCGCCCGGCGCGCACCAGTAACCCACCGTGGCCAGGCCGTCGTCGGTCACCTCGGTCAGGCTCACGGAGGCCAGCACCGACCCCGACGTGGCGTCCAGCACGGCGAACGGGGCGCCCCGGCCGTCGTCCCACTGCCGGGGCGCGAGCTCGGTGACGTAGGCCTCGGCGTCCCGCCGGGTGTAGGGCGCGGGAATCCTCGTCCAGCGCTGGATGTCCGGGTCCTGGCAGGCGTTGTGGACGTCGTCGATGTCGGAGGGGAGCCACGGTCGGAGGTGGATCCGGCCCGCTGTGATCTCCACGGGGTCGAACTTCGGCATCTGGTCAGGATCGCCCACGGACCCGCGGGAAGCGTCGGGGGGCCGGGCACTGACCGCGGTTCCCGTACGTTCTGATGGGTGGACCCCGGGACCGGGCCGGGTGCGGATCCACCAGCAGCCACGAGGATCCGCGGCCGGTCGCGGTCGCACGATTCCGCACCGCCCTCCTGACGGGGAGGGAGGATCGGCCCCACTCGGTGGGCGAGGTCGCCCGGTGAGGCAGCCGACCTGTCGCAAGGGTGTCCGACCCGCCCTACGGGGAGGATCGATCAGCACCGGGGGTCTAGCCTAGTCTCGTTGTGTAGGTGACCCAGCCGACAAGCCGCCCGAGGARTTTCACCCGTGGTACTCGAGAAGATCCTCCGTGCCGGCGAGGGCCGTATTCTGCGCAAGCTCAAGGCCATCACCGAGCAGGTGAACCTCCTCGAGGACGACTTCGTGGGGCTCACCGACGCCGAGCTGCGCGCGATGACCGACGAGTTCCGACAGCGGATCGACGACGGGGAAACCCTCGACGAACTTCTCCCCGAAGCATTCGCGGCCGTGCGTGAAGYGGCCCGGCGGACCCTCGGCCAGCGGCACTTCGATGTCCAGATCATGGGCGGGGCGGCCCTGCACCTGGGCAACATCGCCGAGATGAAGACCGGTGAGGGCAAGACCCTCGTCTCCACGCTGCCGGCCTATCTGAACGCGTTGTCCCGTAAGGGCGTGCACATTGTCACCGTCAACGACTATCTGGCCCAGCGGGACGCGGAGAACATGGGCCGGGTGCACCGCTTTCTCGGGCTCACGGTCGGTGTGATCCACCCGCAGATGCCACCGGCGGTCCGCCGCCAGCAGTACGAGGCCGACATCACCTACGGCACCAACAACGAGTTCGGCTTCGACTACCTGCGGGACAACATGTCCTGGAGCGGTGAGGAACTCGTACAGCGCGGGCACAACTTCGCCATCGTCGACGAGGTCGACTCGATTCTGATCGACGAGGCCAGGACACCGCTGATCATCAGTGGGCCGGCGGACAATCCGACCCGCTGGTACACCGAGTTCGCCCGTATTGCCCCGGCTCTGGTCAGAGACGTCGACTACGAGRTGGAAGAGGGCAAGCGGACGGTGGCCATCACCGAGAGCGGGGTGGCCAAGGTGGAGGACCAGCTCGGTATCGACAACCTCTAMGAATCGGTGAACACACCGCTGGTCGGCTACCTCAACAACGCCCTGAAGGCAAAAGAACTCTACCGCCGGGACAAGGACTACATCGTCACGGACGGCGAGGTTCTCATCGTCGACGAGTTCACCGGTCGGGTACTGCACGGCCGGCGTTACAGCGAGGGTATGCACCAGGCGATCGAGGCCAAGGAAAAGGTCGAGATCAAGCAGGAGAACCAGACCCTGGCCACGATCACGCTGCAGAACTACTTCCGGCTCTACGACAAACTGTCCGGGATGACCGGAACCGCGATGACGGAGGCGGCGGAGTTCCACCAGATCTACACCCTGGGCGTTGTGCCGATCCCCACGAACAAACCGATGATCCGGGCCGACCAGCCCGACGTCGTGTACAAGACCGAGGTCGCCAAGTTCAGTGCGGTCGTCGACGACATCGCCGAGCGCCACGACAGGGGCCAGCCGGTGCTTGTCGGCACGACCAGCGTGGCGAAGTCGGAATACCTGTCCAAGGAGCTGACCAAGCGCGGCGTGAAGCACGAGGTGCTCAACGCCAAGCAGCACGAGCGGGAAGCCTCGATCATCGCCGAGGCGGGGCGCCGGGGCGCGGTGACCGTCGCCACCAACATGGCCGGGCGCGGTACCGACATTATGCTCGGCGGCAACCCCGAGTTCCTCGCCCAGATAGAACTGCGCCAGCGCGGCCTGAGTCCGATCGATACCCCGGAGGATTACGAAGCGGCCTGGCCGGAGGCCCTGGAGAAGGCTCGCGCGTCGGTCAGCACCGAGCACGAGGAGGTCCTGGCACTCGGCGGGCTCTACGTCCTGGGCACCGAACGCCACGAGTCCCGTCGCATCGACAACCAGTTGCGCGGACGAGCCGGCCGCCAGGGCGACCGCGGGGAATCCCGGTTCTACCTGTCGCTGGGCGACGACCTCATGCGGTTGTTCAACGCCGCGGCCGTCGAGGGCATCATGGACCGGCTCAACATTCCCGAGGACGTGCCGATCGAATCGAAGATCGTCACCCGTGCCATCCGTTCCGCGCAGACCCAGGTCGAGGGTCAGAACTTCGAGATCCGCAAGAACGTCCTGAAATACGACGAGGTGATGAACAAGCAGCGCACCGTCATCTACGAGGAGCGCCGGAAGGTTCTCGAAGGGGCCGATCTACACGAACAGGTCCRCCATTTCATCGACGACACGGTGGAAGCGTACGTTCGCGGCGCGACCGCGGAAGGATATCCCGAGGAATGGGACCTCGACACCCTCTGGTCCGGCCTGGGTGAGCTGTACCAGATCGGCGTGGAGGTTCCGGCATCGGACGATCGTGAGGGTCTGACCGCCGAAACCCTGATCGAGGAGCTGCAGGCCGACGCGCACGACGCCTACGACCGGCGTGAGGACGCCCTCGGCCCGGGCCCGGACGGCG
Organism: Protofrankia sp. BMG5.30; assembly: GCF_001983005.1. Classification (NCBI taxonomy): domain Bacteria; kingdom Bacillati; phylum Actinomycetota; class Actinomycetes; order Frankiales; family Frankiaceae; genus Protofrankia; species Protofrankia sp. BMG5.30. Next base: position 32,731 of record NZ_MOME01000018.1, on the reverse strand, counting down.
ACCCGCTCATACGGGAACTGGAACGCCGGGTCGTCCTCGCCGTCCTTGACCGGAAATGGCGTGAGCACCTGTACGAAATGGACTACCTGCAGGAGGGAATCGGCCTGCGGGCAATGGGGCAGCGCGACCCGTTGGTCGAATACCAGCGGGAGGGCTACGACATGTTCCAGACCATGATGGAGGGCATCAAGGAGGAGTCGGTCAGGCTGCTGTTCAACGCCGAGGTGCAGGTTCCGGGCGCGGATTCCGCGGCCGCCGAGGCCGGCGCGGTGCCGGCCAGTCCGGCGATCACCCCGGTGGACGGCGCGGCGCAGGTGCCCGGCAGGCCCGGTCACCCCACGGCTGTCCGGCCGGCGGCCGCCGCCGGGCCTGTTCTTCCCGCCGGGGCCGGCGGCGCTGTGGCGCCGGCCGGTCCACCGGCGCGTTCCGCTGCTGAGTCGGCATCCGCGCCACCACCGGTGTTCGTCAAGGGCTTGGAGCCGCGTCGTCCCACTGGTGATCTTCGCTATACGGCACCGTCAGCGGACGGCGGATCCGAGCCGGTGACGACCCGGCTCTCCGGGGGTGTGGTCGGGATACCCGGTGGGCAGCAGCCGGCAGCCGTCGGTAGCGGCCGCCCGGCTCGCAACGCCCCCTGCCCGTGTGGTTCCGGGCGCAAGTACAAGCGTTGCCACGGGGACCCCGCCCATCGCAGCACCGCCTGACATCCCCGGGCCGCGTCCACCGGGCCCCTGGGCAGAACGGTCAGCTGAGCAGGTCGCGGCGCGGTCGGCCGCGGCAGCGTGTTCACCGAGCGTCCCTGGCGGGGCGCCGTGAGCTCGCCCGCCGGGGGGATACACGGACACCCCCGGTAGAACCCCTGGCAGCCTTCGGTGGGACGTGATCCGGCCAACGTCGTGCTGGTCCGCGCGGCACGGGGCCCGTGCCGGTGAGCACGGGCGCTACGCGACCGGAGCGGTACTTGCCCGGGGCGTACCTGCTGGACCGTGCCGAAGGGCGTCGGTCTGTAGCACGGTGACCCGCCAGCGGTTGCCGGCGGTCTCCATTCGCAGGGCGAGAGCGGACACCCGATCGCCCCTGGCGATCACGGCGGCAACCTCGGCGATCCCTTCCCGCGGTTCGCACACCCGCAGGCAGCGAAGGGTGTGGCGCCGGTGCCGGACGTTGGCGGCGACCAGCCGTTCAAGATCTGCCTGCACCCGCGGGGACGTCCAGGCGACAAGGTGCGCGGCGGGCCGGATCCCGGTCACGGCCTCGACGATGGCCCGCACGACGACGGTGGCCGCGGCCCGGGCCGAGGGGAGTTCCTGGGCGCCTGGGGCATCGGCATGCCCGGGACCCGGGAGGGGCCGCAGCGGCCGTACCAGCGTGTTTCTGGCCGGATAYGGTCGCTGGTCACCGCGGTCGGCATGATCGGCACGGGGTAGCGCGAGGACGACCGGGGCTGCCGCCGTGCTGCCGGCGGGTGGGTGTGCCCCCCAGGTGTCGGCCCGCGGATCGTCGTCGTACGGCGGATCGGTGGGGGCGAGCGGTATCTGGTAGAAGCGTCGCGCGCGGGTGGACCCTGTGTGCGCAGGGTCTGCCGCGGTGGTCGCAGTGGTCACGGCGTCTTCTCCAGATGGGAGTGATGGGCGGGGTCAGGGCCGGGGAGGGGGCGGCTGTAGGTGCTGCCCTGGAAAKATCTTGTCGGGGTTGGAGCCGATCACGTGCTTGTTCGCGGCCCACCACCGTGGCCATTCCCGCGCGATCTGCTCGGTGGTCGCGCCCGCCCCGAGATGGCGGGCCGCGATCGTCCAGAGCGTGTCGCCGCGCAGCACGACGACCACGGCGCTGTCCTGGACCTGGGTGACTGGCGATGGTGGCGGGGACGCGGGTGTGGGCTGGCCGGGCGTCCCGACTCCCCGCGGTGCCGGCGCCACCAGCGGATCGCCAGGTGGCGTTGACGTGACGGGCGTGGGGGCGGAGACGTGTCGTGCCGGCGGGGCCGCGGGGCGGGTCGGGGCCGCGGGGGTGGCCGGGTTTGCGGGAGACGTTGTGGTGACCGGTGGCCGCGCCGGAGAGCCGGCTGGTACCGGATCTGGCGGTTGTGTGGACGGGCCTGGCGCGTCCGCGGATGTCGTGGACGGGGTGGCGAGGCCGGACGGGTCAAGGTCCGGCCAGCTGGTCGAGGATGGCGAGGGCGTGGCACTGGCCGTGACGGCGACTGGTCCGGCAGCTGCCGGCGGGCTCGCCGTCAACGTCGGGTCGAGGTCCGGCCAACTGGTCGAGGGCGTCGTGGCGGTGACGGTGACGGTGACGGCGGCTGGTCCGGTGGCCGCCGCCGGGCTCACTGCCAGTGCCGGGGCGGCGGTCCCCGCCGCGAGCGTGACGCCGAGCGCCACTTCGACGATGCGGCGCAGGGCCTGGGGGAGGATGCGCCGGGCAGCGGCGGCCGCCGCCCGCCCGCTGCTGCCCGGCAGCGCGGCCAGCGCGGCCAGGACGAACCCCGCGCACAGCCACAGCAGGCAGGCCCACGCGGCGAGGCCGACAACGGTCGTGAGCGCGTGCTCGGGATCGGCCGTGACCCAGTCGGGCACCGCCGAGAAGCCGGACGGGAGATCCGCCCGTCCCGGCCCGACCGTGATCAGGATGATCGTCAGTGCCGTCGCGGCGGCCGCTCCCRTCAGGAAGACGAGCATGCGCCGGACGGCTGGCATCGGCAACTCCCAGTGGCTCGGGGCCTGATCCGCCGGCAGCGCAAAAATGATCACACCGCCGTTGGCTCGTTGGCCCAGTTGATCGTTGAAATGCTTCGTTTGAGTCTGTTTGCTTGTGTAATCCCCCGAAGAGTTGATGTCAACCTCGGTTGGATGGCTTGTTCGCTGTCCACGGGTCCGACGGCGCCCGTGGCCGGCGCCTGTCACGATCGTCGCGCACCCGCGTCCGGTGATCGTCACGCGCCCGCTCCCGCTGGCTGGACACGCTGGAGCGGTCCGTGCCAGCCTGCTGGGGCGCCGGTCATGTGGTGCGGACACCGTTCGTGACCGTCCCGCGGGGCGTGATCCAGATGGGCTTGTTGTTGCGCACGCTTTTCGGCCAGGCGCGCGTACCTGGCGGCACGTCTGCGTCGATCTTCTGCGATGGCTGGCGCCCGCCGACGGATGTTGCCACCCGCGCGGCTACACATGGTTACATGGCTGGCGTTCCGGGTCGTATCCGGCGTTGCCGCGCCGCGTGTTCGGATGTGCCGTTGTGGCGGTTGTCGTCCGGGTGTTGCGCGGTCGACCGGAGCTCGCGGCCGGGCCCGAGCCCGCCACAAGGGCCAGGGCTCACGGCAGCGTCCGGGAGTGAAGGGAGAGGGGACGGGTGCGCTGGGAGGCGCTTTTCGCCGATCTTGAGATGCAGTGGGAGGCGGCCGAGGCAGCCGAGCTCGACGCTGAGCTCATCGACAGGAGCCGGCGCGAGGCCGCGTACCTGCGTCTGATCGACCGGCTGCGGCCGGCGATCGGCTCGTCGTTGCGGCTGGGTGTCCAGGTTGTCGGGCGGGAGTCCGACAGCGTCCTGACCGGGCAGCTCACCGCGCTGGGGGTGGACTGGATGCTCCTGCGGGAGCCGGCGGCCCACGAGGTGCTGGTGCCGCTGCACCGTGTCCTGTGGGTGCACGGCCTGGCCGCGCTGTCGGCGCATCCCGGCCACGAGGGCCCGTTGGCGGTCCGGCTGGATCTGCGCTATGTCCTGCGGGGCGTGGCGCGGGACCGTTCGTCGTGCGCGGTCGTGCTGGCRGACGGCACACCGGTGCGGGRCACGGTCGACCGGGTCGGGGCGGACTTCGTCGAAGTGGCCGAGCACCTGGACGACGAGTTCCGCAGGGCGCGGTCGGTACGCGCGGTGCGGACCATTCCACTGGCCGCGATCGGGTTCGTCCGTCGGACCGTCTGAGCCGCTGTTGTTCCAGAAAGAATCGCTGGTGCTCCCGGGCCGAAGAACCGGTCCGGGCTGCCCGACCGGCCCGCTTTCGGCCCCGGTCAGCCATGCAGGCCGGGGAACTCCTCGTCCGGCAGCGTCTCGCCGCGGCCAAGGGGATTGGCGAGCACGAATGCGCGGGTCTGCTCGTATGCCCGCTGGATGTATGCCTCGAGCTCGCTGCGTTCGACTCGCCACTGTCCGCGTCCGCCGATCTTTATGGCGGGGAGTTCACCCGAGCGGACCAGCGCGTACGTCTGGCTCGACGAGATGTTGAGGATCTCCGCCACATCGCTGAGCTGAAGGAAACGCTCGTTCATCGGCCTGTCTCCCTGGCGATGGATGGGTCGTGTCTCCTGTGTATCAGAGTCGCAGGCCCAAATCGCCTGTGAATGCCTCCGCTTGTGGATAACAGGTGCTGTTCGCCTTGGGCGCCAGGACTCCTGGGCCCCGCCGCCACGGCGCCGACGGGCCCCGGCTGCGGCCCGTCAACGGATTCAGGTCGTGCTGTCGGGCGCTACGGCGGCGAACGGCGGCGATCCGGAACGCAGGCCTCGCCGAGAAGGCCGGCACGGGCCGTTACCGCGGCCCGTCGAACAGCACGTTCGAAGACCTTCGCGAGGGGTCCGGCGCGCCGGCCGGGGGCCGGGGGACGGGCGGCCCTCGGGCATGACACACCCGGGCACGACGGTCCGGAGACAGCCGTCCGGAGGCAGCCGTCCAGGGTGGCGGCCCGGGGTGGCACAGCCCGGACACGATGATCGTTAAGTGGTGACTGGGGTCGTCGACTGGAGCGTGTTGATCGGGAAGTGGTGATCGGAAGAGGTGGTGATGCTCGGGAGAAAATGGGCTCGCCGGCCCGGATCCGCCGGTTTGGTGGGCCCTCGTCCACAGGCGCCGTCGCGGACCACGTACCCTCAGCGATCAGGGTGTGCGCCGGACATGTCCGTCACCCGGTTCGCGCCGGCCCACCCGCTGTCCGCCCACCAGCAGCTCCCGGCCGGCCGGTGGCCGCGATGTCGTGATCGCGGCCACCGGCCGGCCGGGAGGGACACAAGCTACAGGAGGTCCGCCGGTGACCGACCTCACCCCCGCTGTCGCGGTCTCGGAGAAGCCCGCCGCTCCACCGTCGCCGCCGACAGCACCGTCCCCACCGGCCCGCCGGCTCACCCCGCCGCGCTGGCGGGACTCCCGTCTGCTGGTGGGCGTCCTGCTGGTGCTGGTGTCGGTCGTGGTGGGCGCCCGGCTGTTCGCGACCGCCGACCGCAGCCAGAACTGGGTGGTGGCGGCCGCGGACCTCCCGGCCGGGCATGTCGTGGTCGCCGCCGACCTCACCACGGCCTCGGCCCACCTGCGCTCGACGACCGCGGCCCGTTACTTCCCGGGTGAGCGCCGTTCGGAGCTGGTGGGGGCGACGCTCGCCCGCCCGGTATCGGCCGGGGAACTGCTCAGCGGCGCCGACTTCGTACTCGACGACGTACGCCCGACCCGGCTGGTCTCGATCGTCGTCAAGGACGGCAGAGCCCCCGCGCTCACCCCGGGCGATCATGTGGACATCTTCGTCCTGCAACGGTCGGGCCCCGCGGGCGTCGGCGCCGCCGGCGCGGGCACGGGCACGGGTGTGGGCGCGCCGGGCGCGAGCGCGGCACAGGCCACTGGGCAGGTGCCGGTGGCGCAGAGCGGCAGCGCCGGCACGGAGGTACTGGTGCTGCACGATGTCGAGTTCATCGCGCGGACGACGTTGGCGGCGGGCTCGTACGCGCTGACGCTACGGGTGCCGGTGGAGCTCGCCATCAACGCGGTGGCGGCGTCCCAGAGCGAGCGGGTGGACGTCGTCAAGCTTGAGCGTGGTTCCCGGGGCGAGGTCGGCGGGCCGGGCCCGAGCGCTGTGCCGGGGTTCGGGCAGTGAGCCTGCCGATCCTGACCGCGGTGACCAACTCGGTCGTCGAGTCCGGGCTCGTCACGGCGTTCGACCGCCGTGATCTCGGGGTGACGGTGGTCCGCCGGTGTGTCGACCTGCCCGACCTGCTCGCGGCGGCGACGACGGGCGCGGCGCGGGCCGCGCTGCTGTCGGCGGACCTGCGCCGCCTGGACCGGGACGCGCTGACCCGGCTGGCCGTGGCCGGGGTCGCGGCGGTCGGCCTGATCACCCCCGGGGACGAGGACGGCGAGCGTCGGCTGCGCCAGCTCGGCGTCGCGGCGGTGATCACGACTGACGCGACGGCCGAGATCGTGGCGTCGGCGGTGGTGGAAGCGGTCCGGGCGCTCGCCGACACCGACCACGTCGCTGGCCTGCTGCCCGCCGCGTACAGCAGGCCGGCACCCGGTTTCGCCACGTTGACGCCGGTGGCCGACGGACCGGCGCCCGACGCTCTTTCCGAGCCCGGCGACGGCCGGGTGATCGCGGTGTGGGGCCCGACCGGTGCCCCGGGCCGCACCACCGTGGCCCTGGGGCTGGCGGCCGAACTCGCCGCTATGGGCATGCCGACGCTGCTCGTCGACGCCGACGTCTACGGCGGGGCGATCGGGCAGTTGGTGGGACTGCTGGAGGAGGCACCTGGCCTGGCCGCTGCCGCCCGGGCGGCCAACCAGGGGGTGCTCGACGTCCCCCGGCTGGCGCTGCTGTGCCGGGATCTGGGCGGGGGGCTGCGAATCCTGCCGGGGATCGCCCGTCCGTCGCGCTGGCCGGAGCTGCGCCCGGCCTCGGTGGAGGTCGTGCTCGCCATGGCGCGGCGGCTGGCGAGCTTCGTCGTCGTCGACTGCGGTTTCTGTCTGGAGATGGACGAGGAGCTGTCGTTCGACACCTCCGCGCCGCGGCGCAACGGCGCGACCCAGGTGGTGCTCGCGGCGGCTGACACCATCCTGGCTGTGGCGTCCGCGGAGCCGGTCGGGCTGGTGCGCTTCGTGCGCGGGCTGGCGGATCTGCGCGAGGCCGTGCCCGGCGCGGATCCGTGGGTCGTGGTGAACCGGTTGCGCGCCTCGGCGATCGGGAAGGATGCCCGCAGGGAGGTCGCCAGGGCGATGGCGCGCCATGTCGGTATGGAGCCGGTGGCCGTGGTACCGCTCGACGTCGCGGCGATGGACAGCGCCCAGGCCGCCGGCCAGCTGCTGCGGGACGTCGCCGCGCAGTCGCCGGCCAGGCTGGCGATCAGCGAGCTGGCCGCGCGGGTGGCGGGGCGTCCGGTGCGTGGCCGCCGCCGACGCTCGCCCGTTCGCCGTTGACGATCCGCGTGTGCGGGCCGTGCCGGCTCGACGAGCCGATCACACTCAGCCGGACGGAGTGACGATCCGCGTCCGCGGGCCGCGCCGGGCCTCGGCCCGCGGGCGGGGAGAACGGCTGCCCTGACGACCTGCGCGTGCGGGCCGTGCCGGAGCGTGTCCGACGGATGTTCGACGCGCGGGCGGCACCCAGACGACCAACATGCGTCAGACCTGCCCTGGGCCGCGCGGGCTGTGGTGGATTGTGAGCGATATGTAGTGAACCGCGCGTGCTGGCCGCGCCGACGAGGCCGTGCGGACCGCTGCCCGAAAGCCCTCGTACGGGTTCGGCCGTCTTGCGATCTTGTATGGCTTGTCCCGTTGATTTTATACGAAGAGTAACTGACTTAGGTGACCTTCTCCTGCCGGGAATGCCGTTTTTACAAGGAAATCTTCCTCTAACCAGCCAGCGGAACGGTTACGGACTGCGGTTCCGGGGCAGCCTGTCTGAGTGACTGATCGTAGAGAAAAGATAGCGGTTAGCAATCATCATGCTGTTCGGAGTGTGGCGCTGGTGCCGCCCAGGTGGATTTCGCTTCCGGCGAGGGGAGTGATCTTACGGGAAGTAACCGTTGTGACGATCATCTTACTAAATGCATTAATCAAATGTAGCTATCCTTTTCGGTAACGTTCAGTTAGTGTGAGCACCTGCGTCACCGCAGTGGTGGGAGCGATAAATGATCACCAAGTGCTCTGTTGAGGTGGACGGGGGGTGTATCGGATGAGTCGGGAGTATGCGAAGGCCGTGGGAGCTCGTCTCCGGGCCATACGGATCCAGCAGGGGCTGTCCCTGCAAGGTGTGGAGCAGAAGTCACGCGGACGCTGGAAGACCGCGGCGGTTGGCTCCTACGAACGTGGCGACCGGATGATCAGTGTCCATCAGCTCTCGGAACTCGCCGCGTTCTATGGTGTTCCGGTCTCGGCGCTGCTGCCGGAGGAGGAGGCGCTACCTCCTCGCGAGCACCGGCATCGCACCGYCCTCAACCTGAAGAAACTCGCTGAGGCACCACCGGACTCGTCCGGGCTGGTACGCCGGTGGGTGGCGCAGATACAGCGCCAGCGAGACGACTACGCCGGGCAGGTCCTCTCCATCCGGGATGGCGACCTGAGGGCGTTGGCCCTTCTGCACGACACCACTCCGCAGGAGTTCTCCGAACGGCTGCGGGGGTGGGGCGTACTGGAGACGAATTACGGCGAGGAGGAGGTTTCCGAGTAGGACGTTGCCGCGCCGGCCGCCCTGACCCCATCCCCTGGGACAACGTCAAATCCCTTGGGGGGATGTCAAATCCCTTGGGACAACGTCAATTGTCCTTTGGACGGTGTCGGTTCCTGGGCAGCGCCGGTCCCTGGCGGTGCCGCATGGTGGGAAGGCGCGGTAGCCAGCCACGAGAACGTGCACGGCGGACCAGATGGTGTGCACCGCTGCCGCCGGCATGATCCCTTCGCTGGCGGTGGGGGCGTGTACCGGGGGTTGTGGACGCACAGCAGGAGGTGGCTGATGGCTGGCAGAGGGGTTCCCCGCCGCGGGTTGGTACTGGGCGCCGGAGGCGTACTCGGGTCGGCGTGGATGATCGGTGCCCTGAGCGCCTACGAGGAGGCGACCGGCGTCGACGTCCGCGACATGGACATGACCGTCGGCACCTCGGCCGGATCGGTGCTGTCGACTCTGATTGGCCTTGGTACCAGCGTCGAGACAATGGTCAACTCCGAATACGGCGAKCCGTTGTTCGGTGACCCGATTCTCGACTACACCCGGCTCGGCTCGGCTCTTCCGCCGCGGCCACGGATGCGCATCGGTTCGCGTCGGCTGCTTGCCACCTCGGYGCTGCATCCACGCCGGGTGACCCCGCTGGTGGCCCTGGTCTCCCTGCTCCCGCAGGGCCGTGGGACGCTGGCCGCCATCGGCGACCTGGTGTCCTCCGTGGGCTCCAATGTGACCACGTGGCCGACCCCCGCGCCGTTGTGGATCGTCGCGATGGACTACGACACCGGGACACGGGTCGTGTTCGGCTCGCCGGACGCGCCACAGGCGTCGATCGCCGAGGCCGTGATGGCGTCGTGCGCGATCCCGTCGTGGTACGCGCCCGTCGTCATCGACGGGCGATCCTATGTTGACGGTGGGACACGGTCGCCAACATCGGTGGACCTGCTCGTCGACGCCGATCTCGACGAGGTCCTGGTACTCGCTCCCGCCTGCTCGTTAGTTTTCGACCAGCCCCGGGGGGCACTGGCCCGGCTCGAGCGCCAGATGCGGCGGCTGGCGACCAGAGTGCTGATCCGAGAGACCGAACTGCTGCGGGCCACCGGAACGAAGGTCACGGTGATCTGTCCGGGTCCGGAGGACCTGGAGATCATCGGTGGTAACGTCATGGACCTCAACCGCCGGCAGGAGGTTTTCCAGACCTCGCTGCGGACGAGCGCGGCAGCGCTGGCGGAGGCCGGCATCGGGACGCCGTCCACGGCCGCACCCACAGCGTCCGTGCCCACGGCCTCGCCCGGCGCCGACGGTCACCTGGCAGCCGCCGGCTGACGACCCGCCCGGGCAGGCATCCGCCCGGGACACCGATGCGCGGTGATCGCGCGGACCCGCTACCGTCGCGATCCCGCCGTGCCCCGCGCACGCCCGGCTCCGCTGGGCCCGGCTCCGGTGGGCCCGGCGCGCGGGGCCTCGAGCGCCGCGCGGCACACTGGCATCGTGCGTGTCTACCTGCCGTCGACGCTGTCGGCCGCCCGGCGCGTCCTCGCGGACCGGGCGGTTCCGGCGGGACTCGGCTTCGCGGTCACCCCGGCCGTCCGGGAGTGGTATGCCCGCTCCGACGCCGAGGAGATGGAGTACGCGCTTCTCCTCGACGMGGCCCGCGCGAGCCTGCGGCTGCTCGACGCCGACCCGGGCGCGCCCCGGCGGCGGGTGGTCCTCGCCGTGGACGTGGACGATCCCGACCTGCGGATCCGCAACGACCTCGACCGGGGTGTCGTCGAGATCCGCGGCCCGGTGCCGCTGGCAGCCGTCGCCGCCGTCCACGTGGACGACGTCGACGCCGAGGCCGCTGTCGCCGCCGCGGCGGACTCGATCGTGGCGGCCGACCTCGGCAGCGATGACGCGGCGTTCGTGGTGGACGCCGCCGACGGCTACGAACTGCTCTGGTACGCCACCCAGGAGCTGGCGGACCTCGTCTGACACCCGTCGGCGGCTTGACCACGGCCCGATCACGGCCCGATCACGGCCTGATCACGGCCTGACGGAGAACCGACAGAGAAGCGACAACAGCGGACGGCGGCCGACGGCGGCGCGAACATGTTCTTGCGCGTCGCGGACGGCCACGGGCCGCCTGGTCTGGGAGCGTTCCAGGAGGGGCGTCGCGGGCCGGGCGGCCCGCTCCTCGAGCGTCCCGGCGCGGTGTTTCCAACGCTCGGTTTCCAGCGCTTCGGAGGGTGGGGTTGGGATGGATGCCGTCGCTGTTGTCCCGGAACCGGTCAACGAGCCGGTCCGCGCCTATGCCCCGGGCAGCCCGCAGCGCGCCGGCCTGCGGGCGGCGCTGGAGCGGCTGGCGGGGGAGCGCGCCGAACTGCCGCTGGTGATCGCGGGGAAGGCCCGTCCGGGTGCGGGCGAGCCGTTCGAGGTGGTAGCCCCGCACCGGCACGAGCTGGTGCTGGGCGCGGGCCGGGCGGCGGCGCCCGGGGACGTCGCCGACGCGGTGGACGCGGCGCTGGCCGCGGCGCCCGACTGGCGGGCGCTGTCCCAGGACGACCGGGCCGCGGTGTTCCTGCGGGCGGCCGACCTGCTGGCCGGGCGCTGGCGGGACACCCTCAACGCCGCGACCATGCTCGGGCAGAGCAAGAGCTGCTACCAGGCGGAGATCGACGCGGCCTGCGAGCTGATCGACTTCTGGCGTTTCAACGTCGCTGCCGCCCGCGAGATCGTCGCCGAGCAGCCGCTCTCGGCGCCCGGCACGTGGAACCGCATGGACTACCGTCCCCTGGAGGGGTTCGTTCTCGCGGTGACACCGTTCAACTTCACCTCGATCGCGGCGAACCTGCCGACCGCTCCGGCGATCATGGGCAACACGGTGGTCTGGAAGCCGAGCCCCACCCAGCAGCTCGCCGCCCAGCACACCATGTCGCTGCTGGCGGCGGCGGGCCTCCCACCAGGAGTGATCAACATGGTCACCGGGGACGGCGCGGCCGTCTCGGCGGTGGCGCTGCGGCACCGGGAGCTCGCCGGAGTGCACTTCACCGGGTCGACGGCCACCTTCCGGACGATGTGGCGGACGGTCGCCGAGGGGATCGACGGCTACCGGGACTACCCGCGGCTGGTCGGCGAGACCGGCGGGAAGAACTTCGTCGTCGCCCATCCCAGCGCCGATCCGGACGCGCTCGTCGTCGGGCTGGTCCGGGGCGCCTTCGAATACCAGGGGCAGAAGTGTTCGGCGGCGTCCCGCGCCTACCTGCCCGCCTCACTGTGGCGCTCGGGTCTGCGTGACCAACTGGTCGCGCAGACCGCGGCGCTGACCTACGGTGACGTGTCCGATCTGAGCCTCTTCGGCGGGGCGGTGATCGACCGGCGGGCCTTCGACCGGCTGTCGGCCCTGCTCGCGCGGCTGCGCGCGGACCCGGACGTGTCGGTGCTCGTCGGTGGCGGCGCCGACGACCGGATCGGATTCTTCGTGGAACCGACGGTCGTCGTGTGCGCCGATCCCACGCACGAGGTGTTCACGTCCGAGTACTTCGGGCCGGTACTCGCCGTGCATATCTACGACGATGCTCCGGGACGGTCCGGTTCGGAGGCTTTTACCATGGCATTGCGGGATGTCACGGACTTCTCGCCCTACGGGCTGACCGGCGCGGTTTTCGGCCGGGATCGCCGCGCGCTCGCCACGGCCACCGAGGTGCTGCGGTACAGCGCCGGAAACTTCTACATCAACGACAAACCGACCGGCGCGGTGGTGGGCCAGCAGCCGTTCGGCGGATCGCGGGCAAGCGGCACCAATGACAAGGCCGGCTCCGCGCTGAATCTGCTGCGGTGGGTCTCCCCACGGGCACTGAAGGAGACGTTCGACCCACCGCGACAGGTCGCCTACCCACACATGGGATGAGCTCCCCGCCAATGCCTCTGACCGGCCTCTGACCGGCCTCTGACCCGGGCCGACGCACCACGGCGGTCCGGATGCCGCGCGTCGACCCGGGTGACATGCTATCCGGCTTCGACCCGGTTCCGGTGGCATCGCGCTGTTTGGCTATTGACAGCGCTGTTTGATGGTTGACAGCGCTGTTGGGCAGTTGACAGGGCTGGCGGACACTCGGACCACACCGTCACCCGTTGGTCGTCCGGTTGGAACTGGACGTTCGGAACATGGCTGTGGAATGGTGCGATACAGGATCGCCCCGGGGGATGTTCCGGGCCGGGCCGTCGGTGAACGCACCCGGCGTGGTCGGGTGCGTGGACAGCCACCGTGTGCGTATTGGTTTGCCGCCACCCGGAAAGATCGCGATCGTGCCTCGCGATACTTTTGTGATGGATTCAGGGTGTGCCCGGCGCACCCACGGAGGACTTTCGTGGCCATGATGGGAACCCCGGATGATGCCGGAGGCTGCCACCCGTATCGGTGTGGATCTCCGCGGCGCGCACCGCGGGAAGGAGGCTGACCACCCGTGCTCTACCTTGCCGGCCAGATTCTGGTGCTCATGGCGGCGGCGCTGGCTGTTGGTGCACTGCTGACCTGGGTGTTCCTCCTCGGCCCCGTACATCGCCGGGTCGAGGAGATACGGCGCGCCACCACCGCCCCGGCCGCCCCCGGCACCGGGCCGCTGCCCGTCGTGGCGCTGCCGGCTGACACACCCGCCCCGGCTGGTACGCCCGATGCGCGGCCCACCGGTCCGCCCGGGCCGCCGGCGGCGGCCGGCGGCGATGCCCTCCGGACTCGTCCCGCGTCCCGCCTACGGGACGATGGCCCGGACACCGCCGCCGGGGCCGAGCCGTCGGCCGGCGGCGCCGAGGCCGGTTCCGTTCCGCTCGCGCATCCGGGCACGCGGTCATCGGGCCAGCCGGACGACCATCAGCAGGACGAGTGGCTGCTGGAGAAGGCGGCGCTCACGGCCCGGCTGACCGCCGCCGAGCGGCAGGCGGTCGAGTCCGAACAGCGGGTCACCGCCGCCGAGCGGCAGGCCGCTGTCGCCGGCCGCCGGGTACAGCTGCTTGAGGATGCCCTCGCCGAGGCCGAGGAGCCAGGCGAGCCCGACGGTGCCGTGGCGTCGAACGCCGAGGACTTGCAGGCGCTCGCGGCCGAGGCCGCGCAGCTGCGCAGACAGCTCGCCGAGGCCGAGGAGCGCTCCGCGAAGTTCTCCTCCCGGCTGGCGATGGCACGTACCGAGGCCGAGGACGCCCAGCGCCAGGTCGCGACCCTGACGACCAGGCTTGATCGCCATCAGGCCGAGTGGGCCGCCGAGAAGGTCCGGCTGCTCGCCCAGATGGGTGGTCGTGAGCAGCCCCCGGCCGCATCCGAACACCCACGCACCGCCCACGTCGAACTGGATCTTCCGGATCCCGGCCACACCGACTCTGCCCCCAGGGCTGCCGGGCTGCCGGACGTGCCGGTTGCCCGTGAGCCGGCCGCCTCTGAGCCGACTGCATCTGAGCCGGCTGTACCTGAGCCGACTGCCGGTGGGGGCGCCGTGGCGGCAAGCCACCCGGACACCGGTGTTGTCGGCGGGCGGACCGCTCGCGCGGAGAAGGACCGCAGCGACGCCGATCCCCGTGACGTCTGGGATGCCCGCGAGGCCCGCGAGGCCCGCGAAGGCCAGCCCTCCGCACTTCCCGATGGCCGTGGCCCCAGCGGTCGGCGAAGCCGCGATCATGTTTTTTTCGCGCTGCCGGCGGAGGAGGAGCCCGAGTTCCTCGAGGAGGATCCGGCTGTTGCCGCGGCCGTGCCGGTGCTCACCGCCCGGCCGGTCCCAGGCGCCCAGCCGGACCGTCGTTCCCCAGCTGCGGCGCACGCGGGCACGGCACCTGTGGGCTCAGCATCCGGGGCCTCAGCATCCGGAGCCTCAGCGCCTGCCGGCTCGGTGCCACCGGGCGTGTCGCACGCTTCGGGTGGTTCCCCCACCGCCTCCTCGGGTGCTTCTCCCGCCGCGTTGCCGGGCTCGGTGGCGCTGGCCGGGCTGACGTCGTTCTCCGGCTCCGGCTCCGCTGGCTCCGGTAGATCCGGTGGCTCCGCTTCCCTTCCGCCGCCCGCCGCGATGCAGGGTGCCCGTCAGGACAACCTCAAGGAGATCGTCGGGATCGGCCCGGTCGTCGAGGCAAGGCTGCACGCGCTCGGTATCGTCAGCTTCCGTCAGCTCGCCGATCTCAACGAGGACGGGGTCAGCTGGCTCGGCAGCGTCCTGGAGGGTTTCGGCGACCGGATCGTCTCGGACGACTGGGTAGGCCAGGCCAGTTCCCTCCACGAACGCCACCATCGCGGCCTGGTCTAGCCCGCCAGCCCACAGGTAACGGCCCAGGCAGCACAGCCACCAGCTGCGGCTACCCGGGCCGGGCATTAATCCGGACGAGTTTGTCGTCATGTACGGTTTCCGGCCCCGTCGGCGTGCGCAACGACAAGCTCGCGCCGATCTTCGTCAGCAGGCCTCCAGGCGGGCATGGGCCACAGGCGTGGGCTGGCAGCGGAGCAGGCCCGATCGGAGCATCCGGTCATCCTGTCGTCCAGCGGTACGGGCCGATCAGGATGTTGCTGTCCGTTATTGGATGCCCGACCGCCGCCGGGGTACGGCAGGGATGTCCACGGGCTGTCCGTGGCATCGTGCGAAGCTGTCCCGGATGCGGCGGGCGGCCGATTCCGGCACGCTCGCGCCGCCGCTGGCCGGCGGCGACGCCGATCGGCCGGGCATGTTGGTCATGAATATGGCTACGAGCCGGTTCCGGGCGCCGGTCGCCGATTTTTCTGATCAGTATCAGAATTGATATCGAATAATTTCTGGCAGTTCTGGCAATCCGTTCTCGTGGACGCCGCCCAGGCCGGGGCCGAACAGCACCGTGGGTGTCGCTCCGTGGGCCAGAGAATGATCCGGTTTCTTTCAGGGTGCGCAGGCTCGCATGTCAGCCGGTATCGACCGCGTATGCGGCACGGTGGCGGCCCGTTCGTGACGGTTCCGGCATCCGGCCGCGCGGCCAGCGGGCCAGCATATTTCTCACCGGTTACAACCGCGTCCCGTGAACATCGGACGGGCCGCGGTCGCCGAGGTATTCACGGATGTGGGGCGGCGCTGGTGCCAGTTCTGCCGCGGAATGATTTCCAGGACTGTCCGGCCGACCGGTGGAGCATCCTCTCCGGTCCGCAACCGCCTGGCTGGCGGGGGCTGTTCCGGGTGTTTTCCCGACCGGTCGACGGCTGACCGGCCGTTTTCCCGCGCGGTGGCAGGTCAGCCAGGTAGTGGATGCGGAGAGTAACAGCCGTTCGGCTGGGCATGTGATCGTTTTCCGCTGTCGTTGGGCTGCCCATGGCCCGATGTGGGTGGGCTGCAACGGCCATGCGAATATTGTCGCCAGGCGCACACATCACCAGCTGAAGGCGATGCGATCTTGTTATCGCACCGCCGGAGGTCAGGAGGAGCACGGCTGAAGGCGATGCGATCTTGTTATCGCACCGCCRGAGGTCAGGAGAGGAACAGCTGAAGGCGATGCGATCTTGCTATCGCGCCGCCGGAGGTCGGGAGGGGAACAGCTGAAGGCAGTGCGATCTTGATTTTCGTACGGCTGGCGGYCGGGGCACGGTGTCAACCGCCTGATTAGGCGTGATCTTCTTTCTACGTTTCGTAGTATTTGTCCGGGTGGCGGYGCTCTGAACGCATAACCAGGGGGGATCGGTCTTCCGTGGCGGTACGTGGTGACTGGATGGACGCCACCTCACTCATCGAGGGTGAAGTGCGCGAACTCGTCCGGCGCCATTCCCTCGACCCGGTTGAGGAACCCACCCGCATACGCCAGCTCGTCGAGGACGTCCTCAGCGAATATGAGGAACGCGCGCTCACCAGCGATCTGCCGCCGATTGTCGACCGCGCCACCACCGCCCGGCTCGTCCACGACGCGGTCGCCGGATTCGGGGCGTTGCAGCGCCACCTCGACGACCCGTCCGTGGAAGAAATCTGGATCAACGAGCCCGGCCGGGTGTTCATCGCCCGCAACGGGCGCAGCGAGCTGACCACGACGATCCTGACCGCCGACGGCGTCGCGGACCTCGTCGAACGGATGCTGAAGAGCTCCGGGCGACGGGTGGACCTCTCCACCCCCTTCGTGGACGCCATGCTGCCGGACGGCTCGCGCCTGCACGTGGTCATCCCCGACGTCACCCGGGCCCACTGGTCGGTCAACATCCGCAAGTTCGTCCTGTCCGCGGCCAGCCTGGACGAGCTGGTCGCCCTGTCCACGATCACCGCGCCGGCCGCGGCCTTCCTGGAGGCCGCCGTCGCGTCCGGGCTGAACATCATCGTCGCCGGTGGGACGCAGGCCGGGAAGACGACGATGCTCAACTGCCTGGGCTCGGCGATCCCCGGGCGGGAGCGGGTCATCTCCTGCGAGGAGGTCTTCGAGCTCAAGCTGCGGGCGCCGGACTGGGTCGCGATGCAGACCCGCCAGGCCAACCTGGAGGGCACCGGGGAGATCCGGCTGCGACGGCTGGTCAAGGAGGCGCTGCGGATGCGCCCGGACCGGATCATCGTCGGCGAGGTCCGGCAGGAGGAAGCCCTCGACCTGCTCATCGCGCTCAACTCGGGCCTGCCCGGCATGTGCAGCCTGCACGCGAACTCGGCCCGCGAGGCGGTCACCAAACTGTGCACCCTGCCGCTGCTCGCCGGGGAGAACGTCAGCCACGCCTTCGTGGTGCCGACGGTCGCCGCGAGCGTCGATCTTGTCGTCCACCTGTCCAAGGACGCCCATGGGCGCCGGCGCGTCACCGAGATCGTCGCGCTGCCCGGGCGTACCGAGGGGGACGTCATCGAGATCGCCCAGATCTACCGGACGCGCGGCAGCACCCTGGTGCGCGCCGAGGGCTACCCTCCGCACGCCGAACGGTTCGCCCAGGCCGGCTACGACCTGCCCGGGCTGCTCGCCGCGTCCGACCATGATCGTGACTATGACCACAGTCACAGCCACAGCCACAGCCACAGCCACAGCCACAGCCACAGCTACGGCCACGGCCACGGCCACGTCGAGCGGGCCGCGCTGCCCGAGCGGGCCTCGCTGGGCGAACGGCCCTGGCTCGAGATCCGAGGGGGAGAGGGCTGATGGGTATCTTCCTCGGCCTGCTCTTCGGGCTCGGCCTGTTCCTCATCGTCACCAGCGGCCGCCCTCGCGTCCGGCGTGATCCCGGCACCGCCAAATGGCGGGTGCGGACCAAGGAGCTTCTCGCGCAGGCGGGCATCCCGGGGGTCAGCCCCGACCAGTTCCTCATGATCAGTACTGGGGTCGGGCTGCTGGTCGGCCTGCTCGTCCTCGCCTTCACCGCCACCTGGTCGCTGGCCGGGGCATTCTTCGTGTTCGCCGCCCTGCTGCCGCGGGCGCTGGTGGTACGGCGCCGGCGCACCCGCATGCACGACCTGCGCGAACTGTGGCCGGACGTGGTGGACAACCTGGCCAGCGCCGTACGGGCGGGGATGTCCCTGCCGGAGGGGCTCGCGTCGGTGGGGGTGCGCGGCCCGGTCCCGCTGCGTCCCGCGTTCACCCGCTTCGGTGAGGACTACCGGGCGACCGGCTCCTTCTCGGCGAGCCTGGACCGGCTCGCCGACGACCTTGCCGACCCGATCGCCGACCGGATCATCGAGTCGCTGCGGATGGCGCGGGAGGTCGGCGGCACCGACCTCGGCCGGCTGCTGCGGACGCTGTCGACCTTCCTGCGGGAGGACGCGCGCACCCGCGCCGAACTGGAGACCCGGCAGAGCTGGACGGTCAACGCAGCCCGGCTCGCGCTCGGGGCACCGTGGGTCGTCCTGTTGATGCTGGCGACCCGGGGGGAGACCGTGCGCGCCTACGACAGCCCGACCGGCGTCGCCGTGCTCGTGACCGGCGGCGTCGTGTCGGCACTGGCATACATGATCATGAAATGGATCGGACGGCTGCCCGAGGAAGGTCGGGTGCTACGCCCATGAGAACCCAGCAGGGTGCGGGCGAACGCTCCGCCGTCGGCGGCTGCCGCCCTCGCGAGCGCCGTCCCGACACGAGACGCCGTCCCGACGAGCGCCCGACGGGTTCGCAGCCGATGAGCGTTTTCCCGGGTCCGCGTTCTGCCGGCGCCACCCCGGTGAGCCCGGGTTTCGCAGGCATCCCCGTTGGGAGCCCGCGGTGAGCCCGGCGGCGACCGGTGCCCTGATCGGCCTGCTCACCGGGCTCGGGCTGCTCATCATCATCCGGCGCTCGCCGGTCGTCCGGCGGATTCGGCTCGCCGACCGGATGGATCCCTACCTGCGCGACGCCCCGGCGCAGTCCCGGCTGCTCGCCGACCGTCCGCGAACCACGATGTCGTCCCGTAGCGGTCTGGAGGAGCTGCTACGGCCTTTCGTGCGGGACGCGGCCGGGCGGCTCGACCGCTTCCTCGGTGGGCGCGCCGCCCTGCTCCGGCGCCTGACCCAGGCGGGCGGGCGAACCTCTGTCGAGGAGTTCCGGGTCCAGCAGGTGATCTGTTCCGCGGCCGGCGCGCTTGTCGGCGCGTTCCTGCTGCTCGTGCGAGCGCTCACCGGCGTCGGACCGCCGCCGATCGTCGGTGTTGCCATGGTCGTCGCCGGGGTCGCGGGCGGGATCGTCGCCCGCGACTGGTGGCTGACACGCGCGATCCGGGAACGCGAGGAACGGATACTGATCGAGTTCCCGACCGTGGCCGAACTGCTCGCGCTCGCGGTGACCGCGGGGGAGAGCCCGGTCGGCGCGCTGGAACGGGTCAGCCGGCTCTCCCACGGGGAACTCGGCCGTGAGCTGCGGCTGGCTCTCGCGGACGCCCGCGCCGGGGCCACGCTCGTCCAGGCCCTCGAGGGCATGGCCACCCGGACGACGGTGCCGTCGCTGGCCCGGTTCGTCGACGGCATGGCCGTGGCCATCGAACGCGGCACGCCTCTGGCGGAGGTGCTGCGGGCACAGGCGGTCGACGTCCGGGAGGCGGGCAAACGCCAGTTGCTGGAGGCCGGCGGCCGTAAGGAGATCGCGATGATGGTGCCGGTGGTGTTCTTCGTCCTGCCGACCACCGTGATCTTCGCTTTCTACCCGGCGTTGGTCAGCCTTTCCTTCAACGCCCAGTGATGACGGCCGGTGATTTTCTGGAAATTTTCTCGCTGTCCGACGACCAGGTGAGTATCCGAAGAGCCCGAAGGACCCGAAGAGTCCGGAAGAATGTGAAGGAGTTGTTGGCCGTGCGGGTGTTCGCGATGTTCGTGAGCCGCTGGGTGCTGGAGCGGGAGAGCCTCTCCCGGGCCGGGGGAGGCCTGCTCGTGGCGGAGGCCGGACAGGCCGGCCGCGGCCGCCGGGACCGCCGGGACCGCGGGGACGTGCCCGGCTGGGTCATGGTCACCGTCATGACGGCAGCCCTGGTCGTCGCCCTGATGGCGGTCGCTGTGCCCCAGCTGCGGGATGTCTTCACCAATGCGATCGACTCCGTGGTCGGCAACGGCTGACCGCGCCGGGTTCCGCGCGGCGGTGCGCGGCCAACGGTCACGGCCAACGCAGACAGCCATCCCGTCCGGGCGTCTCACCCGGAGGCGCGCAATCGCCGCCGTGGTCCCGGTCCCGGAACGCCTGTTTCTGACGTGGGGCTGCCTGCTCYCGGCCCGAGAGCGTCTGTTCTCGGCGCGAGAGCATCAGCCTGTTCCGGCACGCCCGGAACCAGGCGGGCGCAAGCCCGCTCTGCCTTCGACACCGCTTCCGGCAAAGGTGTCGCCCCCGGCGCGGGATCATCCGCCTGTTTCGGCCTGCCCGGAATCGGATGGGCGCGGGCCCACCGGATTCCCGGCGTGGCTGCGCGCCTGGGCGTCAGCGCCGCGACCGGCGTCCGAACGCGGTTCGGCGGTCGTCGAGTTCGTGCTGGTCGGGACGTTGCTGCTCTTCCTGTTCCTCGGGGTCGTCCAGGTCGGTGTGGTGCTGCACATCCGCAACACCCTGGCCGCGGACGCGGCCGAGGGCGCCCGGCACGCGGCGAACCTGAACATGCCCGAGGCCTCCGGCGGCCCCTATGCGGAGCAGCTGATCGCGTCGTCCATCCCTGGCCGGGCTGATACCACCTGCACCAGTGCCGCCACGACCGGCGAGTCCGGTGTGCCCCTGGTCGAGGTGCGCTGCCAGGTCGCCGTCCCGCTGACGGTCCTGCCAGGAGGCGCGAAGACAACGCTCACGGTCGTCGGCCACGCGGTCAAGGAGACCCCTTGAACATGCCCCTACGGCTTCGGTCCCGCTCGAGCCCCGAGTGTGACCAGACGCGGACGCGGGAGCAGGTACCAGAGCCAGGTCGGCGACGCTGGCCGCGCCCGCACCGCGCATGGCATCCGCACCGCGCGTGGCATCCACATCGTGGATGGCGCCGATGCTGTGAGCGGGGCCAGCAGGGCGGGCAGCGCCGAYGGCGTCGGCGCGACGACAGCGGCACCGCTCTGATCGAGTTCGTCGGCCTGTCGGTCCTGCTGCTCATCCCGTTCGTCTATTTCTTCCTCAGCGTGTTCGCCGTCCAGCGGGCCGCGTTCGCGGTGACCCAGGCCGCCCGGGCCGCCGGCCGGGCGTACGCGACC
This sequence comes from Protofrankia sp. BMG5.30, assembly GCF_001983005.1. Taxonomy (NCBI): domain Bacteria; kingdom Bacillati; phylum Actinomycetota; class Actinomycetes; order Frankiales; family Frankiaceae; genus Protofrankia; species Protofrankia sp. BMG5.30. The sequence goes on along the minus strand of NZ_MOME01000018.1, from coordinate 11,782 downwards.
GCGGACAGCGAGGCGCAGGCCGTCACCCGCGCCCGGGTCGCAGCCGAGACGGCCTTCGCCGACCAGGGCCTCGACGGCGCGCCCGAACTGCGTTTCGCGCCCGAGGGGGCCGACTGCGGCGCCGGCAACCCCGGCGACGGCGCCGCATCGCTGGCCCCCGGCTCCCGCTTCGCCGTGTGCGTCCGCTCCGCCGTCGCCCTGCCCGGAACAGCCCGGTTGTTCACCGGCCTCGCCGACATCACAGTCAACGGAAAATTCGTAGTCGTAGTGGACGCCTACCGCCGAGACCGCACACAAATGCCTGTGACGTAAGGATCCCGCCCACTCACTGGATTACACGGGATCATGTGCTCTTATGACGTCACACGGACTTTCTGGCATTTTCTGCCCGCCGGATCTTTCCGACGCGCAGCGTGGCGACTGGCCGCCTCGATGTGGCAGGGGTCGCCGCGCGCCCATGCGTGTGGCGGCGACTGGTCGGTGGCAGCAGGGCTTTCCTTGATCGACTAGTTCGTGCGATCCAGGCGCGCGTGGAATGCCGATCATCGAGGCGTGGTATATCGGCGAGATCGTACCCAGGGTGGAGCATGTTCGTAAGCGGACCGTGTCTCCGGGCGTTGTGGATCATCATGAAATCCGCCGGTCTGTGGGCGCCGCCCGTTATGAGCGGCGGCTTGCCGGGCTGTGCTGCCTCGGAGGCGTCTCCTGTTCGTGCGTCGGCTGTGCGGCCAGCCGGTTATGGTGCTGACGCGACGGTGGATGGCGCGGCGACGGAGGGCATGATCACACTGGACCTGTCGGGGTGTTCTCCCGTATACCGATCTTCCGCATACACGTTGCGCTGTGGAGCTGGACAGGATGATCGGTACGTCCATTTCGGTGCGGCGGAGGGCCGCGGTTGCCCACATCCGTGCGTCTACTGCCGGCGGTGACGCGTGAACACCCCCACGTTGACGACAGATCGGCTGGTACTTCGGCCGATTCGCCGTGATGATCTTGATGCGTCCACTGCCATCTGGGCCGATGCCGAGTTCGGGCGGTATGTCGGTACCCACGATCGGCACAGTATGTGGCACAACCTGGCGGCGAACATCGGTGCGTGGGAGCTGGAGGGGGCCGGCTCGTGGTCGGTGGTGGAACGGGCCACCGGCGCGCTGGTGGGCCGGGCGGGGCTGTGGTACGAGCCGGGATGGCCCGGGATCGAGCTGGTGTGGTTCATCGGCCGGCCCTGGTGGGGGCGCGGGTACGCGCCCGAGGCGGYCCGCGCGTCCGGCACCTGGGCGTTCGCGAACCACGACGTGAACCGGCTTGTGGCCATCCCCCACCGGGACAACCAGCAGTCCATTCGCGTCGCTGAGAAGCTGGGCATGACGTTCGAGCGCTACGAGACTCTGCACGAGACCGACAGCGCCATCTACACGATCACCCGAGTCGAATGGGCAGCCCGTACCCGTACCGGTGACTGATCGCAGGGAGGCTTTCGGGACCCTCTGGGCGGGACTGGCAACGGTATTTCGACCTGTGGCGATCTCATGATTCTGATAATCGAAAAAGGAGTTCCGAACAAACCGCTGTGCTGTCCCGGGAATGCGGGTGGCCGGGCGGATTCTGATCCTGTGGGGCACCACGACCAGGTCCGGGTCTGTCAGGAGACGATCAGGTTGCTGTCGCCGGACTTGGTCGACGCGGCTCTGAGCGGGATGTTCTCCGCAGGCTCGGCCCGGGCCGCGTCGGTCGGCGAGCAGCGTGGTCGGTGTGCTCGTGGCTGGTGAACGCGCGGACGCGGGGCGGTTCGCGAAGCGTTTCCAGGATGCCGCCGGGCGGTCCGGGTTCGAGCTGGACGCCGCGCAGGTGCGGGTCGCCGGCCGGCTCGCCCAGCTCGGCGCCGAGGTGTCACGGTGGCGGAGCCCGTTCGGCCGGCAGCCGCGCGGAGTCTACCTCTGGGGTCCGGTCGGCCGGGGCAAGAGCTGGCTGATGAACGTGTTCTACGAGACCGTGCCGACGGACAAGAAACACCGGGTACATTTCCACGACTTCTTCCGCCAGTTCCACGCGGCCTTTTCCCGGCACCGGCAGAAACGTCGGGCGGTGGACTTCGCGGTCGAGGAGCTCCTCGCCGACTGCCGTCTGCTGTGTTTCGACGAGTTTCACGTCCACGACGCCGGCGACGCCATGTTGATCAGCCGGCTGTTCGCGTCGCTGTTCGAGAAGCAGATCACTCTGCTGGCCACGTCCAACTATCCGCCGGGTGGTCTGCTGCCGAATCCGATCTATCATCATCTTTTCGTTCCCATGATCGAGAATATTGAGCGAACGATGGACGTGGTCGAGCTTGCCGGTCCACGGGACTATCGCGGCCGGTCCTGGTCGGGCGAGCCCCGGTCACGGTTCGAGACCGGTGTCTACGTGTGGCCTGGCACGGACGCCCAGCTCCGTGACGCCGGCCTGACGGCCCCGGCCGAGGCGGAAATCACCGCGCTCGACGTGGGCAACCGGCGGATCCGGGCCCTGGCGGCCCGTGGCGACCTCGTCTGGTTCGATTTCTTCGACGTGTGCGACACAGCCAGATCCGCAACGGACTATCTGGCTCTCACCGGCCGCTTCACAACCTGGGTGATTGCCGGGCTGCCTCGTCTCGCGGAGGTCGGCCAGGACGCCCGGCAGCGATTCGCCAATATTGTCGACATTCTCTGTGACAGGGACGTGCGGCTGTTCCTCGTCGCGGCCGTACCGCTGGCGGATGTGCTCCGCGGTGACGACCTCCCGCCCGACATCGGACGGATCGCCAGTCGACTCTCCCTGCTATCCATGATTTTGCCGAGGGAAGCGCCGGGCCGGCCATGAAAGAAGACCAGCCGGCAGGTGGCGACTCGGGCGACCTGGCGGCTGTCCAAGCCGAACTGTAGGTGGAAAGCGTTGTTGCGATGACGGTTTCCACCTACAGGTGTGGAAGCCGTAGGTGGAAACTGTCATCGCAACAACCGTTTTCACCTACGGTTCCGTTGCGAGGGCAGGAGTCGGCCGATGAACGCCTACCGTGGGAGCTGGCAGCTGACAGCGGGTGGCCAGCGGACGGTGGGCCGGCGGACGTGGTGAGGCCCTGAAGGGACCACCTTGACCGCTTCGGGAGGCTGGAGGCCTACGCTCACCTGTGAGCTGTGTGCGGYGGACCGGACGCGGAAAATCGCGGACGTCGCGGGCCCCGATGGGCAGCCCGCGACCCCGGCGGCGCCCGGATACTGACCGAGGGGATGCGGATGCGCGCTGACCTGCTTGGACGTTCCATGCGCCGGGGGTCGGAAGTCCGTCACAGCCGGGACGAGGGGTCGATTCTGGTTCTTACGCTCGGCTATGTTCTTGCCGCGTTGATGTTGGCGATCGTGGTGACCGACGTGTCCGCGGTGTACCTGGCCAGGCGTTCGCTCGCTTCCGCCGCGGACGGCGCGGCGCTCGCCGCGGCCCAGAGCATCGACGAGACAGCGATCTACACCGCGACGGGGGATCTTCAGCGGCTGCCGTTGGCGGAGGTGGCCGCGACCGTCGCGCAGTACCAGAGCGACGCCGACCCGTCCGGGCGTATGGCGTTGACCGCGCAACTGGTGGATCCGGCGACGGTCCGGGTGACCGGTACCCGCACGGTGACCCTGCCGGTGGTGGCGATCCTGGGGATCGGTCCGCTGACCATCACGGCGAGCGCGGACGCCCAGTCACTCGTCCGCCCACCCGCCCCCTGAAACATCGGCCGACGGGCAGGCGTGGGATCTGGTCTGTCCGGATGTGATCCGGAACGGGAGTTTCATGTGTTCAGGACCTGGAAGATGGTGACGGCCCGCCTGCCCGTCTGGACGTCCCGTATCGTGACCGTCCACGTACCGAGTGGATCGCCGGTTTCGTAGCTCCAGCGGCCGGTTTTCCGTCCGTTACGGTCCGCCCGGCCGAGCGGGTTGTAGGCGCCTGGTTTGGCGATGTTCCGGTCGACGCCGTCCGGGCCGGTGACCAGGGTTTCCACGATGCCTGACGGGCTTGCGCCCGAGGTCAGGAAYAACACCGGCTGGCGCAGGGTGCAGGCGGACACCGCGCAGTCACGGTCGACACGTACCTGTAGGGAATGGGACGCAGCCGGCACCTGGCCGACGACGGCAGGCCGGCTGCCACGGTCGCTGCCGGAGCCGATGACGCCCGCGGCCCACAGCCCGCCGCCGGCGGCCACACCGCAGGTGAGGACGACAGCGGCCACGGCCCCCGTGCGGCGCCGACGACGGCGCACGGGGTCGGCCACGGCGTCCCTGCGTTCAGGAGCCTTCCGCTCGTCCCCCCGCTGTTCGTCATCCTGCTGTTCGTCGTCCTTCCAGCTGGGGGCCTTCCACATCGGAGGATCGGAGAGCAGGAGATCAGGAGATATCGGCGGGCCCGGGGGCGGCAGGGCCCGCACCCGCTCCGCCACGTCCGCGGCGGACGGTCGGTGTTCCGGATCCCGCTCCAGGCAGGCTCTGACGAGTTCCGCCCACAGCGTTGGGATCGCCGAGGCCAGGTGGAGATCCACCAGACCGGCTCCGTAGGCACGTACCGTTTCGGCCCTGGCGGACGCCGTCGCCCCGGGGAAAGGATGGACACCGTCGGTGAGGACCTGGTGGGCGATCACGCCGAAGGCCCAGATGTCCTGGCTGGTCCGCACCGGGGTGCCGGACGGCGTGAGCCGCTCGTTCCACCATTCCGGCGGCACGTGCTCCTATGATCCGGCGCGTGGCGGGGTGTACGCGTGCGTCCCGTCGAGTTCGCTGCTCAGGCCGAAGTCGGCGATACGGGCGTCACCGTCGGTATCGATGAGTATGTTGCCCGGTTTGAGATCCGCGTGCACCCAGCCGGACCCGTGGATGTTGCGCAGGGCTTCCGCGACCCCCAGCAGGATTCCGCGTGGCTCCGCCCGGCGGACGACGTGGGTCGATTCACGGGCCGCGTCGTCCGGGCTGTCGGTGCCGTCGGCGTCCGTGTCGGCAGTGGCCTCGGCCGCTGTGCCTGTTGTGTCCGCCGCGCTCGCTGTGCCGCCCGGTGCCGGCCGGCTGGCCGCGGTCGACCAGCGGTCGGCCAGYGATCCCGCCGCCCGCTCCATGACCAGGCAGACCGCGCCGTCCAGGTGCGGATCATTCGAGCGTAAGGTGATGATCCGGAAGGGCAGCCCGGTGGCTCTGCTCACAGCAGCGCACCGACGGCGGGACGATCGCCTGTCACCCGATCGACACGCCTGCGCGGCGGCAGCAGCGCGAGATGTTCCGGGCCGACGAGGCCGAACCGCAGGGCCACCGCGACGAGGGTGTCCCGCTTGGCGGTGTCGCGGCCGGCGCCTGGCTGCTCGAACGGGTGGGTGCACAGCTTGTGACAGGCCAGATAGTCGATGTGGTAGGTGATCGCGGTCGAGGTCAGTGGGGGCCGTCGCGGGTCGAGGGCGAGCCGTTCGACGATCTGGGCGGTGGTGGGTACCGCCGCGCTGGTCGCGTCCCGCAGCCGTGGTTCGCACAGGGCGACGAGCACCTGGAAGTACCGGGAGGTCTCGTCCAGATGGAAGGCGTTCGTGGTCAGCTCTCCGGGCAGGTCGTGTTCCCCGGTGCCGGCGGCGGTGACGACGAACGCCTGCTCGGGCGCGAACACGGTGATACCCCAACCACCGGCGCAGGTCGGAACAGTGATCCGCGCCAGCTCGAACGGGATGGGCGCGGCCCGTCTACGGGGTGGGATCCGGATGTGTTCGCCGCCGCCTTCGATGTTGTCGACCACGTAGGAGCTCGTGTTGCTGAAATTGGTCAGCGTCCAGTGGTCGACGACCGCCGTGATTTCTCCGGCGAGTCGCGATATGCCCGGATGAGAAAGTACGAGGTCCACGTTGGTCCCGGGAGCGCCACGGCCGAAGGTGAGCACCTGGCCGGCGGCGAGGTGGTGGAGCTGGCCCTCGCCATCGGCGTCCGATGGCCCTGCGGATGGCTGAACGACCAGGTGGCTCACGCCGTCCTCCCGGAAGAACCGACTGCTCGGTAGCTCGGCTGCTTTCCGGCACCATAAGGCGACCGTGGTCTTGTGGGTACGCTCTGTAAAGTTCCTGACGCCTCTGGGCTTGGCTCCGGGCTTGGACAGACCTCTGCCGGTCCGCGGCACGGGCCACGGACCGGCAGGGCAGGTGAGCGCGTCAGCAGGCGTTCGCCCACAGGCGTTCACCTGTCTGTGCGACGATGCCAGGTCGTTCCAACCGGCATGCTCCTCCAGCGCCACGGCCGTCACGAGACCCGGACTTCGAAGGTCGCGACCGTGTCCGGTCCGCCCTTCCCGCATGCCCGCCGTGACCACCCACCCGGAGTGCCACTTTCGATCTTCATGGCTTTCCGGGCGCAACGGTGCATGAATCCAACACGCCGGAGCCCTGACGGCCGGATGCCACGGAAAGCGGGCACGTCCGACTCGGAGGGAAGTCGCCGAAAAAGGACCAGGACAGCTGGCACCTCGTCGGCGGCCTACCCACGTCACGCTTCGGCAGGTCGCCCTTCGGGTTGGCGAAACCCGATTCCAGCCTGCCGGGGCAGACTATTGAAGCCCTTGTGATCTGCTGGCCAGCAATCTAACCGAGATCCACTCCTACAACATGACAGGGTCACACCCTCGGCCGCCGGTGTTAGACATTCAGACATGACGACAACCGTCCGAGAACACGGAAAAGCGTCCACCATGACCCCCGTCCGAAAGGGTAACAGAATGCGCAGAAAGCTCATCCCGGCGCTGATCGCGCCATTGGCCTGCGTCACCGTCCTGATCGCACCAGCCGCTGAGGCGAGCGCCGCGACGTGGCACAACACCGGCCRGAGCTTCTACTGGTTCGAGAGCTGTGACGCCGCCGGCAAGGCCGGCGTCAACACCGGCCGGTGGGAGTCCTACTTCTGCAACGGCAGTTCGGCACCGTGGGCCGACTACGACCYGTGGGTCTGGTACTGAGGTAGATCCGGTAACAGTCAAAGAGGCTCGCATACAGGGTGTGCTGATCCGGTCTGACATCAGACCGGATCAGCACACCCTGTCGATGACTCCCATATTACTCGATCCGCCACGCGTCTCACCGCGTCGGAAGTGAAGAACGATCCCGCAGTCCCACACCGTGGTCAAAAACGAAATTATTTTCCGGCAGCTCCCTGCGACCGGTATGACGACGTGCACCCGACAGCGCTGTCGGTGCGTGCCAGCGTCACCGGTGCCGGTATCGGCACCAGCGCCGGCATCGGCGCCATGGCGGATGTGGTGGGGGCGACGCTGCTTTGGATCCGGGACCGCTTCAGAACCAGGGGGACGTGGTGGCGACCAGGTCGTCCATGTCGTGGCCGGTGCGTCTGCTGGCGAGCGCGGAGATGTCGTGCACGAGCCGGGCGACCCATTCCGCGGGCCGTTGCAGGGAGAGGGTCACCGCCCGCGAGGCATGGTGCCTGGCCTCGTAGGGGTCCGGACGCTCGCGGCTGAGCGCGGCCCGAGCCCGCGCCATGTACACCGCGATCACCATCCCGGTCTGCCCGCTATTGGTGATCAGTTCGGACGCCCGTTCCAGGTGGGGCCCGGCGTCCTCGGCGACGCCGACGGTGGTCAACGCCTCGGCGGAGGCGAGCGCGAGGTCGGCGGGGGAGTAGGTGTCGAGCGCGAATCCCGGACGTCCGTGCGCGGAGCTGTCCAGCAACTCCATGATCTTCCAGGCATGGGCCACCGAGCGCTGGACCCCGGCGACGTCCCCGACCGCGGCGTACGAGCTGGCCGAGACCTTGCCGGCGACCAGGGCCCGAGCCGGGCTCGTGCCGGCGATACGGCCCGCGGCATCGGCGATCTGCAGCGCCACCGCCGGGTTGTGCTGGCGTACCACCCGGGCGCGGACGGTCAGCGCGCGGCCGGCGAGTGGTCCGTCGCCGGCGGCCCGGGCCACCGTCGCGGCCCGGTCGGCCAGTGACACGGCATGACTGTGGCGGCCCTGGTCGTAGACGGCTCCCGCCATGGTGGTGGTCACGGCCGCGTGCAGCCGCATCCAGTCCAGCGCGACCGACCCCCGCAGCCGCCGCGTGCGCGGCACGGTGCGCATGACCTCTTCCAGGCTTGTCAGGCCGGCGACGATGTCGGTCAGATCGGAGGTCTCGTAGCTGTCCAGCGCCTGCCCCAGGGCCTGTGCGCAGGCCTCGTGCAGATCGCTGGTGTTTGCCTGGTCGGTCATGACGACAACGGGGGCCACAGCGGCTGTGAGTACCCGTCGTCGGTCGGCAGGCTCAGGCATGTCGGCGTCCTTCGGGTGCGTGCGGTCGTATTGCCGTGGTTCTCTTTCCACCCGAAGGGTGACAGGGCGGCGCGAGRCTCCCCGCGCTCACTGGCGCCGATACCGGCAAGCCGTGGAAGGGCACTCGCAACGTCACCACTTCCAGACCGAAGAGGCCACTCGTTACCAAAGATAGCGTTTCAGAACGCCTGCCGCTTCCGTGCCGGGATGTGGCGGTGTGTTGTACGTCTCTCGCGAGAGTCTCTGGAGAGAGATTACGCCGCCGGGCCGGTCGCGGCAGAGTACAGGGTCTGCCGGAGCGAATTACCAGGCTGTAACGTCGTCTCTTTTGCGTAACATTGTTTCCGTATTATTGCGGCCCGCGCGCCGATGTTTCCGCCGGATGACGCCGCCTCGGCCGTGGTGGGCCGACAGACGCGGCCGGTGCGGTTTCGCGGCTGGCCATGCTGGGCTGSCCATGCCTCCCATGTTCCTCCCGTGCGCTCTCAGGCGCCCGCTTTCCCCGGGGCCCATCCACGGCCCGCGGCAAGTGGGCGCGGGATGCGCAGGCGGATACGGGAGGCGCGGGGTACAGGAGGCGCGGGTACAGGAGGCACGGGTACGGGAGGCATCCGGTACCCCGGTCGGGACGAGTGTCCCGCGACCCGCGGGCGCATGGGCGGGAACCCGGACGGGGAACCCGGCCAGCACCACGGGCATCGCCCGCGGTGCACGTTACGCCGGCGCACGACCCGTCCCGCGGTTTCCGCCGGCCGAGTTCCCGGATTCTGTCGGGCAGCCCCGTCCGGCGGACGCCTGCTGCCGGCGCTTTCCGCTCGGCGGTCCGTCGGGCTGGCCGGGCGCCGGTCGGGCACGTCCCATGCCGCCGATGGCCATCGGTGAGCCGTGATCCGTACCAGGTGGGAAGAGCGGGAAGGGAGAGCCAAGATCTGTACGGGTGAGGGCGGGTGCGGCCGACGGTAAGGTGGGTCTCATGGCCGCCGACATCACCGAGGAGATCAAGGCTCTCGACGCGACGCTTGCCGGCATCGAAGCAGTTCTTGATCTCGATACTCTTCGGCGTCGCGCAGCCGATCTGGAACGCGAAGCGGCCGACCCGCAGCTGTGGAGCGATCAGGACCGCGCTCAGGCCGTGACCAGGCGGTTGTCGTCGGTGCGTGGGGACATCTCGCGGGTCGAGGCACTGCGCAGGCGTCTCGACGACGTCATCGCCGCCCTCGATCTGGGGGATGACGACCTGCTCGCCGAGGCCGCGAACGACCTGCCCACGCTCGCCCGCGACATCTCCGCGCTCGAGGTCCGCACCCTGCTCTCCGGCGAGTACGACGAGCGTGACGCGATCGTCCAGCTCTCGGCCGGCGCCGGCGGCGTGGACGCCGCCGACTGGACCGCGATGYTGCTGCGCATGTACCTGCGCTGGGCTGAACGGCACGGATACGCCACTGAGGTGTTCGACACCTCCGAGGCGGAGGAGGCGGGCCTGAAGTCCGCCACGTTCCAGATCAAGGCACCCTACGCCTACGGGACGCTGCGCAGCGAGCACGGCGTCCACCGGCTCGTGCGGATCAGCCCCTTCGACAACCAGAACAGGCGGCAGACCTCGTTCGCCGGGGTCGAGGTGACGCCCGTGGTCGAGCAGTCCGACCATGTCGAGATCGACGACAGGGAACTGCGGATCGACATCTTCCGGTCGTCCGGGCCGGGCGGGCAGGGTGTCAACACCACCGACTCCGCGGTGCGGATCACCCATCTGCCCACCAACATCGTKGTGACCTGCCAGAACGAACGCAGCCAGCTGCAGAACAAGGCCGCGGCCATGATAGTGCTCCAGGCGAAGCTGCTCGAACGCAGGCGGGCCGAGGAGGCCGCCGAGAAGCAGCGGCTGACCGGCGGCCCGCAGGACGTCTCCTTCGGCTCCCAGATCCGCAACTACGTTCTGCACCCGTACCAGATGGTGAAGGACCTGCGGACCGAGGTCGAGACGTCCGGTACCGCGGCGGTGCTCGACGGCGACATCGACGAGTTCATCGACGCGGAGATCCGCTGGCGGCGGACCACCGAGCAGCAGGGATAGCCACCGGCCGGTATTTTGTCCGTCTGTCCGCCCGAGACCGACGTGAGCCGGACCTGGCTCGGGAAGGGCCGCGTCCTGACGTGTGGCGCCGGTACGCGTCCCTGCCATGTGCTGGATATACCCGGATATACATGGCCTGTGTGTGGCCCCGAGGCGGGCGTGACCGTCCGGTTATTGTGCCGGAGTGCATCCCGATCCGGTTGATGACCGTTGGTGACCGCTGACAGGCGATTGCCTGTTGCGGTGCACGTGGTCTGGCACGGTGGCAGTCTCCTCGGTGAGCATCTTGCCGACGTCGCCTTCAAGTTCCTGTGCGCCGATCAGTGGCGTCCGCGGGTACGGGGTCTCGGCGTGCCGGTCCGTTTCTGGACGTCCGCACCGAATCCGCGGCCGCCCGGACGGGACGATCCGCCGCCGGCCGTCGATCTCGAACGGGCCGAACGCAACATCGTGGTGCTGCTTGTCGACGCGTGGCTGATGAGCGGAGGGTGGAACGAGTACGTCACCGAGCTCGTCGACATGACATCGACGTCATCTCGTCACTGGCTGTTGCCGGTGCTGCTCACCCGGAAGGTCGACCGGACCTCGTCGATTTCGGACGTGAACTGCCTCAGGCTCTACGAGACAACTCGTGAGCTGCGAGACCAGGTGTTCGTGAACAAGATCCTGCACCGGCTCTTCCGGCATGTCACCGACGACGATTCTCCGCTCACCGTGCTGCTCAGCCACGCGTCGACGGACGGTCGGGGCGTGGCGCTGGCCGTGCGCAAGTACCTGCACGAGTGCACGGACGTCGGTGACTTTCTCGACGTGCACAGCATCGCCGCCGGCGAACGGCTTGTCGAGGCGATAGACCGGGCGATTTCCGCGTCGGCGTTCCTGGCGATCGTGACGGACTCCTACAGCTCCCGGGGATGGTGCCGGCACGAGGTCATCAGAGCCAAACGTGAACTCGGTCCGATCGTCCTGCTGGCAATGCCGCTAAGATAAGAACGGGCGCCGACAAGATCAATATCTGCTTGATCGTTTCAGTGCGGTTTTTGGCGTATGCACTCGGGCGGTGCGTCATACTTCCATGCGCGGACCACCACGATAGAATGGATTGTGAATTCGGCAGACGAGTCTTCGGCGGCRGGCCGCCTGACCGACCATATTTCTGTGGGCGTGCTCGCACGGGTGATTTCACGAGAGGTCGTGGACGAGGTTCTCGTCGAGACCGGTAAAAAAGAGCAGCGAGTCCGGCGGCTTCCCGCACACGTCGTCGTCTATTTCGTGGTGTCCCTCGCGGTGTTCCGGGACGGCTACGAGGAGGTCATGCGCCGCCTTGTGGGCGGCCTGCGGCTCATGCGCGTGTGGCGGGACGAATGGACAGTGCCGTCGACGAGCGCACTCAGCCAGGCACGTGAACGTCTGGGAGAGGAGCC